>NZ_JBVJWR010000003.1:269084-314770 GCF_055602235.1 Streptomyces sp. NPDC037410 | reverse complement strand
GCGCGGCGTGTGGCGGCCGGACAACCACCCCCCCCCCCCCCCCCCCCCCCCCCCCCCCCCCCCCCCCCCCCCCCCCCCCCCCCCCCCCCCGCGCCGCCGTCGCACCGACCGTGCTCGCGCTGGGCACGGTCAGCCTCGTCACGGACGTGTCCTCGGAGATGGTCACGGCCGTGCTGCCGCTCTACCTGGTCGCCGGTCTCGGCCTCTCGCCGCTCGGCTTCGGCCTGCTCGACGGCGTGTACAACGGCTTCAGCGCGCTCGTCCGGCTCGTCGGCGGCCATCTCGCCGACCGCGGCGGCCGGCACAAGACCGTGGCCGCGCTCGGCTACGGCCTCTCCGCGCTGTGCAAGCCCCTTCTCCTGGTGGCGAGTTCGGTGCCGCTGATCAGCGCCGTCCTCGCGGCCGACCGCACCGGCAAGGGCCTGCGGACCGCGCCGCGCGACGCGCTGATCTCCCTCGCGTCCTCGGAGGAGTCGCGCGGCCGTGCCTTCGGGGTGCACCGGGCGATGGACACCGCGGGAGCCCTGATCGGCCCCCTGGTCGCCTTCCTGATCCTCCGCCGGGCGGCGGACGGATACGACGCCGTGTTCACGGTCAGCTTCTCCGTGGCCGCGATCGGCGTGCTCGTCCTGCTGCTCTTCGTACCCTCACGGCCCCAGTACCTGGCCGCGCCGCCGGACGGCGCGCCACGCGCCTCGCTCAAGGCCGCGATCGCCCTGCTGCGGGTGCCCGACGTGCGCCGACTCGCCCTGTCCGCCCTGCTGTTGGGGCTCGCCACGATCAGCGACTCCTTCGTCTATCTGCTGCTGCAGCGGCGGCTCGGCGTCACCGACCACTGGTTCGTGCTGCTGCCGCTCGGCACCGCGGCCGCCTTCCTGCTGCTCGCCGTGCCGCTGGGCCGGCTCGCCGACCGGGTCGGCCGCCAGCGGGTGTTCCTGGGCGGCCACCTCGCCCTGCTGCTCGTGTACGGAGTGCTGCTCAGCGGCTGGCAGAGTCCGGCCCTCCCCTATCTGGTGCTCGCGCTGCACGGCGGCTTCTACGCGGCGACCGACGGCGTCCTGATGGCGGCCGCGGCCGGTTGCGTACCGCCGGAGCTCCGCTCGTCCGGGCTCGCGCTGATCCAGACCGGGCAGGCGCTCGCCCGGTTCGGCTGCTCGATCGCGTTCGGCGCGGCCTGGACCGCGTGGGGCGACCGCTGGGCGGTCGGCGCGGCGACCGCCGTGCTCGCGGTGTCCGTGGCGGCGGCGTACGCCCTGCGGCCCACGGACCCCGGCGCGGTCTCGCCCACCCCCACGGTTTCGGAGGAATCCCCCGCATGACCCCGCTGACCCTGCGCGGCAAACTGCTCGTCCTGCTCGCGGCGCTCGCCGTGCTCGGCGGTGTGGCCGCCGCGTCGCTGCTGCACGCGGCCGACCGGGCCGCCGAGAAGGACCGCCCGCAGGCGGGCGGCCCGGCCATCGGATCCGGGCGGGTCTCGCTCGCGGTCGGATCCGACCGCCGGATCGTCTTCCGCAACATGGCCTGGGGCCCGCACCGCGACGAGCTGGTCACCGTGCCGGCCGGCACCCCCGCGGGCCCGCGCACCGCGTCCGGGGTGAAGTGCCTGCGCTTCCACGCGGCCGGCGGCACCGGGATCTGCCTGCAGGCGGTCCGGGGCGCGGTGGAGGACGGCTACCGGGCGGTCGTCCTCGACTCGGCCCTCAAGGAGCGGGCCCACCACCCGCTGCCCGGCATCCCGACCCGCGCCCGGGTCTCGCCGTCGGGGCGGCTCGTGGCCTGGACGGTGTTCGTCGGCGGCGACTCGTACGCCAGCGCGAACTTCTCCACCCGTACCGCCGTCCTGGACACCTCGACGAACCGGCTCACCCCGTCCCTTGAGGAGTTCCGGGTGGTGAAGGACGGCAAGGACTACCGCGCCGCCGACACCAACTTCTGGGGCGTCACCTTCTCCCGCGACGACCGGCACTTCTACGCCACGATGGCGACCGCCGGCCGTACCTACCTGGTGCGCGGCGACCTGACGGCCCGTACCGTCACCACGCTGCACCAGAACGTCGAGTGCCCGTCGCTCTCCCCCGACGAGACGCGGATCGTGTACAAGAAGCGCGTCGCGGGCGCCCCCGCCGACGCGCCCTGGCACGAGTACGCCCTGGACCTGGCCACCCTGCGGGAGACCGCGCTCGCCGAGCCCCGCAGCGTCGACGACCAGGCGGTCTGGCTCGACGACCGCACGGTCTCGTACTCCCTGCCGGGCGACTACGGCGCCGACCTCTACACCGTCCCGGCCGACGGCTCGGGCGCCCCGAAGCGCCTGATGACGGCGGCGCTGGCGCCGGCGTTCCTGGAGTGAGGAGGCGGACCCGGCCCGCCCGGCTGCCCGCCGGGCCCGCCGGCAGGGCTACGCCTCGCAGGTCAGGTCGTGTGCCGGAAGCCGTCCCGAGCTCAGGTAGGCGTTGACGCGCGCGTCGACGCAGGCGTTGCCGTACTCCCCGTACAGACCGTGCTGGCGGGCGCCGTCCACCGTGAGCAGTCGGGAGCTCGGCCACTGCTCGCGCATGGCCCGGGCACCGGAGTAGAGGGTGCGGGGGTCGCCGGTCCCCGCTATGAGCAGGGCCGGTATGTCGTTGTCGAGTACGGTCGGCTCCTCGACCGGCCGGTCCCAGAACTCGCAGGGGTTGATGTTGTTCGCCAGGGGCCCGGCGAGGGGGAACCGGTCGCGGGACTCCTCGACCGCGCGCCAGTAGCTGCCGACGCCACGCCGCTCGGCCATGTCGCCGCAGAGGATCGCGGTCATCTGACTGGCGGGTGCCGAACCCGCCCCGGTCAGCAGGAACTCCAGGCGCCCGGCGAGCTCTTCGGACGGCTCGACCGGCTCCCGGTCCGCGGCGCGCGCCAGGACGCGGACGGTCGCCGCCAGGTCGGCGCGCCGCTTGTCGAGGTCGCTGCCGAGGCCGGCGATGAAGAAGGCGGGGACGACGTGCTCGTCAAGGAGGTACGTCGTGCCTATCCGCAGCGGCTCCTCCGCGGCGGCGTCGAGGATGTGGTCCACCGTCGCGAGGACCTCGGCGCGCGTGGCACCGAGCCCGTACGTGCGATCCCGTGCGGCGGCCCAGGACGCCCATGCGTGCAGGGCCGCCTCGTTCGCCGCCTCGGAGCCGCGCAGCAGGGTGGAGCTGTAGCGCTCGGGCGGCATCACGCCGTCGAGCACCATGCGGTCGGTGCGGCCGGGGAAGAGCTGTGTGTAGACCTCGCCGAGGTAGGTGCCGTAGGAGTAGCCGAGGTAGGAGAGGGTCCTCTCGCCGAGGGCGGCGCGGATGACGTCCATGTCGCGGGCGGTGTTGCGGGTGGTGACGTACGGCAGCACATCGCCCTGGGTCTCCTTGCACCGCTCGGCCAGGTCGCGCGCGAGGCCGACCTCCTCGCGGTACGCCGCCCGGTCGGCGCCCGCGGAGCGCAGCGGCGCCGAGCCGAGGTCCCAGCCGCAGTCCAGCGGGGTGCTGCGGCCGACGAAACGCGGGTCCATGCCGATGAGGTCGTAACGGTCGGCGACCTCTCCCATCACCCCCCGCTTGGTCAGGGGCATGTGGAGACCGGGGCCGGCCGGTCCCCCGTCGTTGAGCAGCAGCGGGCCGACGCGGTGGGCGGTGTCGGTGGCCTTCCGGCGGGATATGGCGACGGTGAGGGTGCGCCCGCCGGGGTCCGTGTAGTCGAGCGGGACGGTGATGTCGGCGCAGTCGGCGCCGGAGTCGTCGAGCGCCCGGCCGAGCGCGTCGTCGGCGCCGAGGGCGCAGGCGTGCCAGTCGACGTGCTGCCCGTGGAAGCGGGCCAGCGGGTCCGGACCGGCCGTGGCGGTGGTGACGGACGCCGTCGTGACGGTGGCGGTGAGCACCACGGCGCAGGCGACGAGTGCCCTGAAACGTCGGGAAGTTGACATACCTCGAACCTAGAAGCGGCGGACGCTCAGCACAGTCCGGGACAACCCCGAAACGTGCCAGGGATGTCCCCCAGATACACCTCAGACCGCAGAGGTCGACGATTCTCTCCGGGCGCGCGATGAGTTCCGGGCCACCGGTCGGTATGTACGGGCGAGTTCACCGGAACTCCCCGGGGAACCGACGACCAGGAGCATCCACATGACCGACACGCCTACCGATGACCGCGCCGCCATCCAGGCCGTGCTGACCGACTCCTACGAGCAGACCGAGGTTCCGCAGGAGCGCAAGGTCCACGCGACCTGGGTGTTCGAGAAGCGGGACGGCCGCTGGCTGATCGCCGCCTACCACAACGCCCCGGTGCTCGCGCCGACGCCGTAAGACCTGTGGCCGGGGCCGATCAGCGTACGTCCGCGGCGAGACCGTACTCCGGCAGGGCGATGTCCCCAGCCTTGGCGAACTGTGCGGCGAGCAGGTTCCGCATCGGCCAGCGGGTCATCTGCCGCATGGAGAGGTCCCGCAGGCGGATGCCGAGGCCGCCTGACGGTGCGTATCCCGAGGCGCCGCCCGGCGGGAGCTGCTGGGCCTGGTTCACGTACGGGCGCATCACCTCGTCGTAGCGGCGGAAGGCGATGCGGTGGTCGCCCTCGGCAGCGGCGATCTCACCGGCCAGGACGTATGCGCCGACCAGGGCGAGGCTGGTCCCGAGGCCGGTCAGCGGGGTCGCGCAGTATCCGGCGTCGCCGAGCAGCGCCACGCGGCCGCGTGACCAGCTGTCGAGGCGGACCTGTCCCATGGAGTCGAGGAAGAAGTCCGGGGCGGTGCGCATCGCCCGCAGCAGGCGTGGGGTCTCCCAGCCGACGTGGGCGAAGTGCCGTTCCACGAGTTCCCGTTGGGCGGCGACGTCGCGGCGATCGTAGGCCAGCGGTGGTGAGCGGAAGCTGAAGCCGGCCTTGATCTCGCCGGGGAGGCGGCCGGGCCGGGCGGAGACGACCAGGCCGCCGGGCGCGTTGTGCATCAGGTACCAGCCGTCGAGGTCCAGGTCGTCCAGGGCGGTGAACCAGGCCGTGTAGAGGTCGATCGGGTGGACGAAGTCCCGCTCCGGGCCGAAGGTCAGCGCGCGCACGACGGAGTGCGGCCCGTCCGCGCCGACGACGAGCGCGAACCGGCGCGGCGCGGCCTTCTCGAAGGTGACGGTGACCGCGTCCGCGTCCTGTTCGATCTGGGTGACGGTGTCGTCGAAGAGGTACTCGGTGTCCGGCAGGGTGGCCTCGTACAGCAGACGGGCGAGGTCGCCGCGGAGTATCTCGATCTCGGAGACGATCCCCTCGCCGCCGAAGCTGTCGGCGGGCACGCGCGCGGTGGTCCGGCCGGAGGCGTCGACGAGCGCGAGGCCGCGCTGGTCCACGCTCTCCGCCCTGGCCCGGTCCATCAGGCCCATCCGCTCGATCACGGTGCGGCCGGCGCCGCGCAGATCCACGGTCTGTCCGCCCGGCCTGGGTTCCGGCGCGCGCTCCACGATCGTGACCGTGAAGCCTCCCTTGCGTAGCCAGTACGCCAGCGCGGGCCCTGCGATGCCAGCACCGCAGATGAGTATCTCGTTGTTCGGCATGCTGCGAAAGTACGCCGTACGCAAGAGAGATCGCAAGCGCGAAATCGCTGTGGAGTATGCACTGTTGGGCCATACCGCACTAGTGCGGAGAGGCACGAAAGGCGCTCGCGAGCGGGGATCGACCCGGTGTCGGCGGCTAGGATGGCGCCCAACCAGGTGCACTAGTACGGAGGGGTGTCGGTGGGCAGACAGGCGGCGGTACCGCGCTACATCCAGATCGTCGCCGAACTGCGGCAGCGGATCGCGACGGGCGAGCTGGCGCCGGGCGATCGCGTGCCCTCGACCCGCGAGATCACCAAGCAGTGGGGCGTCGCCATGGCGACCGCGACCAAGGTGCTCTCGGAACTGCGCCGGGAGGGCGTGGTCCGCGCGGTCCCGGGCGTCGGGACGGTCGTGGAGGCCCCGAGCCGCCCGGTGCGAGCCACCCGCCCCGCTGCCGCCGCGCACACCGGCGGGCTGTCCGACACCTCCTCGGCCCAGGCGGCGCTCACGCTCGGACGCATCGTCGGTGCCGCCGTCACGGTCGCCGACACGGAGGGGCTGGCCGCGGTCTCGATGCGTCGGGTGGCCGCCGATCTCGGAGTGGCGACCATGTCGCTGTACCGGCACGTGGCCGACAAGGACGACCTGCTGACGCGGATGATGGACACGGTCCTCGCGGAGCATCCGTTGCCCGCCCACCCACCGGCGGGCTGGCGGGAGGCGATCGAGCTGGCTGCCCGGCAGCTCTGGGGTCTGTTCCGCCGCTACCCGTGGCTGGCTCCGGCCATGTCGGTGACCCGCCCTCAAATGATCACCTCGGCACTGCCGTACAGCGAGTGGATGCTCGCCACCCTGCACGCGCACGGACTCGACCTGCAGTCCGCCTTCACCGCGCACCTCACGCTGCTCAACTACGTCCGTGGAATCGCCGTCAATCTGGAGGCGCAGCGGGAAGCCGAGGCGCACAGCGGCATCGACAGCGAGGAGTGGATGGACACCCAGGAGCCCGCGCTCCTGGCGATTCTGGCCACCGGCCGGTTCCCCGCGCTCTCCCGCCTCGCCGCAGCCGGTTACGACCTCGACCTCGACGCCCTCTTCGAGTTCGGCCTCCAGCGCTTCCTCGACGGCCTCGCCACACTCCTCGACGAGGGCTCGGCGGGCTGAACGGAGAGCTGCGAGAGACCCCCTGCGGCGGCTCGGCTCAACGCTTGCGCATGCGCAGGGAGTTCCAGCTCGCGTCCGCGGTCCAGCCGCCGTCCACCGGCAGGGCGACGCCGTTCACGAAGCCGCTCCGCGCGGGGTCCGCCAGGAAGGCGACGGCCTGGGCGATGTCGCCGGGCGCGGCGAAGCGCGCCATGGGCACCCGCTCGACGATGTCGGCGTCGGTGTAGCCGCCGGAGGCCTGGTCCTCGGCGTCCATCTCGGTCTTGACCCAGCCGGGGCACACGGCGTTGACGCGGATCCCGCGACCGCCCCACTCCGCGGCCAGGGTCCGGGTCAGGCCGATCAGGCCGTGCTTGCTCGCGTTGTACGCGGCCCGGTCCGCGACCCCGTGCAGCCCCGCGATCGAGGCGATGTTGACGATCGAGCCGCCGCCCGCGTCCAGCATCAGCTTCCCCAGTGCCCGGGACAGGAGGAAGGGGCCGGTGAGGTTGACCTCCAGGACGCGGCGCCACTGCTCGGCGGTGGTGTCCTCGGCAGGGGTGAGCAGCGAGACGCCGGCGTTGTTCACGAGGACGTCGACCCGGCCGAAGCGTTCCCGTACCTGCTCGGCGAGCCCGTTCACGTAGGCCTCCGAGGCCACGTCGCCGACCACCGCGTACGCCTCCGCACCGGCGTCCCGTACCGCCGTCAGGGTCTCCGACGGCTCCTTCAGGTCGGCGAGGACCAGTGCGTATCCCTCGCCCGCCAGCACCTCGGCGACTCGTCGGCCGATGCCCTGTGCCACGCCGGTCACCACCGCGACCGGCACCCGTACGTCCTGCTCCGTCACGTCCTGCTCCGTGTTCATGTCCATGGGCACAGCCTCACCCGCGGCGGGCATCATGGGAAGCGACGATCAAGAAAGTGAGCTTTCACGAATCATGAGCAGCATCGATCCCCGGCTGCTGCGGACCCTGCTCGCCGTGATGCGGCACGGGTCGATGAGCGCCGCGGCGGCCGCGCTGGGCTACGTCCCCTCGGCGGTGTCGCAGCACATCGCCCGGCTGGAGCAGCAGGTGGGGACGGAGCTGCTGTCGCGCCGTCCGGGCGGCGGTGTGACCCCGACCGCCGCCGGCCGCGCGCTGGCGGACTCGGCCGCCCACGTCCTGGCGGCCACCGCCGATTTCCAGCGCCTGGCCGATGACATCTCCCGGTCCGGGGCGCCGGAGTTGAGCATCGGCGTCTACGCGACCGCGGCCGGGCGTCTGCTCCCCACCGCGCTGGCCGAGCTGCGCCGGACGCATCCGGACGTGGCGCTCCATGTCACGGAGACCGAGCCCGTGCACGGACTGCGCGGACTGCGCACCGGGGAGATCGATCTGCTGCTGGCCTACGGTTATCTCCCCGAGGACCCTCCCGGCGCAGCCGATCTGCGAATCCGCGGGCTCGGCAGGGAGCCCTTGTGGCTGATGGCCGCACACGGCACCGGCATCGTCACGCTCGACGACTGCCGTACGTGCGACTGGGCGGCCGGGCATCCGGGGACCGCCGACCGGCGCCTGTTGCAGCGCTGGTCCCACCGCGCCGGCGTCGACCCGGCGGTGCGGTACGAGACGGACGACTATCACACCGCGCTCGCGCTGATCGCCCAGGGCCTGGCGGTCGGGCTCGTACCGGCCTCCGTCGTCCGCGGCTGGCACGACCCGGCCCGGCCGCTCGCCCGCGTCGACGACCTCCCCGCGGCCGGCCGGCCCGAGCGCGAGGTCCTCGCCGTCACCCGGCCGCGAGCGTCCCACCCGGTCGTCGACGACCTCGCCGACCTCCTGTCCGCCGCCGTCGCCGCCACACGGGACGCGTAGTCGGACGGGAACGGGCGCTCAGTACAGGGCGGCGCCCATGGGCGAGTCGTCTCCCGTGACGTACGCGCGGATGGAGGCCAGGTACTCGGTGCGGCTGACGTGTCCGTCACGGTCGCCGTCCAGCGCGTCGAACGCCGCGTCGGCGTTGTCGGCGCGGTTGCCCAGCGCCTGGCGCAGCATCGTGAACTGTGCGCGGTCCAGGGCGCCGTCCCCGTCGGCGTCGGCGAGGTCGAAGAGCGCGCCCAGGGCGTACTGGCAGATGTTGTCGAACTTCTCGGCGTCCACCCAGGCGATGTACTCCTCGTACGTCATCACGCCGTCGCCGTTGGCGTCCATCGCCGCCCAGGCCCGTTCGCCGGTGGCGCGGGCGGCGACGACCAGAGGGTCGTCGTCGCTGCGGCCGGTCGCCCGCTGGGCCCGGTCGATACGGACGAAGTAGTCGTGCCTGGAGGCCACTCCGTCGCCGTCCGTGTCCAGCATCGCGTAGATGCGGGCCTTCGGGGTCGTGGGGTCGGCCGGGGCGGTCCGCAGCTCGGTTCGCGGGAGTGGCATGTCGGGTCTTCTTTCGTTCGAGGCGTACGGCGCGGTCGACTGGCGCGGGGTCCAGTCGGTGTCTGGCACGGTCGGTGTCTGGCACGGTCGGTGTCCGGTGCGGTCGGCGTCCGGTGCGGCGCTTCCCCGGACACCGCGCTCATGATCGACGGCCGGTCTCCTCGCGTCCCCGCGACCCGCCAGAGAGCGGCGAAGACTCACCCGACGTGACGATGTCAAACCGAAGCCGCCAAGTCGCAGGGCGGGGTGTATCGGGACAAGATGACGCTTTGTGGGCCTGCAGCGACCCGCCTGCGCCGCTCACCGGTTCCACCTGATCCAGAAGGAAGGATCCCGTCATGGACCCCGTGCTCAGCAGTGAGGTGCTCGACCAGCTGCGCCAGCCCCGGCCGTACCCCGCCGTCTCCCTGGTGATGCCGACGCACCGCCGGGAACCGGACGACGCCCAGGACCCCGTACGTCTCCGCAATCTCCTCGCCGAGGCCGAGAAGGCGCTGCAGAGCGACGCCGGTGTGACCCGCGAGCGGCGCCTGGACGTCCTCGACCAGCTGAAGCAGGCGGTCGGCGAGGTGGACCTCGTCCACGCCGAGGACGGTCTGGTGATCTACGCGGCACCTGGCGAGCACCACGTGTGGACGGTGGCCCGTCCCGTGCCGGAGCGGGTCGTGGTGGCGGACACCTTCCTCACCCGCAACCTCGTCGCGGCCCACGCCGCCGAGCAGCCGTACTGGGCCCTGGCCGTGGCCGCCGACCGGGTCTCCCTGTGGAGCGGTGAGCCCGAGCGCGCCGCCGAGGCCGCGAGCGACGGCTTCCCAATCGTCAGAAGCCTCGAAGACCCCGACGCCGAACGCAAGGAGCGCATCGGCGACCTCCCCAGCACCTGGCAGGACGAGGCCACCCGGCAGTTCCTGCGCGACGCCCACCAGCGCCTGCGCGCCGTCCTCGACTCCGACCCCCGCCCGCTCTACGTCATCGGCTCCACCCCCGCCCTCGCGCTCCTGGAAGACCTCGGGCCCCTCGCGCCCGGAACCGTGACGATCCAGCACGGCGGCCTCGCCGCCGGCCCGGCCGCCGCCGTCCACGAGGCGGTCGCCCCCTCGCTCACCGCCCGCCAGGCCGCGGCGGCCTCCACCGTCGTCGCCGAACTCGACGCCGCCCGGAGCGGGAGGCAGTTCGCGGGCGGCATCGACGAGGTGTGGCAGGCCGTCAAGGAGGGACGGGTACGGCTCCTCGCCGTGGAGGACGACTACCGCACCGTCGTCCGGGAGGAGGGCGGCCACCTCGAACCCGCCGGTGCCGACGACCCCGCGGCGCGGGACGACATGGTCGACGAGATCGTGGAGCAGGCCCTGGAGACCGGCACGGACGTCCAGTTCGTCCCCCATGACACGCTCGCCGGCCAGCAGCGCATCGCGGCCGCTCTGCGCTACTGAACCGCCGGGGTACGCCATGATGGGCGGGTGGATGTCGAGCCGTACCGGGGCGAGTTGCTGGCGTACTGCTACCGGATGCTGGGGTCGTTTCACGAGGCCGAGGACCTCGTGCAGGAGACGATGCTGTGCGCCTGGAAAGCCCGTGACCGGTACGACGGCACACGCGCCTCGGTCCGGACGTGGCTGTACCGGATCGCGGCCAACGCCTGCCTGACTGACCGCGCTTGAGGGGCGGGCGCGGCGGCCGTTGCCGTCCGGGCTCGCGGGGCCGAGCGACGACCCCGGGGCGCCGCTCGCCCCGGCCTCGGACGTCCGCTGGCTGCAGCCGTTCCCCGACGCGCGGTTCGAGACGGAGGTACGGGCCGACATGCGGCTCGCGCTGGTGGCGGCGATGCAGGTGCTGCCGCCACGGCAGCGTGCCGTGCTGGTGCTGCGGGAGGTCCTTGAGTTCTCCGCCGCCGAGGTGGCCGAGCAGTTGGGGACCACCACCCCGGCCGTCAACAGCGCGCTGCAGCGAGCCCGTTCCGCGCTCGCGACCGCGGGGAGCGCGGAGCAGGTCATGGGGCCGGAGGGTCCGCGGACGCGTGCGGTGATCGAGCGGTATGTGCGGGCGTTCGAGGCGGCGGACGTCCCCGCGCTCGTGCGGCTGCTGACGGACGACGCGGTGCTGGAGATGCCGCCGGTTCCGCTGTGGTACGCGGGCGGACGCGACTACGGCCTGTTCATGGAGCGGGTCTTCGCGATGCGCGGCCGGGTTGGGCCGCGACGCCCGTCACCGCCAACGGGCAGCCCGCGCTCGCCGCGTACGCACCGGAGCCCGGCGGCGCGTGCCGGCTCCACTCGCTGCAGGTCCTCACGGCCACCGGCGGACGGATCGCGCGCAAACGTCGTGTTCACGGATCCTCACGTGCTCCTCCCGGTCGAGGGAGGTGCCGGTCGCGCGAGTCGTTAGGGCCTGAACGCAGGTCGCCCGGCACGCGGGTGCGGGTCCAGCCACTTCTCGTCCGACCAGGTCACGCCGGCCGGGATGTGTTTCCTGTAGTCCGCGTCGACTTCCGTGCGCAGCCTTACGCTCTCGTGCACCCGGGCGTCGCGGGGGACGCGGCGGTGCCGGTAGGTGAGCAGGGCCCAGACGCGGCCCATGCGGTGCACGGTGCCGAGGGCGTGGCCGGGTCCGAGGGCGAGGTGCTTGAGGTACGCCCCGTCCTTGAGCAGCAGGTCGGCGTCGAGGGCGCCGTCGACGATCCACTTGAGGGTGACGGTGGGCAGCTTCGGGTCGTCGTCGAAGGTGCCGCCCACGTCGGAGTGGACTCCGGCGAACCAGACCTCCTCGATCATCGGGCCCGGCGCGCCCGGCTCCTCCGGGGGCAGGACGAGGTACTCCTCGTACGGTCGGCGCTTCTCGTCGATGGAGACGGCGTGGCGGACCCGGCCCACGTTGGGGATCCGCCGGGTGAAGAGCCAACGCAGGTTCCAGCGCAGCAGTCCGGCCGCCTTCACGGAGTCCCAGATGCCCATGAAAGCGACGGGGATGCCGATCCGTTCGTTCACCTTCCGGCTGAACGCACCCGCGAATTTGTGCAGTTGCTTCCAGTCGTCGTCGGTCCAGGTCCGGTTCTTGGCGTAGACGGCGATGGCGTACGGGACGAGGTTCTCCGATCCGGGGCGGAGCAGGCCGACCGACTTGAGCAGCCCGGCGAGGGCTCGGGCGGTGTACGCGCCCCTGCTGAAGCCGAACAGGAAGATCCGGTCGCCCGGTTCGTAATGATGCATCAGATACGTATAGGCCTCGGCGAGGTTCGCCTTGAGGCCGGAGCCGAAGGCGAGCCCGAGGAGCTTGGAGATCTTGCGCCCCGGGGTCGTCCACACGCCGGCGGCGGAGAAGGTGCCGACGCCGGGGTCGTAGTAGGCGATCTGCGCCGTGGGGTCGTGAAGGTCGAGCATCTCGTAGAGCTTGACGACGTTGGTGTTGCCCCGGGCCTTGAGCTGATTGCCCGTCCCGTCCAGGCACACCACGATGTTCTTTCCCATCATGGCCTCCGAGGGACATACGCCACATCCATTCCTATAATAGGAGTAAACCCTCCCGCCGGCCCGCCGGTACGTCACGCGGAGGTTCCATGGCCGGTTTCACCGTGCACCTGGACGAGAACGCGGGGCCTTCGTCCACACACGCCCTCGTCATCGGAGTCGGGGCGTACACCCACCTGGAGGGCGGGCTTGATCCCACGCCCCATCCCGGCGCGGTGGGGATGCGTCAGCTGTCCTCGCCGCCGCTCTCGGCACGCAGTTTCGCCTCCTGGATGATCGATCAGTACCACGACGAGGCCAGGCCGTTGGGGAGTCTGGCGCTCCTGCTCAGCGAGGCGGCTCCGGCCCCCTTCGTCCACCCGAGGACGAACGCGGGGCATGTCATCGAAGCGGCGACCATCGACAACATCGTGGCCGCCGTCACGGAGTGGAAGGACCGCGGCGACCACGACGAGGCCCGGCTGGTCTTCTACTTCTGCGGCCACGGCGTCTCGCTCGGGTTCGACACCTCCCTCCTCGCGGCGGACGTCTTCGCCGACCGCAACAGCCCGCTGAACGGTGCGCTGCACTTCGAGGCGCTGACGCGCGGGCTCAACAACTGCCGGGCCGCACAGCAGGTGTTCTTCGTGGACGCCTGCCGGGCCGGGTCGGACGCGCTCGTCAGGCTGGTGGGCAGGGACACCCTCGGCCGGGTCCCGGTCGCCGGGAACGATCGACCCGACGGGTTCGTCGATCGGGAACACGCCGTGTACTTCGCGACCCTGCACGGCGAGCCGTCCTTCGCACGCGCCGACAGCGTGAGCCTGTTCACGGACGCGCTGCTGCGGAGCTTCGACGGCGCCGGGAGCGAGAACACCGAGGACCGCGTCTGGCGGGTGACCACCGGCACCCTCATGCACGCGATCAGCCGCTTCATGAGAGAGCCTCCGTTCGCGGGCACCCTCGCGGGAGGCGCGGTACCGGTCAGCCCCGAGTCGTTCGACTTCGACTTCCACGAGCTGAGAGGGGATCCGGTCGTCCCGGTGTACATCGGCTGCCGGCCCAAGGAGGACAACGCGCTCGCCGAGTTCGTCTGCCGACACCCCGGGCAGCCGGACCGCCGTCGTCCGCCCCCCGCACCCGTCGACGACGCGGCGGACGTCAGGGAGTGGGCGCTGTACCTCCCGTTCGGGCACTACGAGGTCGAGGCCGTCGTCAGCCCAGGGGACGTACGCAAGGAGGAACTGGACGCCCGTCCACCGTTGTTCCGCATCGGATTGGCCAGGCCATGAGCACCGCACTCGCCGTCAGGCTCTTCATCTCCTCCGCCGGGGAGTCGAACGACGCGGTGATCGTCGGTGACATCTACTCATCCGACCTCACCGGCGACACCCGGCGCAGCATCCTGATCCCCTGCGGGACGTCCCCCAAGCCCACGTCGTACCAGGTAGCCCCCGGCCGCTATGTCGTGTCGGCCACCCTGCCGTCCGGGATGGTGCTGACGGAGAACGCCGTGGCGGTCCCGGGCGAGGAGACCCCGGTGGACTTCGTCATGACCGACTCGCCGTACGAGACACACTCCTGGCAGTACCTCATGGGCAACATCGAGCCGGACAGCGTCTACCACAGCGGGACCACGATCCCGCTCGCCGAGTCGGTCGCCTCCCGGTCCATGGTCGCCCCCGCCGCCGGGCCGGACGGAGAGTTCGCCGAGGCGCCCGTCGACGCGACCGCGTTCGTCACCTGGATCGGCGACGCCCCTCCGGCGAACCTGTCCTTCGCCGCGATGCTGGAGCTGGAGAACGACATCCCCGGGCTCGCCCGGCTGATCGCCGGCAGCGCGCACCGCGTCCTGCCCACGCCCGACGTGCCCGGGGAGGCGCTCGCGCCGCTCTACCGTTTCGGCCGGTTCGGCCCCACCGCGGCCCCGGGCGGTCCCATCGGCGAGCGGCAGTTCCTGGTGGTGGAGGTCGCCGGATCCGTGCGCCTGGTCACCCTTCCGCTGCCCTGGGGCGAGCACGAGGTCGAGGTCCTGGTCAACCTGCGACAGAGCCCGACCGGCAGCGCCGTCGCCGTAACCGTCCGCGACCCGCTGGTCGGCGCGGGGCTCGCGTACATGGCCCAGGGCGCGCTGGACACCGCGGCGCAGCTCTTCACCGACGTCGAGGCGATGCTCCACTCCAAGATGCAGAACCCGCTCGCGGCGGCCGCCGGGGCGTACGTCCTCATCGGCACCGACCACTCGGGGGGCGAGAGGTACTGGGATCCCTGGGTGGAGACGTTGGCCGCGGGCTTCCCCTGGCTGGCCGACGGCGCGATCCTGCGGGCGATGCGGCTGCTGCGCCGGGGCTCGGAGAACCGGCAGCCCGCCCGGGACGGGCTGATCGAGGCCTTCGACCGCGGCATCCCCTTCTACACGCTCGGGCTCGCCTGGCTCATCGAGGGCCTGTCCGCCTTCCCCGACGACCCCGAGTGCGTGCACCGGCTCGACCAGGTGCGCCGACTGTCCTGGCTGGCCGACATGCGCGAGCCATTCCTGATCCTGGACCTGCGGCAAAGGAATGCGTGATGATCCGGCTCTCGATGCTGCCCGCGGAGGACGGCGACTGCCTCCTCCTCGAATACGGCGACGACTCGTTCGTCCGGCGGATCCTCGTCGACGGCGGCCGACGCGGCACCTACCCACGGATCAAACCGCTGCTGGCCGGACTGGACGGACGGATCGACGTACTCGTCGTCACCCATGTCGACCAGGACCACATCCTCGGCGTGCTGGCGATGCTCGACGACCCCGAGCGGCCGGTGGAGTTCGGGGACGTGTGGTTCAACGGCTTCGACCACCTCCACGACCGCGAGATCTTCGGCGCGTTGGACGGGGAACTCCTGACGACGGCGCTCATGACTCAGCGGCTCCCGTGGAACGAAGCCTTCGGCGGCCGCAGCGTCGAGGTCGGCCATCCACTCACCTGGTTCGACGACGGATCCACGATGGAGGTGCTGGCCCCCGACCGCCGCCTGCTGGAGTCGCTGATCGACGAATGGAAGAGGAAGTGCGAGGAGAACGGCCTGATCCCGGGAGTGGACCCGGTGGAGCGGGAACTCACCCCCGCAATCGAACGCTTCGGCAGCATCGACGTCGACGCGCTGGCCGCCGAGCCGTTCAGGCGCGACGGCTCCCCCACGAACCCGACCAGCATCGGCCTGCTCTTCGAGTTCGAGGGCACCCGGATCATCCTGACCGGCGACGCGGACGACCCCCGCCTGGTGGCCTCGGTCCGCCCGCGCGCCGAGGCCGAGGGCGGACGCCTGCGGATCGACGCCCTGAAGCTCGCCCACCACGGCAGCTCCAAGAACCTCTCGACCGACCTCCTCGACCTCCTCGACTGCGGCCGCTACCTGATCTCCA
The DNA here is from genome assembly GCF_055602235.1 of Streptomyces sp. NPDC037410. Taxonomy (NCBI): domain Bacteria; kingdom Bacillati; phylum Actinomycetota; class Actinomycetes; order Kitasatosporales; family Streptomycetaceae; genus Streptomyces; species Streptomyces sp. NPDC037410. Next base: position 298,841 of record NZ_JBVJWR010000003.1, on the reverse strand, counting down.
CCAACGGCAAGATCCACGGCCACCCCGACGACATCGCCATCGCCCGCGTCCTCAAGCACGGCGGAACAGCGAAGGACCTCGTCTTCAACTACCGCGACCGCGCGGCGAACTGGGACCTGGCCGGCCTCAAGACCCAGTTCGGCTACCGCGTCCAAGCGCCCCCTTCGGCCGACGAGGACGGCTTCGTCACCGTGGAGTTCTGAGCCCCCTGCGCGATGCGAGGTGTGGGGCGTAAGTGGCTGCAGGCCCCACCGGGGCTCCGGCCTTGAAGCTCTCCGCCTGGTCCTCCTTCGTCACGAAGCCCTGGTGCGGTGCGAGTCCCGCCGTCCTGCGCACCCTCGCCTGGAAGGTGACCGGCCGCGCCGCACGCACCGCCGCTCGGGTCACCACGGCCGCCGCCCGGGCCGCGGCCGGCGCGCGCACGTAGGAGATCCGGGGAAGAAGTCCGCGGGGTGCGGCGTGAGGGTCCGGCAATCTTCGCGTCATACGAAACACAGCGGAAACTCCCGTGTACGCATCGCGAAACGCGCCACCACGAGGCTCTCCCCCTGACCCGTAGGAGGAGACCGTTGATGCCCCTCGCCGCCGCACCCCGGCTCGACACCGGCGACACCGCCTGGATGCTCGCCGCCACCGCGCTCGTTCTGCTGATGACCCCGGGCCTGGCCCTGTTCTACGGCGGCATGGTCCGCACGAAGAGCGTCCTCAACATGCTGATGATGAGCTTCGTGTCGATCGCCCTGGTCACGGTGGTCTGGCTGGTCGCCGGCTACTCGCTCGCCTTCGACGACGACGCCTTCGCCGGCCTGATCGGCGGCCTCGACCACCTCGGCCTGGCGGGCATCGGTCCCGGCACCCTCACCGGCACGGTTCCCACCTTCCTCTTCAGCACCTTCCAGCTGACCTTCGCGATCATCACCGCGGCGCTGATCAGCGGCGCGGTCGCGGACCGCACCAAATTCGCGGGCTGGCTCGTCTTCGTACCGGTATGGACGCTTCTCGTATACGTTCCCGTGGCGCACTGGGTGTGGGGTCCCGGCGGCTGGATCTCGCACTCGCTGGGCGCCCTCGATTTCGCCGGCGGACTCGTCGTCGAGATCGCGTCCGGCGCGTCAGGCCTGGCGATGTGCCTGGTGCTCGGTCCGCGCATCGGCTTCAGGAAGGACGCGATGCGGCCGCACAACCTGCCGATGGTGCTGCTCGGCGCGGGCCTGCTGTGGTTCGGATGGCTCGGCTTCAACGGCGGCTCGGCGCTCGGCGCGAACGGCCTGGCCGCCGCGTCCCTCCTCAACACCCTCGTCGCCGGGTGCACCGGCCTCCTCGGCTGGCTCTTCGTCGAGCAGCGGCGCGACGGCCACCCGACCACGTTCGGCGCGGCGTCCGGCGCGGTCGCCGGGCTCGTGGCGATCACTCCGGCGTGCGGCGTCGTCGGCATGCCGGGCGCGGCGGCGGTCGGTCTCGCCGCGGGCGTCGTCTGCTCGTACGCGGTCGCCTGGAAGTTCCGCTTCGGCTACGACGACTCGCTCGACGTCGTGGGCGTGCACTTCGCCGGCGGTGTCGTCGGCACGCTGCTGATCGGCCTGTTCGCGACCTCGGTGATGACCGGCGGCCCGGAGGGGCTGCTGTACGGCGGCGGGCTCGGCCAGCTCGGCCGGCAGGCCCTCGCGGTGGCGGTCGTGGCCGCGTACACCTTCCTCGTCACGTACGGGATCGGCAAGGCCCTCGACCGGGCGATGGGGCTGCGGGCCTCCGCCGAGGAGGAGTTGACGGGACTCGACCAGACGGTGCACGCGGAGACCGCTTACGATCACGGCGTGCTCGGCCACGGCGGCGCGCCGCTGCACGCCGCGTCCCCCGTCACTTCGCCCGTCAAGGACAGGAAGCCCTCCGCATGAAGCTGATCACCGCGATCGTCAAGCCGTTCCGCCTCGACGAGGTGAAGAACGCGCTCCAGGAACTCGGCATCAACGGGCTGACGGTCACCGAGGCCAGCGGCTACGGGCGCCAGCGGGGGCACACCGAGGTGTACCGGGGCGCCGAGTACCGCGTGGACCTCGTCCCCAAGGCCCGTATCGAGGTCGTCGTCGAGGACGCCGACATGGAGCCCGCCATCGACGCCATCGTCCGCGCCGCCCATACCGGCAAGATCGGCGACGGCAAGGTGTGGGCGGTGCCGGTGGAGACGGTGGTACGCGTCCGCACGGGGCAGCGCGGCCCGGACGCACTCTGACGTACGGGTCGGCACGCGTCGACACGGGTCGGGAAGCGCACTTCCGGGCTGCGCTCAACGGCTGAACCGCTGAGCACACGCATAACCGCGCCGCCCTCACGGTATATACGCCCCGATATATACCCATAGCGCCATCCTGCGTCCCGCCGGCCCGGGCGCCCGGCGTGGTGTCGAGCCGTGGAGGACCCCATCACCGGAACCCCACCCCCGAGCCGCTCGGCCTCCGCGCAGGGCAGCCAGCCGCAGGAAGCCGACCTGCTGCGGACCATGCTGCGGCGGCCCGAGTACCGCAAGGCTCTGGTGTTCTCCGGGCTGATCGGCATTCCGGTGGCGCTCGTCGCCTTCTGGTTCCTCGTGGCGCTCCACGAGCTCGAGGGCCTGATCTGGACGGACTGGCCGAAGGATCTGGGCTGGAAACAGGCTCCCTGGTGGTGGGGGCTCGTGCTGCTGCCGGTGGCCGGGCTCGTCGTCGGTCTGGTGGTCGCACGCCTGCCCGGCCGGGGCGGACACGTTCCGGCGGGCGGACTGCACTCGGGCGGGGTCGCGAAGCAGGCGCTCCCCGGTGTCCTCCTCACCGCGCTGGCCGGTCTTCCGCTCGGCGCCGTACTGGGCCCCGAGGCGCCGCTGATCGCCCTGGGCGGAGGCCTCGCGCTGTTCTTCGCGGGCCTGGCCCGCGCCCCGCAGACCGAAGCGAGCACGGCGCTGCTCGGCGCGGCCGGGGCGGCGGCGGCCATCTCCGCGCTCTTCGGGAACCCGGTGGTCGGCGCCGTGCTGCTGATGGAGGTGGCCGGCGTGGGCGGGCCGCAGCTGTTCGCGGTGATGCTGCCGGCGCTGCTGTCCAGCGGCGTCGGAGCGTTGATCTTCACCGGGTTCGTCCACTGGACGGGCCTTGAGACGGGAACCCTGGACATCGGGCTGCCCGCGCCGCCGCCGCTCGACGGCGCGGACGTGCTGTGGGTGCTCGTGGTGGCGCCCGCCATCGCGTTCGTCGTCCACTGGGCCCTGGTGGGCGGCCGGTTCGCGGCCCGTTTCGTGGTGAGCAGGATCGTACGGAACACGGTCCTCTGCGCGACGGGCGCGGCGGTCTGCGTCACGCTCTACGCCGTCACCACCGGTCGGTCGCCGGCCGAAGCGGCCCTCTCCGGCGAGGCGACGCTGTCCGACCTCGCGCAGAGCCCCCATGCCTGGTCGGTGGGTGCCCTCGTCGCGGTGCTGGTCTTCAAGGGCCTCGCGTACGCGCTGTGTCTGGGCAGTCTTCGCGGTGGCCCCGTCTTTCCCGCCCTGTTCCTGGGCGGAGCGGGCGGCGTCCTGCTCGCGCCACTGCCGGGCCTCGGCCTCGTGCCGGCGATGGCGATCGGCATGGCGGCCTCGGTGACCGCGGCGCTGCGGCTGCCCGTGAGCGGCGTGATCCTGGTCGTGCTCCTGCTGGGCAACGTCGAGACGGTGGCCCTGGTGGTGCTGGCCGCCGTCCTGTCCTTCGTCGTCACCGAGCTGCTGCCGCAGGGCCCGCGCGTCCCCGCCTTCGACGAGCGTCCGAGCGGGCGAACGCACCGCCCCTCGCCCCGGCGGCCATGAGCCCTTCGAGGCGAGCGACGGTGTGGGCGCTCCGGCGCGCTCAGGAGCGGGCTCGCTCCTGCACGCTCAGGAGCCGGTTCGCTCCTGCACGCTCAGGAGCCGAGGATCTTGCTCTTCTGCGCCGCGAACTCCGCCTCGGTCAGCACGCCTTGTTCCTTCAGCTCTCCGAGCTCCTTGAGCTGAGCGATCTTGCTGCTCATGTCGTCGGCCGGCGCAGGGGCCGCGGGCGGCGGCGGGGGCGGCGGTGCGTACTGTTCCGGCGGCGCCGCCTCCTGCCGGGCCCAGCGGCCCGCCTGGCGTCGCGAGACCCTGTTGGAGACGGCGGTCGCCGTCCCCGCCACTACCGCGGTGCGCGCCACGCCCCGAAGAAGTCCTGGCATGTCGTTCCTCCTTGACTGTCGTCCGTCGGCGTCAGGCGGCGGCGCTGCCGCCCGCTTCCTCCATGGCGTCCAGCGAGGCCAGCAGGGCCTGTACGGGGATCCGCCCGCCGGCCACGAGCTGCGCGCCACCGCGCCGCAGTTCCCGCGCGAGGGGCGCGGCCCAGAGGTTCTCGTAGACGATGATGCCGGCCGAATTGCCCGCCTCCAGGGCCGCTCCCGCCTCGTCGAGGTCGTCCTGGCCGAGGAGTCCCGAGGAGGAACCCTCGAACACCGTCAGGTCCAGTTCGCCGTCGGCGTCGACATCCCGTAGTGCCACGCCGGAGACACTGCCGTCGGCGTCCTTCCGGACGAACGAGAGGTCGAGAATGCGGATGATGCCTCTGTCGACCAGATCGAGGAGAAGGGGCACTCCCTTGCCCGTCATGCGGTTGCCGGGAAACTCGATGACCAGGTAGTCCACCGGCCCCATGTCCTCGAATTCATCGCTCATGACCACTCCACACGCAGTTGGGAAGGACTTGGCCGAACCCACCCCGTCCGTGCCGCGTCTCGGCGGACGCGCCGGACGCAGTCCTGTCCCCATTGCAGCATCGGCCGGTGCGCCCCGCACGTTCACGCCCTAGGGAACACGGAAGCCCCGGGGCCGGGGCTCGGTGTCGGCGACGACGTCCGCATCGGCGCCGATCCGCGGGAAGGCGGCCCATGACGGACAATCCTCGTGGGGGCGGGTATCGGCCATCCGCCCGCCTCCGCCCACCGAGGACAGAGGTCGCCATGTCCGATCTGCCGGCAGCCGACGCGCCCACCAGGGTGTTCCTCGTGGACGACCACGAGGTCGTCCGACGCGGTCTTCGTGACCTGCTCGACGACGAGCCCGACCTGGAGGTGGTCGGGGAGGCGTCGACGGCGGCCCACGCGCTGGCCAGGGGGCCCGCGCTGCGGCCCGACGTGGCCGTCCTCGACGTCCGGCTGCCCGACGGCGACGGGATCTCCGTGTGCCGGGAGCCGCGCTCGCGGATGCCCGGCCTGGCCTGCCTGATGCTGACCTCGTTCGACGACGAGGACGCCCTCCTCGACGCGATCATGGCCGGGGCCGCGGGGTACGTCCTCAAGCAGATCAAGGGCGCGGACCTGGTGTCGGCGGTACGGACCGTGGCCACCGGTCAGTCGATGCTGGACCCTGCCACCACCGCGCGGCTCATGCGCTCGCTGCGGGATCCCGGAGCGGCGAGGCCGCCGGAGGACGAGCGGCTCGCCGTGCTGTCCGAGCGGGAGCGCTCCGTACTGGAACTGATCGGGCAGGGTCTCACCAACAAACAGATCGCCAAGCGGCTGTACCTCTCGGAGAAGACCGTCAAGAACCACATCTCACGGCTCCTCGGCAAACTCGGCGTGGAGCGCCGCGTACAGGCGGCCGTGATCGCGGCGCAGGTCCACGAGCACGGCACCGACGAGAAGTAGGCCGGTCATTCCGGCCGCCGACCAGCAGACCGGTCATTCCGGCCGGCGAGCAGCAGGCCGGTCGCTCAGACCGGCTAGCAGCAGGCCCGTCGCCCAGACCGGCGAGCAGCAGGCCCGTCGCTCAGACCGGCGAGCAGCAGGCCCGTCGCTCAGGCCCCTTCGGCCGGCAGGGGAATGCGCCATTCGAGGAGCGTGCCGCCCGCCGATTCCGACCGGCGGCGGACGGACAGGTCACCGCCGAGGCGTTCGGCCCGTTCGGTGAGGTTGCGCAGTCCGCTGCGGGGCCCACCGCGGCGGAAGCCCACACCGTCGTCGCTCACCGACACCTCGAGGGTGCCGTCCTCGGCCACGACCGCCACCTCCGCGTGACGCGCGTCCGCATGGCGGGCCACGTTGGTGAGGGCTTCGCCGATGACCGCGACGACGTCCTCGGCGATCTCCGGCGGCACGTCGGTGTCGAGCAGGCCCTCCATGCGTAGAGCCGGGGCGAACCCGAGCACCGCGGCGGCCTGGTCCACGGCTTTGACGATGCGGGTCCTGAGCTTCGGCGCGCTTCCGGGGGGCTCGTGTTCCCGGAGGCCGAAGATGGTCGACCGGATGATCTTGATGGTGGCGTCCAGGTCGTCGATCGCCCGGGTCAGCCGGTCCGCCGCCTCCGGGTGCTCGACGAACCGACGGGCGCTCTGCAACGTCATCCCGGTGGCGAAGAGGCGCTGGATGGCCAGGTCGTGCAGGTCGCGGGCGATCCGGTCGCGGTCTTCCAGGAGGCTCACCTGTTCGGCGTCACGGCGCCGGTCGGCCAGTTCGAGGGCGAGTGCCGCCTGTCCGGCGAATCCGGGGAGCGCGGTGATCTCCTTGCCCGCGAAGGGGGAGCGCCCCCTGCGGCGCGCCAGGATCAGTACGCCGCTCAACCGCTCCTTCGTGCCCACGGTGACGGCCACCGCCGGTCCGAAGCCCCGCCAGCGTTCGGGCTGCACCGTGATGCGGGAGTCGTTCTCGACGTCGGCCACGGTGAGCAGGCCGTTGCGGGTGAGGGCAGCGGCGGCGAGGGTTCCCTCGCTGCTCGGGAGCACGACGCCCTGGTGGGCTTCCGCGCCTTCACCGCAGGCCAGCGATCCGCGCAGCTCCCCTCCCGGTCCGACCAGGTAGAAGACCCCGCTGTCGGCACCGGCGATGTCGACGGCCTGTTCCAGCATGCCGCCGAGGACCTCCGTCTCCTCCGCACCGGACAGGAGGGCGCTGGTGATGTCGGAGCTCGCCGCCAGCCAGCGCTGGCGCAACCGGCCCTCCTCGTAGAGGCGGGCGTTCTCGATGGCGATGCCCGCCGCGACGGCCAGGGTCGTCACCACGGCCTCGTCCTCGGAGTCGAAGTCGGCCCCGCCCCGTTTCTCGGTGAGATAGAGATTGCCGAACACCTCTTCACGCACGCGGACCGGGACGCCGAGGAAGGTGTGCATGGGCGGGTGATGGGGCGGGAAGCCGTACGAGGCCGGGTGCTCGGACAGTTCGGCCAGCCGGAGCGGCCGGGGGTCGCGGATCAGCTCGCCGAGGATGCCGTGCCCCGAGGGCAGCGGGCCGATCCGCTTCCTCAGCGAGTCGTCGATGCCGATGGGCACGAACTCGGAGAGCTTGCGGTCGTCCCCGATGACCCCGAGTGCTCCGTACTCGGCGTCGACGAGGGTCACGGCCGCCTCCACGATGCCGCGCAGCACCTGTGGCAGGTCGAGTTCCCGTCCGACGGTCATGACGGCTTCGAGGAGCCCGTGGAGCCGGTCTCTGGTGCCCCGGACCTCGTCGATGCGTGCCTGCAGCTCGTCGAGGAGTTCGTCCAGCCTCAGTCGTGGCAACCGCGCATCCGCGGACTCGGTGTCCTCCCGGACCATGGGAACCTCCGGTCGCGTACGGCGCGCGATCGGCACTCGCCGCGCCCGCTCTCACGGTAGTCGCGATGCCCGGGAGGTTCATCCCGCGGCGGTACGCCCGCGGCCGGCGCCGAAGGTCCCACCAGGGCGCGAAAGGGCCCGGACGGCTCGGCTCCCGCGTCCGTTCGGCCCCCGACCGGGTACCGTTCGGCCCGCGCGGGCCGGGCACGGGCCGAGGAGCCTGATGACGAGGGGCCGTGTGACGAACGCACGAGGAGGAGGCGGAGGACGGCACCCGGCTCGGGCCGGCCCACAGCACGTACGACCCCAGGCGTCTTCGCATGACTCACCGCGCACAGACGGGACGAACCGTGACCGCCACCACTCTGACCCGACCGCTCGTGGCCTCGCTGGTCGAGGACGCCGTCACGGCGCCGTCGATGCACAATGCCCAGCCGTGGAGGTTCGTCCACCGGTCCGGCACCGACGTCATCGAGCTCCATGGCGACCCCGCACGCGAGATGCCGCGGGAGGACCCCGCCCACCGCTCCCTCCACCTCGGCTGCGGCGCCGCCCTGTTCGGCCTCCGCGTCGCCGCCGCTCACCACGGCCTGGGGGCCGTGCCCCGGCTGCTGCCCGACCGGGACGATCCCTGGCACTTCGCCGACGTCCACATCCGGCGGGCCACCGACGACGAGGACCTGGCCGTGCTCCGGCCCGCCCTGCGGAAGCGGCACACCAGCCGGTTCCCCTTCACCGGCGAACGGATCCCCGCCGAGATCCTGGACGGTCTCCGTGCCGCCGCGCTCCTGGAAGGCTGCCGGCTGGATGTGCCGGGAGCCTGGCACACCGACACCCTCATGGACGCCGTGCACACCTCGGAACTGTTCGAAGCCGCGGACGCCTCGGTCGGTGCGGAGATCGCGCGGTGGATCCGTACGGGGGCGGCCGGCGAGGGTCCCGCGACCGAGGGCGTCCCCTCGTACGCCTTCGGCCCGCGCCAGTACGACGTGACCTCTCCGGTCCGGGACCTCGACTTCTCCCGCCGCGTGGCCGACCGGCCCTCGGCCCGCTTCGAGGAGGTCCCCCAGATCGTCCTCCTCGGCACGGTCGAGGACACCCCGACGGACTGGCTGCGGGCCGGCCAGGCCATGCAGCGGGTGCTGCTCCGCGCCACCCTCGACGGTCTTGCGACCTCGCTCATGTCCCAGCCCCTCGAATGGCCCGAGCTCCGCTCCGTCGCACGGGATCCGCGTTCCACGACCGGGTACGTCCACATGGTCATCCGCCTCGGATACGGCCCCGGCGGCAGGGCCACACCTCGCCGGCCGGTCTCCGAGGTGCTCACGTTCGCCTGAGGCCGGGCGCCGCCTGAGCTGGGGCCCTGGGCCTCGTCTGAGCCCGCGCCCGGGCCTCGTCTGAGCTTCGGCGCACGGCCCGTGATCTCCGGGCCCCGGTCATACGGATTCACCCCGCACGCTCCGGACCAGTGCCGTCAGATCGGTGACCGTGAGGTCGGCGCCCTGGTCGCGCAGCGGGGCGGTCATGCTTCCGTCCGGAGTGCGGTCGAGACCGACGACGAGGCCGAATCCCCCGCGCCGCGCCGCCCTGATGCCCGCGAGCGCGTCCTCCACCACCGCGGTGTCCGCCGGATCGTTCCCGAGCAGTGCGGCCGCGTGCAGGAAGAGCGCCGGGTCCGGCTTTCCGACGAGGCCGAGCCGCGCGACGTCCTCGCCGTCCACGATCACCGCGAGCGACCCCGCGAGCCCGGAGGCCCTCAGCAGGGCCCGGGCGTGCCGTGACGGCGACACGGCGGCGCAGGTGATGCGGGCCGCGCGCAGCGCGTCGAGTGCCCGGTCGGCGTCGGTGAAGACCGGTACCCCGCGGGCGCCGACCAGGGCGCGGAACACCTGTTCCTTGCGGGCGGCGATGGCCCAGACCGTGTCGCAGCCGGGTGGATCCCGCGGGGTCCCCGTCGGGAGCTCGACGCCACGGGCGGCCAGGAAGGCCGCGGCGCCGTCGTAGCGGGACCTGCCGTCGACGAGGTGACGGTACTCGGCCTCCGCGTCGAAGGGTCGCTGCCTGGTGCCGTCGCGGGTCCGCGCGGACAGGCAGGCGTCGAACGCGGTCTTCCACGCCGACGCGTGGACCCGGGCGGAGTCGAGCAGTACACCGTCGGTGTCGAAGACGACCGCGCGCGGCGATCGGGAGCCGGGGGTCTGGCCGCTCACGCTCTCACCCCCGTACGCGGTCGGACCGCGCCGCATGAGCCGACCGGCCCCTCGGGGCGGGCCTCTCGGGCTCCCTGCGGCTCGGACGCCTCTGGTGCGACGGTGGAGTCCGGCCCCCACTCCGCACGAGGGCAGTCGTGTCCGAGGCAGTCCCGAACCCCGCGTCCGCCGGTCCCGCCGCCCAGCGCCCGGCCCTGCTGAGCTTCCTGGGCAGCGTGGGATCGGTCCCCGGGAGCGAGTTCCTCGTCGAGAGCGACCATGCGCGGATCCTCCTCGACTGCGGTCTCTTCCAGGGTTTCGCGAACCTGCGGCGCCGCAACCGGGAGCGGTTCGCCCGGGACGCCGCCGACGTCCACGCCGTGACGGCCCTGCGGTGCGGTCAGCCGTCGTCGTTCTCGGGGCCGCTCCCGCGCCGGAGCCGACCGGACCAGACGGGCTCGACCTGCTCCCACTCCCGCTCCCAGGCCGCGAGCCTGTGCGGTCCGATCCGTCGTCGGACGACGACGACCGCGCCGGCCTCCATGGCCGCGACGACACTCGCGACGGAGATGCCGCCCGCGAACGTGGTCATCGCCCGTTCCGACGCACTGCCCGGCGGGTGGGCGGGGGCACCGGTGTCGTCCACCCAGATCGTCACCGTGTGTCCCTTCGGGGTCCGGGGCGGCACCTGAACGGTTCCCGATCTGCTGACGTTGTCGGGGTACTCCCAGACCGCCGCCGCGACGGACTGCGGCCCGGCGCCCTGGCGGACGGCGACAGGCGGCTCCTCGGCCCGTCCCGTGGTGACCCCCTGTACCTGGTGCCGGTGGGCGGCGCGTTCACGGTCGGCCCGGGCTCCGGCGTTCCACACCATCGCGGCGGCCACGGCGCCGAAGATCAGGGCCACGGCCAGGATGACGGTCACGGCGACGCGACCGAAACGCCCACGGTCCGCCGGCTCGCTTGCGGTCATGTCGTACCTCCCGGTGGGCTGGCCCGCCGGACGCCTCGACGACGTCATTCGGGGCGTGGCGCCGAGCTCGCCTCCGATGTGATGCGCCCACGCCTGGATCCGCGCCGGATCGCGGAACTCTCCACCCTTGCCATGGTGGACCCGGACCGGGCGATGCGCCCGGGTGTCCCGGCGGTCACGGCGGTCACGGCGGCCCTCCAGACCTGTCGGTGACGGAAGAGGTACCGTCCGTCTCTCCCCCGTCGGGAAGCGGCACGGTGATCACGGGGCAGGCGGCGTGGTGCAGCAGGCCGTGCACGGTGGAGCCGAGCCGCATGCCGGAGTAGCCGCCCCGCCCCCTGCGTCCGACGACGACCGCGAGGGCCTCGCGGGAGGCGCGGGTGAGTTCCTCGACGGGGTGCCCGCGCATGACCACCTGCTCGATGTCGACGTCCGGGTGGCGCTCGGCGCAACCGGCCACCGACTCGGCGAGCAGCCGGCGGTGTTCGGCCAGGTCCTCGGATTCGTCGCCCCTGGTCAGCAGCGGGCGCGGCCATACCCAGACCGCCATGAGCCGTGCCTCGCGCAGGCTCGCCTCCGCCGCGGCGAAGGCGACGGCGGCCCGGCAGTCCCTGCTGCCGTCCACGCCGACGACGACCAGGGGCGGAGGGACGGCCGTGTGCTCCGGCTCGCGGATCACGACGACCGGGCAGTGGGCACGTGCGGTGAGGGGGACGACCACCGAACCCTCGCTGAGGACTTCGGCGGCCCTGCCGAGCCGCCGCGAGCCCACCACGGCGAGTGCGGCACCCCGTGTCCTCCCGCACAGCACGGCGCCCGGCGTCCCGTCGACGAGTTCCGTCGCGGTCCACAGCCCGCTGTGCAGTTCCTGTACGAGGTCCTCGGCGTTGGCGAGCGCCGACTCGGCCCGGATGCGCAGGGATTTCTGGTGGGCGGTCGCACCGTACGGGAGCCGGTCGTGGACCGGGGAGACGGCGGCGACCAGGCGCAGCCGCGCACCTCTGCGTTCGCTTTCGTCGGCGGCCCAGACGAGGGCCGGGACGGACAGGTCGCGGGGGTCGATGCCGACCAGGACGTCGCTCATGGCTCCTCTTCCCGGGAGACGAAGGCGGCCGGGACGATCTCCACCGGGCAGTGGGCGTGGTGGATGAGGGCGTGGGCGACGCGGCCGAGGGACGGGCCGATGCCGAGGGGGCGGCGGCCGCGGCCCATCACGAGCAGGTCGGTGTGGGCACTCGCCTCGGTCAGGATGCCGGGGGTGCTGGTGCCCGTCTCCACATGGTGTCCGACGATCAACCGGGGGTAGACCTCGCGGACCCGGTCGGCGAGGGCCTTCGTCTCGTGGACGCGCCGTCGGGCGATCGCGTCCATGTCGTCGAGCATGGTGGCCACACTGCCGACATGGGTGAGGACGTTCCACACGCTCACGATGCGCAGTGCCGCCTTGCGCGCGTCGGCCTCCGCCGCGGCGAGGAGCAGCCAGTCCAGGTCGGCGGGCTCGTGCACGGCGGCGGTCACGGAGCCCGTCCGGGGCCGTTCGCCCTCCCCTCGTACGACGACCACGGGCACCTCGGCGCGTGCGGCGACGCCCAGTCCGACGGAGCCGAGCATGAGGGCGGAGAAGCCGCCGAGGCCCCGGTTGCCCACCACGATCGTCCCCTGGTCACCGGCGGCCTCCCGTAGACCGGACACGGGTTCTCTGCGGCCGAGCTCCCTGGTCACGGCGAGGTCCGGATGGTGCTCGTGGACCGCGTCGGCCGTCCTCTCCAGCAGGTCGCGCCCCGCCTCGCGCACCGCCTGCATCGTCTCGGCGTTGGACCAGTAGGCGCGCCGGTCGGTGTCGGCGGCGTGCACGAGCCGCAGGCGGCGGCCCCGGAGGTCCGCTTCGTCGGCGGCCCAGAGCACGGCCGTGTACGCGGAGGGGGACCCGTCGACTCCCACGACCACGTCGCCGAGCTCCGGGCGGACGGAGATCTCGCTGGTCATGGTTCCTCCTCCGGAGGGGCGGGGTCGTGCCGTGGGACGACGGCGACCGGGCACGAGGCATGGTGCAGGGCGCGGTGCGCGACCCTGCCGAGTTCCAGTCCGACCAGGCGCTCCGGGCGCCGCGCCCCGACGACCAGCAGGTCGGCGGCGGCGGAGCGCTCGGTCAGCACGCGGTGCGCGGGACCCTCGACGGTGCTTCTGCGCAGCCGGACGCGGGGGTGTGCCCGGGCGAGCGGTTCGAGGGCCTTGTCGAGGATGTCCGCCGCGCGGTGCTCGCCGGCCGAGGCGGGCCCACCCGTCGGGTGCGGCCGGCCGATCGGCTCGTGCGCCCGTCGCCGCCAGGTGCTGACGACGTCGAGCTCCGCGTCCCGGGCCGCCGCCTCACGGAAGGCGAACCGCACGGCCGGCGCGTCCACGTCGTGGTCGCCGACGCCCAGCAGGATCCGCCGATGGCGCCCCTCCAGGGCGTGCGGGTCGCCACGGACGACGACGACCGGGCCGGGGGCCCGGGCGGCCACGACGAGACCGACGGATCCGAGCAGGAGGTCCTTCAGCTCTCCCCGCCCGCGCGACCCGACGACCAGGACCGTGGCGTCCTGTCCCTCCCGGAGCAGCGCGCCCGACGCGTCCTCGGCGAGCACGTCCGTGCTGAGGGCGAGTCCGGGTGCGCGCCGCCGGGCCCGGTCGGCAGCCGCGCCGACGATGTTCTCGGCGAGGACCTGCCCCGAGGGCCGGTCCGTGCTCGAGGCCGGCGCGACACCTTCGTAGCGTTCCCAGAGGGAGGCGTGGACGATGCGCAGCGGCAGCCCGTGCCGGAGGGCTTCGTCGACTGCCCAGTCCAGGGCCGTGAGACCGGCGTCGGAACCGTCGACGCCCACGACCACGGGACCTGCCGCCAGGGCCGATTCCATCGTCCCCACCGCCTTCCGGCCTTCCGGGTACGAGATGCCTCCTCCCTACGCTCGCACCGGGGCCGCGGCGGCGGATAGGGCCGGTTGGTCCTGACCTCGCCCTGTCCGGCCCGGAACCTGTCGTGGTCGGCATCGACGGCACGCAGCAGGCGGACGCCGCCGCAGCGTGGGCGGCGGACGAGGCCGTCCTGCGCGGCACCGGGCTGCGTCTCGTGCACGCGAAGGAGCTGTGGCCGGAAGCGGAGGAGTCATGGGCCGAGCAGCTTCTCGCCCGGACCGCCGACGGACTCCGTGCGCGGCACCCGGGCCTTTCGGTGACCATCGGGCTCATCCCTTCGGGACCGGTCCCGGGCCTCGTCGCAGCGGCCGAGGAGGGTGAGCTCCTGGTCCTGGGGTCGCGTGCCCTCGGCAGCGTCGCCGGGTATCTGCTGGGTTCGGTCGGGCTGTCCGTGGCCGGTGTCGTCGAACGACCCGTCGTCCTCGTACGAGACCTCGACAACCCTTCTCGCGACGGCTCCGTCACGGTCGGGGTCGACGCGGAGCAGCCCGCCGACACCGTCCTGCAGTTCGCGTTCGAGGAGGCCGAACGACGGCTCGGCCCCGTCCACGTCGTCCACGCCCGGCAGCTCCCGCCGTACGGCACGCTCGGGCCGGCCGTGGTGTCGGACGTCCGGCTCGGCGTGGCCCCCGAGGTCGAGCGTTCCCTGGACGATCTCCTCGAGCCGTGGCGGGCCGGCCATCCCGACGTGACGGCCACCGTCCGCGTGGCGACCGGGTCGGCCGGCCTCGAACTGGTGCAGGCCTCCGGCGACACCGCTCTCGTGGTCGTCGGCCGGCGCACCCGGCGCTCGGTCCTGGGCGCACGCCTCGGCAGCGTGGCCCACGCGGTGCTCCATCACAGCCGCGCACCGGTCGCGGTCGTCCCTCACGACTGACCCCGCGGCGGGCCGGGGCCGGGCGCGCGCCCGGTCCCGAGGTGAGTTCACCTGCGGTCACCGCCATCCCGAGTGCACGCACTATCCGCGATTGCACTTAGAGCGCGTATGCAACTATTGTGAAGGCACGCAAAGAGCTCGCTCAAGCAATTACGGAAGGGTTGAGCATGCCGCTCGCACTCCTCGCCCTGGCTGTCGGCGCCTTCGGCATCGGCACGACGGAATTCGTCATCATGGGCCTGCTGCCCGACATCGCCGCCGATTACGGCGTCACCATCCCCACCGCCGGCCTTCTGGTCACCGGCTACGCCCTCGGCGTCGTCATCGGCGCGCCCGTCCTGACCGTCCTCGGCAACAAGGTGAGCCGCAAGCGCATGCTCATGCTGCTGATGGGCCTGTTCGTGCTCGGCAACCTGGTCTCCGCCGTCGCCCCGAACTTCGGGCTGATGCTGACCGGCCGCGTGGTCGCCTCGCTCGCCCACGGCTCGTTCTTCGGCATCGGCTCCGTCGTCGCCGCCGGGCTCGTCGCCCCGGACAAGAAGGCCGGCGCCATCGCCACCATGTTCACGGGCCTGACCGTCGCCAACATCGTCGGCGTGCCGCTCGGCACGTTGATCGGGCAGACGGTCGGATGGCGCACCACCTTCGCCCTCGTCTCCCTGCTCGGCGTGATCGGCCTGCTCGGCATCGCGAAGCTCGTGCCCGCCATGCCCCGACCCGAGGGCGCCCGCCTGCGCGGGGAGCTGACCGCCTTCCGCAACCCGCAGGTCCTGCTCGCGATGGCGATGACCGTGCTCGGCTTCGGCGGTGTCTTCGCCGCCATCACCTACATCGCGCCGATGATGACCGAGGTCGCCGGCTACTCCGAGGGCGCCGTCACCTGGCTCCTGGTCCTGTTCGGGGTGGGCATGTTCCTGGGCAACCTGCTCGGCGGCCGGTTCGCCGACCGCGCGCTGATGCCCCTGCTGTACACCACCCTCGGCGGCCTCGCGGTCGTGCTCGCCCTGTTCACCGTGGTCGCCCACGACAAGATCCTGGCCGCGATCGCCATCCTCCTCGTCGGAGCGCTCGGCTTCGCCACGGTGCCCCCGCTGCAGAAGCGCGTCCTCGACCAGGCGCACGGCGCACCGACCCTGGCGTCCGCCGTCAACATCGGCGCGTTCAACCTCGGCAACGCGCTCGCCGCCTGGCTCGGCGGCCTCGTCATCGCCGCCGGTCTCGGCTACACCGCCCCGAACTGGGTCGGCGCCGCCCTCGCCGCCGCCGCCCTGGGCCTCGCCTTCTGGTCCGCGGCCCTGGAGCGCCGTACCCCCGCTGTCGAGGCGCCGACCGCCGACGCTCCGGTCCCGGCCGCCGTACACCACTGAACCACCCACCCCACCTCACCTCACCCCACCTCACCTCACCTCACCTCAAGGAGTAGTGCCATGAGCACCGCCGCCGTCACCCCGCTGAGCACCGGCGACGCCGAGACCCTGGTCTCCGCCGCCCGCCGCGCCGCCGAGGCCGCCGGGGTCACCGTCAGCGTCACCGTCCTGGACGCGGGCGGGCACCTGCTGGCCTTCCGCCGGGACGACCGGGCGGTGCTGATCTCGGGCGAGACCAGCACCCGCAAGGCGTACACCGCCCTCCAGCTCAACGCCCCGACCGCCGACCTCGTCGACCTCGTCAGGCCCGACGGCCCGTTCCACTCGCTGCCCACCGCGCTCGACCGGCCGCTGCTGTTCATCGCCGGCGGCATCCCGGTGCACCGCGACGGCCGGCTGATCGGCGCGATCGGCGTGGGCGGCGGCGCGCCCGAGCAGGACCACGGCTTCGCCGCCACCGCACTCGAGGAGCTCTCCCGATGACCGACACCAGCGCCCGTACGCCCCAGGAGGTCTTCGCCGACCACGGCAACCGCCTCGGCTCCGGCGACCTCGACCTGATCAGCCGGAACTACACCGAGGACGCGGTCTTCATCACCCCCGACGGCGTCCTGACCGGACGCGAGGGCGTGCAGGAGGGCATCGGCCGGCTCCTGGCCGATCTGCCCGACGCCGACTGGCAGCTGACTCCGCGGTTCGCGGGCGACGTCCTCTTCCTGGAGTGGACGGCCACCGGCGCCACCCACCGGGTGACCGACGGAGTCGACACCTTCGTCTTCCGCGACGGGCTCATCAGCGCCCAGACCGTCCGCTACACCCTCGCCGCACGCACCTCGTGAGGATCGCACGTACGGCTCAGTCCCGGTGGCCCCGGACGCCGTGCGGCCCGAGGGTGGAGCGGGACGAACGTCAGACAGGCCCCAGCCCACGAGGACGCCGCCCATGCACCGCTACCCGCCGATCGCCGACCACGGTCTCGTCGGAGATCTGCAGACGTGCGCGCTGGTGTCCGCCGAGGGTGTCGTGGACTGGTTCTGCTCACCCCGCTTCGACTCGCCGAGCGTCTTCGGCCGGCTCCTCGACCATGAGCGCGGCGGCCACTTCTCGATCACCGTGGACACGCCGGGCACGACGGTGCGTCAGCTGTACCTGGCCGACAGCGCGGTGCTCCTGACCCGCTTCCACACCCCCGACGGGGTCGGCGAGGTGGGCGACTTCATGACCCTCCCCGCCGACCCGGCCGTCCCCACCGAACGGCACACCCTGGTCCGGGTGATGCGGGTGGTCCGCGGCACCGTCCGCTTCAAGGTCGAGTGCCGGCCGCGCTTCGACTACGGCCGGGAGACGCACGAGCTGGTCCTCGACGGCGCGACCGCGCGTTTCGCCGGAGCATCGGCCGGCGCGCACCTCCAGGTGCTCGGTCCCGTCCCGCTGGAGCGCGACGGCCAGGACGTCCGCGCCGAGGTGGAGCTGACCGCCGGTCAGCGCGCCGCGGCCGTGCTCACCCTGGACGCGCCCGGCGCCGAGCCTCCCGAGCCGGCCGACGCGACGAGCCTGCTGGCCGCGTTCGACGCCGTCCGCTTCTTCTGGCACGACTGGATCAGCCGCTGCCGCTACCGGGGCCGCTGGCAGCAGCAGGTCAACCGCTCGGCGATCACGCTGAAGCTGCTCACGTACGCCCCGACCGGCGCGCCGGTGGCCGCCGCCACCATGGGGCTGCCCGAGCAGGTCGGCGGGGAACGCAACTGGGACTACCGCTACACCTGGGTCCGGGACGCCTCGCTGTCCGTGCGCGCGATGGTCGACCTGGGCTTCATCGAGGAGGCGGACGCCTTCCGCCGCTGGCTCGGCGCCCGCGTGCAGGCGGGTGGCACGGTCAGCGGGGAGCCGCTGCAGATCATGTACCGGGTGGACGGCGACCCGCACCTCAGGGAGGAGGTGCTCGACCATCTGGAGGGCTGGCGCGGCTCGGCCCCGGTCCGGGCCGGGAACGGCGCCGCCGACCAGCTCCAGCTGGACATCTACGGCGAGGCCGTCTACGCGTTCGCGCAGGCCCGCGACCTGGCGCAGCTGGCCGGCTACGACGGCTGGCAGCGCTTCGCCGCCACCGTGGACTGGCTGTGCGAGCACTGGGACCGCCCCGACGAGGGGATCTGGGAGACCCGCGGCGGCCGCAAGGACTTCACCTACAGCCGGCTGATGTGCTGGGTCGCCTTCGACCGCGCGGTGCGGATGGCCTACGAGTTCGGCCGCCCCGCCGACGTGCCGCGCTGGACCGCCGCCCGGGACGCGGTGCTGCACCAGGTGATGGAACGCGGCTGGTCCGCCGAGCGGCAGGCCTTCGTCCAGCACTACGGCAGCGAGGTACTGGACGCCTCGCTGCTGATGATGCCGATCACCCACTTCATCGCGCCGCGCGATCCGCGCTGGCTGTCCACGCTCGACGCGATGGACGCCGAACTGGTCTCCGACAGCCTCGTCTACCGCTACGACCCGGCCGCGTCCCCGGACGGTCTGCGCGGCTCCGAAGGCACGTTCTCGCTGTGCAGTTTCCTGTACGTGGACGCGCTCGCGCGGGCCGGGCGCGTCGAGAAGGCCCGCTACGCCTTCGACAAGATGCTCACCTACGCCAACCACGTCGGGCTGTTCTCCGAGGAGATCGGCCCGACCGGCGAACAGCTCGGCAACTTCCCGCAGGCCTTCACCCATCTCGCGCTGATCACCGCAGCGCTGACCCTGGACGCGGCGCTGGACGCCTGACGCCGCCGCGAGGACCGACCGCGTACGCACCGTTTCGATCATGCGAACTACGCGCGTCAACCTGCCCGAACGCCGTTGACGCCCCTGACCGACTCCGCGAGACTCCTGCCCCATGCAGCCCCCGCGTGACCGCTCGGTCACCCTCGTCCAGCGCCGGCACGTGGACCTCGTCCGTGTCGCGAGCGCTGTCTGTCGCTGCGTCTGACCGCTCCTCCGCTCACTTCGCCGTTCCCTCACGCTCCCCCTCCGCACGCCCCGTCCGCCGGGCCCCGGAGGCATCCCCGCAGACGCGGGGCTCCTGCGCTACTGAGCCCGCGGGCCCGCCCTGCAGGACCTGTTCCCGTACGGTCACTTCGGTTCGAGCAGGATTCCCTCGTACGCGAGCCACTGGGCGAAGGCGTGCAGTCCGCGTGCCAGGCCCGTCGCGGGTGTCCAGGCGGCGGGCCGCGCGTGGTCGGGCGGGGTGCGCCAGGCCGGCTCGGCCTGGGGTGACGTCAGGAGGGGGACGGGTCGGACGGAATCGTGTACGGACTGGGCGAGTTCGGCCGCCGTGCACGGTTCCTCCGGCGCGACCGTGAGCGCGCGGTTCTCCGGGCGGGTGCGCAGGACCTCGGCGACGGCGTCGGCGAGGTCGTGGACGTACACGGCGTGCACCGCGGCGTCCGGGTCGCCCTGGACGGTGACGGGCCGGCTGCGCAGCGCGTCCCACACCATGCGGCCGATGGGGGTGCGGTGCGAGCAGCCCGGGCCGTAGAGTTCGCCGACGCTCAGCGTGTACGGGTGCGGGTCGCCGTGCGGATGGACCGTCAGGTGCGGTCGCGCCGAGTCGAGTCGGGTGAGGTCGATCACGGCGTCCGCTCGCACCCGCCGGTCGGCAAGGCGGCGAGCGAGGTGTTCCCCGAGCGGGTTCGCGGCGCCCTGCCACACGAGGCCGCTCCGCCTGCGCGGGCGGGGGCGGAGCTCGGCGGCGGCCTCCCGTCCGGTGTCGATCGCCCGGCGCGCCACTTCGGCCAGTGGGTCGCGGCGCCGGGCGATGTGCTCCTCGGTGGAGACGTTGCTGATGCCGCCGGGGCCGATCGTCGCCAGGGCCTCCTCGTACGCCTCCGTGGCCGGTGCCGCAAGGCCGTTGCGGGCCGCCTCGAAGCCCATGGCAAGGGCCGTCAGCCAGGTCCCCCGCACGTCCGCCCCGGCCGTACCCGCACCGGGTGGGCGGAGTGACGCGGCCGGAAGTCCGGCGCCTTCGAGGTACTGCTCGGTGTCCAGGTGCAGCCACCGCTCGGGGCCGGGTCCGGGGACCCGGACGGCGCACTGCGCGACGCCGTACTTGAAGAACGGCAGCACGGTCAGGCCGGTGAGGGTCCGGTCCTCCCGGATGGGTTCGTCCTTCGGCAGGAAGCAGACCGAGCGGCGCGGCCCGCGGAAGGCGTTCCCGGAGATCGAGCCGCGGTCCTCGTGCTCGGTGAGATTGGGTACGGCGACGAGACGGGGCACGTCCTGGTCGCGCAGGTAGCGGTGCATCAGGATGTCGTCGGGCCAGCCGCCGAGCCGCTGCCTGCCGTAGGCCGCGAAGCCCTCCGCGTGCCGTCTGGGCAGCACGATGGCCACGCACGGGAAGTACTCGTTGACGGCGCCGACCCAGCGGGCGCCGGCCATGGCTCCCATGCGTACGGCGGCGCCGTTCCTGGAGTCCCAGAGGGCGAACAGGGCCAGGGCCGCGTCGGGCCGTGCCTCGACGGCGGAGCGGACGCGGCCGAAGAAGGATTCGGACAACACCATGTCGTCCTGGATCACCAGTTGATGCGTGGCCCCGTCCTCGATGGCCGACCACGCGGCGAGCGCGGTGCGAAGGACCGACGGGGTGCCGGTGGGATCGGGGTCCATGACGACCCGCAGACGGCCGGACGGCGCGCTCAGGGCCAGCTTTTCGGCCGCCTCACGGCGTCTGGGATGGGTCATGACCACCGCGCTGAGCCGTTGACGCGCCATACGTCCTCCTCGCTCCGGTTCGGCCCGGACCGCGCCGGGCCTCCGTGAAACCCGTGTCCGCCAGCCGGTTCCGGACAGTACGGGCGGTGCCGGGGGCCCGCAAGGGTGCCGAAATGGCCCTCTGGCAGGCGGGCGAGGGGCCGGTGATGCTGGGCACCGGCACGCCGGGGCCCGTCACAGCGCGCGTGCCTCTCCCCCGACAGCGGAAAGAGGCTTCCATGCCCGTGTTACCCCACTCGACCGACCGCGCCGCCGCGGGCGAGGCCGCCGAGGAGACCGTCCGCTCGCGCCTCGACAAGCTCCGCGACGCGCGCGTCGTCGTGACCGGCGGCGGCGGCCTCGTCGGCAGCAGGCTGGTCGCACTGCTGCGGGACGCCGGTGCGGTCGTCACCGTCCTGGACCGGATGGACGCCTATCCCGAATCCGGTCACGAGACCTTCGGGGTGGCCCGCAGCGGCGCCCGGCTCGTCGTCGGCGACGTGCGCGACCGGGACACCGTCGGGGTGCTGATCCGCGAGGCGGACTTCGTGGTCCACGCCGCCGCGTACGCGGACGTCGCCGCCTGCACCCGGCGCCCCGACATCGCGTTCCGCGCCAACGTCGAGGGCACGCAGGTCGTCCTGGAGCAGACGGCCCGGTTCCCGGTGCGGCGGCTCGTGCTCGTCTCCTCCGCCTCGGTGTACGGGGACGGGCTCCCCGACGTGGCGGGACCGCAGGTCTTCCACGAGGACCAGCCGCTCTTCCCGATGTCCGTGTACGCCAACGGCAAGCTGTGGGCGGAGCACCAGACCCGGCTGATGCTCGGCGCGTCCAGCGGGACGGAGTACGCGGTGGTGCGCTACTTCTCCGTCTACGGCGAGCCGCAGATCCCCAAGCCGGGCAGCCACTCGTGGATGGTGCCCTGGCTCTCGCTCCAGGCCCGCCTCGGCCGGCCGATGCGGCTCAACGGCGGCGGGGTCCAGGTCCGCGACCTGGTCCACGTCGACGACATCGCCGAGGCGACCGCGCTCGCGCTGACGGAGGAGCAGATGGCCGAGCAGACGGTCAACATCGGCACCGGCCGGCCGACGTCGGTGCGCGAGGTGGCCGATCTGATCGCCCCGTACTTCCCGGGCGCGCGGCGGATCGTCACCCCCCGTCCCGAGGGCGACCCGCTCGGCGGGTACGCCTCCACCGAGCGCTCGCGCGACCTGCTGCGCTGGCGGGCCCGCATCCCGGTGGAGGAGGGCGTCGAGCGGTACGTGCGGTGGCTGCTCGCGACGCCGGACGCCATGCCGCGCTGGCTCACCGAGGAGTCGCCGGGCGCGTGACACGCTGCGGTTCCGGGGCCCCGCGGGGCCGGGTCACGGCGGCGAGAGCGAGACGGACGCGATGGGTTACGCGGGTTCCTACATCTGGTCGTTGCGGCAGCGGGTCGGCTCCCGCAAGCTCCTCGTGCCGGGGGCGCAGGTGCTGCTGTTCGACGGGGAGGGCCGCGGGCTCTTCCAGCAGCGGGTGGACACGGGCGTGTGGGAGCTTCCGGCCGGGTCCTGCGAGGAGGACGGCGACTTCGCCGACGCCGCCGTGCGGGAGCTGTCGGAGGAGACCGGGCTGCGGGTGGCGCGGGAGGACCTGGAGGCGTTCGCGTCGCTGTCCGATCCGGGGCTGCACACCGTGACGTACCCCAACGGGGACGTGACGCACTGCTTCGCGTTGTGCTTCGTCGCCCGCCGCTGGTCCGGCACGCTCAGCCCTGGTGCGGACGAGGTGCGGCAGGCGCGGTTCCTGCCGCTCGACGCGCCGCCCGGGCCGCTGCACCCGCCGACGGCGGTGGTGCTGTCCCTGTTCGAGAGGTTCCTGACGGAGGGAAGGTTCCAGGCAAGGTGAATTCCATGGATCCGATACGCGCGGTGGTGCCCTGCCGGGCCTGTCTGTCCGGCGAGGACCTGGACTGGCTCGGCGGGGGCCGCTCGGTGAGCCTGGCGCTCGGCCTGATGACGACGGTGGAGGTCGGGGCGGGACCCGCTGCCGAGGAGGGCGGCTGGGGCGAGGAGGTGTGGGCGTTCCTGCGCGAGCGGCTGCCCGGCCTGGCCGCGCGCCCGCCGGCCGTCACCGTCCACAGCGAGGCGCCGGCGGCGAGCGGTCTGTCGTCGTCGACGGCGCGGATCGTGGCGCTGTTCCGGGCGTTCGCGGACGCCTCGGTCCGTGGGCGGCGAGTCTCCGACGGCACGCTGACGCGGTGGGCGTACGAGTTCGAGTTCGCCGTCTTCCACGGCGGCGGCATGGACCATCTGGCGGTGGTGGAGGGAGGGGCGCTGCTCCTCGACGGCCGGGAGCAGGGGCTGCCCGTGGTGCGTGACCGGCTTGAGCTCCCGGAAGAGTGGCGGGTGATCGTCGTGGATTCCGGCACCCGCAAGGACACCGGGCACCACATCCGGGACGTGCGGGCGCAGCTCGCGGCCGGGGACCCGGCGCTCGCCGCCTACCGCGCCGCGGCGGACGAGGCGTCGGGGCGGGTGTGGGAGGCGCTGCGGGGCCGGGACCTGGCGGCGCTCGGGGCGGCGATGTCCGACGCGCACGTGGCGATGCGGGACCACCAGGGGATGTCGACGCCGCTCCTGGAGGAGCTGCGGGAGGCCGCGCTGCGCTCCGCCGGTCTGCCGCTGAAGCTCAGCGGGGCCGGCGGAGGCGGTGCGCTGGTCGGCGTCTGCCCGACGGCGGAGGTGACGGCGACCGTGGCGCGGCTCTCGCGGGACCTGGGCGTCTCCCATCCGGCGGCCCGGGTCATTGCCACGTCGGCGGCGCCGGGCGGGCGACGGGAGGCGGTGCCGGTGGCGGGAGGTCAGAGGAAGGGGTCGTAGTCCTCGGTGAGCGGGGGTTCGCCGGTTCCGTCGGCGATGCGCTCCAGTTCCAGGTTGGAGCGGTGGCGCGCGCAGTGGAACCGGCAGTCCCGGCTCGGGTCGACGATCCCGCGGTCGGACTTCTGCCAGATGGTGGCGAGGTCGTCGGTGACGGCGTCGCCGATGCGGGCGAGCGGGTTGCCCCGGTGGTAGGCGCACACGTACACCCCGGAGGGGGTGATGAGGGTGCGGAGTTCGGCGACGCGGCAGCGGTCGTACGCCTTGGGCTGGACGGGTCCCACGTGGCCGCGCAGGGAGGTGAGGGTGGAGGAGTTGACCAGCTGGAAGCGGTCGCCCTCCAGGCGGGCGGCCTCGGCGAGCTGCCGGTCGACGGAGTCCAGCATCGTGCGGGGGACCTGCACGATGTGGTGGTCGTCGTCGAACATCGCCTTGGTCTCGAAGTAGTCGCAGCCGATGTCGTGGGCGAGTTCGGCGGCCCGCAGCACTTCGTGGTGGTTGGTGGCGGTGGTGCCGTCGGGTTCCTGCCGGGACATCACGAGGAAGGAGTAGCCGAGGGCTCCCTTCTTCTCGGCGGCGAGCAGCCGCATGTTCCCGATGACCTTGTCGAAGACGCTGCGGCCCTTGCGGTCGGGGCGGAACCTGCCGTAGGTCTCGGCGGTGCCGGCGTCGACGGAGACCCGGACCCAGGAGGCGTACTGCGCGAGCTCGGTGAGGTTCTGCCTGATCATCGTGCCGTTGGTGACGACTCCGACGGCCAGGCCGGCCTCGCCGAGGATGCGTAAGACCCGGCGTGTGCCGCGATGGGCGAGGGGTTCCCCGCCGCCGATGAGGACGACGGCCCGTACGGAGAGGGCGACGAGCTCCTCGGCGAGGGCGGCGAGCCGTTCGGGGGTGAACCGGCCCTGGTTGAGGAGCTTTCCGCTGATGCATTCGGGGCAGGCGAGGTCGCAGAAGGTGGTGGGGTCGAGGTCCACCACGAGCGGGGCGCCGGAGGGCGAGCCGGAGGCGGCCTCCAGGATCCGGGGCCAGCCGGAGGGCTGGTAGAGCTTGGAGACGAGGTCGAGACGGTCGTGCGTCACAGGGCTCTCCTCAAAGGTGGTGAACGGTTGCCGTGGCGGGTCGTGCCGGTGCCGGCCGGGCGTCTCTCAGCCCTTCACAGCGCCGGTGGCGAGCCCCGCGGCGATCTTGCGGTGGACGGCCAGGAAGCACACGACGACGGGCAGGGCGGTGAGCGTGGCTCCTGCCATCAGGCCGCCGTAGTCGGTTCCGAAGCTGGTCTGGAAGGAGACCAGCCAGATGCTGAGGGTCTGTTTCTCGGGGGTGGAGAGCAGGACGTAGACGAGGACGTACTCGTTCCACGCCTGCACCATCGCGAAGACCGAGGTGGCGACGAGCCCGGGGGCGAGCAGGGGCAGGACGATGCGGACGAAGGCGCCGAGCCGGCCGCAGCCGTCGACCATCGCCGCCTCTTCGAGCTCGACGGGGATCGCCGCGATGAAGCCGTGGAGCATCCACACGGTGAACGGCAGCGTGAAGACGAGGTAGACGACGATCACACCGCCGAGGCTGTCGGTCATGCCCGCGTCGTTGAGGAGCAGGTAGACGGGGATGACGAGGGCGGCGAGCGGGATCATCTGCACGGTGAGGATGACGACGACGAAGGCCTTGCGCCCGGCGAAGCGGAAGCGGGCGAGGGCGAACGCGGCGAGCGTGCCGACGAGGAGGGAGAGGAGGACGGTGCCCAGGCCGATGACGGCACTGGAGCGCACGTTGGCCCAGAAGGTCTCGGTGTTCAGGGCCCGGTCGAAGTTGGCCAGGGTGGGGTGGCTCGGCCAGAACTCGGGGGGCAGGCTGAGGATCTCGGTCGCCGGCCGGAACGCGGTGAGGACCATCCAGTAGACGGGGAATCCGATGGCGGCGGCGACGAGGAGCCCGAGGACGTCGTCACGGCGGCGCTGCCTTCGGCGCCGGGCCCGGCTCGTACGCCTGGCTGGGGTGCCCGGTCGGCGGGCCCCGCTCGTACGCCCGGCAGGGGTGCTCGGTCGGCGGACTCCGCCCACATGCTTGGCAGGAGCGCTCATTCGGCCTCCCCCAGCCTCAGCATCTGCCGCAGGTACAGCACGGCCCCGGCGAGCAGCAGGACCACGGTGACCAGGGCGATGGCGGATCCGGTGCTGTAGCGGTTGACGGCGAACGACTCGATGAACGAGTACACGCCGAGCAGGTAGTACTCGCGCTCGGGCTGTCCTCCGCGCATCAGCCAGATCTGGTTGAAGACGCCGAAGTCCCAGATCGCCATGAGGGTGGTGACCATCACGAAGACGGGTTTGACGGCGGGGAAGGTGACGTACCGGAAGACCTGCGAGGGCCGGGCGCCGTCGATGAGGGCGGCCTCCTCCAGTTCGGGCGGGATCTGGGTGAGCGCCGCGTGCAGGCTGATGGCGGCGAACGGCAGGGCGCCCCAGACGACGACGGCGGTGATGACGGCGAAGCCCTCCCAGGGGTCGGTGAACCAGTTGTGCCGGGCGAGGTCGATGCCGGGCAGTGTCGAGAGCAGCCAGTTCACGAGACCGTAGTCGGCGTCGAAGAGCCAGCGGAAGACGGCCGCCGCGACCATCACCGGCATGGCCCAGACGGCGACGAGGACTCCCGCGACGGCCGCCCGTACCCAGGGCGAGGTGCGTCGCATCAGCAGGGCGACGAGCAGGCCGCAGCCCATGGTGAGGGTCACGCAGACGCCGGTGAACAGGGCCGTGCGGGCGACGACCGTCCAGAAGAACCCGTCGCCGAGGATCGTCCGGAACTGCCCGAGCCCCGCCCAGGGGGGTGCCGTGCCGCTGAACAGCTCCTTGCGGGTCATGTCCTGGAAGGCCAGGGTCACCATGTCGACGAGCGGATAGCCGAGGACGACCAGGAGGGCGAGCAGGGAGGGGGCGATCAGGAGGTAGGGCAGGAGGGGCCGCGGCCGGCGGCCGGCCGGTTCAGCGCTCATTGATCACGGCGTCGATCCTGCGGTCCGCTTCGCGGGTCGCGTCCTCGACGGACGCCTTGCCGGTGGCGATGCGCTCCAGCATCTCGGGCAGGACGTTGGACTTCTCCACCGAGGTCCAGCCCGGGGCGAGGGGGGTGACCCAGCCGCGGGCGGCGGCCCGCGCGGCCGGTCCGTTGATGCCCCCGGCGGCGACGTCGGCGAGCTGGACGGTGTTGTTGGGGAGGGTGTCGGCGGCGACGAGCTGCCGCTGCGACTCCCGGTCGGTGAAGATCCGGATCCAGTCGGCCGCGAGCTCCTGGCGGGGTGACTTGGCGGGGACGGCCAGGGTGGATCCGCCGAGGAACGGCGGGAGCAGCTCGCCGGACGGCCCGGGGAAGGCGAAGGTGGCGAACTTGCCCTTGAGGCGGGGATCGCCCCCGGACTTGGCGTCGGCGGCGGCCTCCGCCTCCCAGGTGTTGCCGTAGAAGACGCCGACCTTGCCCTGTCCGATGACGGCCGGCTGGTCGCCGTTGTCCTTCGCCCGGTCGCCGACGTAGTAGGCGTCCATCAGCTTCTTCCAGGTGGTGAGCCCGGCGACGGACTTCGGCGAGGAGAGGGCGCCCTGCCAGCGGCCGTTCTTCTCGACCGCCATCTCGCCGCCGGCGTCCTTGACGAAGCCCATGGCGGCGGACCAGTAGCGGCCGGGCAGGTAGAGGGCGGAGAAGGCGGGGTCCTTGGCTCCGTACCGGGCCTTGAGCCGGTCGAGCGCGGAGATCAGCTCGGGGTAGGTGCGCGGGGCTCCGGTGATGCCGGTGCTCTTGAAGTAGTCGGTGCGGTAGACGCCGACGCGGGCTCCCGCGTAGTACGGCACGCAGTACGTCCGGCCGTCGGAGCGACAGGCGTCGGCGAGGGCGGGCAGCCACTGCCCTGACCGGTCGAAGGTCTTCGGGTCGAGCGGCGCGAAGGCGCCGTTGACGATGTAGTTGGTGGTCTCGCTGTTGCCCATCTCGACGATGTCGGGCACGTTCCGCCCGGCGAGGACGGCGTCGAGCTTCTGGTTCTTCGTGGTCCACTGCTGGTACTGGACGTCGACCTTCACCCCGGGGTGCGCCTTCGCGAACCGGCTGTTCGCGGAGGCGACCAGCTCCGGCCAGCTCTCGCGGGCGTCCACCATCAGCCACACCGTCAGCGTGCCGCCGCCGTCCGCCCGTCCGCCCGGCGCGTCGCCCCCGCCCGAGCCGCAGCCGGCCACCGTGAGCAGGAGGGCTCCCAGGACCATGGAACGGCGGGTCAGGCGCGGTGTCATGGATTCCTCCGTGGAGAACGGGTCGGGATGTACGGGGCTTCGGCGACGGTCTCTCCCTACCCCGCTGATCACGGGTCTTCGCCGCGACGCGGAGTTTCGGCCGGAAGACGGCGGTGCGCGTCCCCCGAAGAGCGGAGTCCTCCCCGGCTGCGCTGCGCCGTTGTCGTCGCGGACGGCAGCGGCGGGGCCGACCTCAGGCCACGCTGGCGCGAAGGGCACGGCGGGTGACGGAGTGGCTCTTGACGGTGACGGCTCGCTGCCCGCAGTTTGGCACCTGCGGCACTCCACGTCCCCCATCGAAGGGTTTGTACGTGACCGAGCAGAGGACGACCCCCGCGCAGGACAGCTCCGCTCCCGACTCCCCCGGCACCGCCGAGCGTCCCGTGCGGGTCAACGCGTGGAACGGCTGGGACCCGCTGCGGCACGTGATCGTCGGCCGGGCCGAGGGCACGGTGGTGCAGGCGCCCGAGCACGCGGTGCGCCGGGACTATCCCGACGACGGCTTCCCGCTGGGGACGTACGGCCCGATGCCCGGGGACATGGTGGCCGAGGCCGATCAGCAGCTCGACGACTTCGCGGACATGCTGCGGCGGCGCGGCATCCGGGTGGACCGGCCGACACCGGTCGACTTCACCACGGAGGTGTCCACGCCGGAGTGGACGCACGAGTCGATGTTCGGCTGCATGCCGCCCCGGGACCTGCTGCTCACCGTCGGCAACGAGGTCCTCGAAGCGACCATGTCGTACCGCAGCCGCTGGTTCGAGTACCTCTGCTACCGACCGGTGCTCCAGGACCTCTTCGACGCCGACCCGCGGATGCGCTGGGAGGCCGCGCCGAAGCCGCGGCTCACGGACGCCTCGTACAGGACGGGGTTCTGGGACACGTACAACGACCTGCCGACCGACGTGCAGCTGGCCAAGGTCCGTGACTACGACCTGGTGCTCACGGAGGCGGAGCCGCTGTTCGACGCGGCGGACGTGGCACGGTTCGGCAAGGACCTGTTCGTGCAGCTGTCGTTCGTGACGAACCGGAGCGGGTACGACTGGCTGCGGCGCCACTTCCCGGACCACCGGGTGCACGCGGTGACCTCGACGAACACCCATCCGCTGCACATCGACGCCACGTGGGTGCCGCTGCGTCCGGGCCTGGTGCTGCACTGCGGGGAGCGGCTCGCGGACGCGGAGCTGATGGAGTTCTTCAAGCTGAACGACTGGGAGATCGTGGAGGCGGTGCAGCCGGCGAGCTGGGACCATCCGCCGAAGCTGTCGTTCTGCAGCCCGTGGCTGGCGGGGAACATGCTGAACCTCGACGCGAACACGCTGTGCGTCGAGGAGAACGAGGTGCGGCTCGCGGAGCAGCTCTCCTCGTACGGCTTCGAGATCGTGCCGGTGCCGTTCCGGGCGGTGGGTCCTTTCGGTGGCGGGCTGCACTGCGCGACCGTCGACATCGAGCGGGACGGCGGTCTTGAGGACTACTTCCCGCGCAGGTACGGCCGGTTCTAGGAGAGCCCTGTGGTGGTGCCGGCCGGGATCGGGGCGGTCGTCTTCGACTTCTACGGGACGCTGGTCCGCATGGTGGAGCCGCTGCCGCCGGACCACCGGGGCGTCTTCGCGCGCCGGGGTCTGGCGGCCGAGGGCGAGCTGTGGGGCGACCAGTGGTCGGTGGGACCCGCCGAGTGCGAGGAGCACGCGGCGCACTCGGCCGACGAGACGGCGTACGTGACGTGGGAGCGCGACCGGCTGCGGCGCCGGGCGCGGTCCTGCGGCGTGCCGAAGGAGCAGCTCGACGGTCTCGTCGAGGAGCTCGACCGGGCGATGAAGTCGCTCCGGCTCGCGCTGTTCGGTGACGTACGGGAGTCGCTGGCGGCGCTGCGCGGGCGCGGGCTGCTCGTCGGGGTGTGCTCCAACTGGTTCTGGGACCTGGAGGACCGGGGGGGGGGGGGGGGGGGGGGGGGGGGGGGGGGGGGGGGGGGGGGGGGGGGGGGGGGGGGGGGGGGGGGGGAAG
>NZ_JBVJWR010000003.1:0-269074 GCF_055602235.1 Streptomyces sp. NPDC037410 | reverse complement strand
TCTCGCCTTGTTTGGTGACGTAGGGGATCTTTTGACGGCCCTGCGCGGGCGTGGGCTTCTTGTGGGTGTGTCCTCCAACTGTTTCTGGGACTTGGAGGACCCCTTCACAGAGGGGGCCCTCGGCGACGCGGTCGACGTGGTGGTGGGTTCCGCGCGTGCGGGGGCCCGCAAGCCGCATCCGCTGATCTACCGGGCGGTGCTCGACCGGTGCGGTCTGCCGGCGGACAGGGTGCTGTTCGTCGGGGACATGTGGGTGCCCGATGTGCTCGGTCCGCTGGCGGCGGGGATGCGGGCGGTGCATCTGTGGCGGCCGGACCGGGCGGTGGACGGGATCGCGCCGCCCCTTCCCGAGGGGGCGGCGCGGATCGCCGGGCTGCGGGAGCTCATCGAAGGCGGTGGCGCAGCCGGTCGAGGAGGTTGCGGGTGACGCGGACGACGGCCGGGTCCTGTTCGTGACCGCAGACCACGGGCCAGTCGGTGGTGCCGGCCGTGAAGACGGTGCCGCCGGTGGGGCCCGGTGCCGTGTAGAGGCCCATGGTGGCGGCGTGGGGGCTGGTGATGGTCTCCTCGCGGACGACGGTGTTCCAATGGCCCCACTTGAAGTGGTGGAAGTCGTCGTGCACCGGTTCGAGGACGTGAATTCCGAGGATGAGGAAGGATTCCGGGGTTCCGTCCTCGCCGGTGGCGCGGGCGAATCCGGCGTCGTCGTAGGCGTAGGCGGCGCCGTCGACCTCGTATCCGATCAGGGACGTGTCCGCGCCGAGCCGGTCGGGGTTTCCTCCGTCGCTTCCGTCGCGTAATCCGGTGCCTTCGTAGATCCAGTGGCCGGTGTGCTGCACGGTGTATCCGGAACGGGGACGGTCGCCCGGCCAGTCTGCGGCGGCCCACATTCCCCCGTTGCGGAAACTCACGCCGGTGAGGGAGTTCTCGGGATTCCCTACGCCGTCGGGGGAAGGGGTCCACCATTGGTCGGTGGCGGGCAGGTGCGGGTATTCCTCGCCGACGTGGTGGTCGGTGTCGGAGACGAACGCGGTGTTCCCGTCGGTCGGGTGGATCCGCCACCAGCAGGTGTTCGCGCTGAGGAACGCGATGTTCCCGCCGTCGCGGACGAAGGCCTCCGCGTGCGCGCGCATCCGCTCGCTCCAGTATTCGTCGTGGCCGACGCTCAGGAGGAGGTCGTAGGAGGCGAGGAGGCCGGGGTCCTCGTGCAGGTCGAGATCGGTGGCGTACTCGACGGGGTAGCCGTGGCGCTCCAGCCAGCCGATGAAAGGGGCGTCCCAGTAGGCGAGGTCGATCACTCCGCCGGGTCGGTGGAGGCTGACCTTGTGACCTCGGGGTTCGCCGGCCCCGCCGGGCCGGTGGACGGGGTGGTCGTAGAGGCTGACGGCCCGTTCGAGTCCGGGCCGGTCGGAGCGGTTGTAGGCGTGCCGGGTGAAGGTGGACTTCTTGTAGAGGATGCGGGAGCGGCTGCCGGGAACACGGGGACGGACGACGAAGAACTCCCGTGCGTGCCCTTCGAGGTACCCCGGGTCGAGGACCGCCGGGTTTCCGCTCCCGCCCGGCGCCCCGCACTCGACGAATTCCACGAGGTGGATTCCCTGGTTCCAGTCCTCGGGTACGGGAAGGGTGAGCGGCGGCCATTCCCAGTCGTCGGCGGGCGAGGCACGCCCGGGTAATCCGTCGGGGTGGTCGGGGGCCGGATGCATCCCTCCCGGGAATTCCCCGGATTCTCCGACGAAGGCGAGGGTGTCGCCGAGCCGGTAGAAGCGGAGGCGGAATCGGGGGGCGTCGGTGGAGATGTGCAGGGTCATCTCCCCGCCGAGGGTGACGCTTTCTCGTCCCATATATCCTTCGATCACGACGGTCATGCTAGGCAGCCGTGCACACGCGCGACAACGGTGCCTCTAATCGGCCATTCGGACCCGCTTTTCGGCCACGCGGACGTGATGTCGTATTCCGGCACGCCGGGCGGGGTAGTGCGGAATCCGACAGTGATGACGTGATCGTCCACCGATCGGTGAGGGGCTCGCATGAGCGGTGAATTCCGCGTACGGGAACTGGTGCTGGGAATCCAGGGGCTCGCGCTGCTGCGCAACGCCGTGGACGGCGACGAGACCTTCCTCCGCGAGCGGGTGGAGGACATCCGCCGCTTCGCGTCCGCGGAGCCCGTCGAGGAGAAGCTGCCGGACGGTGGCGCCACCGTCAGCGAACTCGACGCGGCGGAGGGGTACGCGGCCTGGTCGGCGGTGTACGACTCGCTGCCCAGCTCGTACATCGAGGTGGAGGAACCGGTCGTCGGGAAGATCCTCGACGGCCTCGCGCCGGGCATCGCCCTCGACGCGGCCTGCGGCACCGGGCGGCAGACCCGGACGCTCATCTCGCGCGGCCACCGGGTCATCGGCGTGGACCAGTCACCGCACATGCTGGACAAGGCCCGGGCGCACTCCCCGCAGGCCGATCTCCGCGTCGGGCACCTGGAGAAGCTGCCGCTCGACGACGACTCCGTCGACCTCGCCGTCTGCTCGCTCGCGATGACGCACCTGCACGACGTCACCCAGGCCGTCGCGGAGCTGGCGCGCGTGGTGCGGCCGGGCGGGCGGATCGTGGTCACGGACATGCACCCGTTCGTGATCACCCTCCAGGGGCAGTGTCTCTTTGTTCGCGACGCCGAGGAACTCGCCTTCGTCCGCAACCACGTCCATCTGCTCAGCCACTACCTGGAGGCCTTCGCGGCGGCGGGGCTGCGGGTGCGCGCCTGCCACGAGCCGCTGTTCAACGGGCGTCTCGCGCCCGGCGGTTACGAGGAGGCCATCGGGGACGCGGCCCGGGCCGCCTGGGACGGTCTGCCGATCGTCGTCGTCTGGGACGTCGAGGTGCCCGAGCGGGCCGGGGAGGACTGATGGCGCTGATCCTGGTCCGGCACAGCGAGCGGCCCGAGCTGTGGGACCGCATCCCGGAGCGGTTCGCCGGCGTGGTGCCCGAGTACAACCTGCACGGCGACATCAACGGCGACTACTGGGACCGGCTGTTCACGGACTTCCCGGAGTTCCAGTTCGTCCTGTACGACGACGAGCTCGACGTGATCGCGGGCGCGGGCCGCTCGCTGCCCCGCACGTGGGACGGCACGGCGGAGGACCTGGGCCCGGGCCTGGACGACACGATCGCCCGGGCCTTCGCGGACCGCGACGCCGGACGGACCCCGGGGGCGCTGTGCGCGCTCGGGATCGAGGTGGCCGCGGACCACCAGGGGCGTGGCCTGTCGAAGGTGCTGCTCGACGCGATGGCGGACACGGCCCGGCGCGCCGCGCTCGGGACGGTGCTGGTGCCGGTGCGGCCCACCTGGAAGGAGCGGTATCCGCTGGTGCCGATCGAGCAGTACGCGGCCTGGATCCGGGACGACGGGACCCCGTTCGACCCGTGGATCCGGACGCAGGTGGGCGCGGGCGGCACGATCGCGGCGGCTTCCGCGTACTCCTCACGGATCACCGGGACGGTCGCCGAGTGGCAGGAGTGGACGGGTCTCGCCTTCCCGGAGGACGGGGAGTACGTGTTCCCGGGCGGCCTCGCCCCGCTCCTGGTGGACCGGGAACGGGACCGCGGCGCGTACTGGGAGCCGGGGGTGTGGATCACCCACCGGGCCTAGGGCCGGTCCGGCGGATCACGGCCGGGGCCGCGATCCGGCGGACAGGCCCTGGTCATCCGAGTCGTTCACCCGCCCGGACGGCGCTCCAGGCCAGGGCCGTCATCGCGCGGACCTCGTCCGGTCCCGCCTCCGGGCGGCGCTCGGGCGGAAGTCCGGCGGGCCCCGCGGTGGCGACGGCGGAGTGCCGCATCCGGTCGAGGGCGTCGGCGGGCACGTCGGCAGCGGGGCCGAGGCGGCGGGCCGCGTGGGCGGCCTGCCGGCCGAGGAGCAGGCAGTGGGTCCACAGCTCCTCGGCGAAGGGCCTTCCGAAGGTGCGGGCCACTTCTTCCGTGAGCCGTTCCGGCAGGTGCGCTTCCCTGGCGGCACGGACCGTCGCCTCCGTGAGTCCGGTCGCCGGCAGGGCCTCGGTCCACCGGTGGTGGCCGCGTCCGCCGTCGGGGCCGTTCTCCTGGCCGACGAGCCGGATGTAGCCCTCGCCGTACCGCATGTACGGGACCCAGCCCGGCTCCTCCAGGACGCGGCCCCCGGCGAGGAGGGTCGCGGCGTCGGCGGCCGGGGTGGGACACACGGCGAGGCGGATGCCCTGGGCGGCGTGCCCGTTGATGCTGCTGGTGCCGATGTGCTCGACGATGTTCGGTACGGCGAGGAGGCTCATCCGGCCGCGGCCACGGAAGAAGACGGTGAACAGCTCGTCGTCGTGGCGTTCCTCGCTGTCGCGGGCGAAGGCGCGGAAGGCGGCGGCGGTCGCGGTCGGCAGGCAGACGGCCAGGGAGGGCGTGAACTCGTCGGGGACGGCCCGCACCCAGGAGGCGCCGGCGAGGGCGGCGAGGCGGGCGGCGGCGCCGTTGCGGGCGTGCCAGTTGGTGTAGAAGACCAGGGCCTCGTCGGGGAAGCGGTCGGCTGCCCGCGCGACGATCTCCAGGAGCTCGGCGGGGGCGTCGACGTCGTCCTGGACGACGAGGTGGTGGCCGGCCCCCGGCGCCGCGGCCGACCAGGCGACGAGTGCGGTGCGGAGAGCGGAGGGCGGGCCGTCCGGGTCGGGGTCGAGGGCCAGCCGGTCGAGCCGGAGCCGTTCGACGAGCTCCTGCGCCTGACCGAGACGGACGGGGTGGGTCATCACGGCCGAACTCACGTGTCGATCGGTCACGCTGCACTCCGCTCCTCGACAGGTCTTGCCGCGGGCCATCGTCGCACTGCCGTCCCGAACGGGCCCTGTGGTGACGGGAGTTTGGCCGGATCGGCGCCCCGTGCGTGACGGTCCGTCGGCCGCGTCGCGGTGCCGGATGACGCCCGCTTCGAGGAGCGCGGACTCCGGGCCCACATCGTCGTCAGCGGGTGGCGAGAAGGCCGTCCGCCAGGGCCCGGAGCCCGCCCAGGTAGGTGTCCTCGGCGGTCATCGTGAACGGCCCGGTCGGTGGAGAGGCCGCATGCGACGAGGCCGTCGACGATCTGCTCGACGAACCACAGCGCGGTCGTGGACACCAGGTCGTCGGCGGTCAGCACCTCCACGATCCAGGCGCAGGCGGCGAGCGCCTCGTGGATCGCGGCGACGACGACCCGCTCGCGAGGGCGGGCGGGGAGTTCGGGGCGGCGCAGTGTCCGTGCGGCGTAGTCGTCGAGGCGCCTGGCAGATCGCCACGTTCCACCTGGAGACCGACGCGGACGTGCACGCCGGCCACGGGGAGATGCCCCCGGAGGCCGAGGAAGCGGTGTGCTGCCCGACCGGCGGTGTCCGCGTCTGCTTCCGTCCCGACACACCCGGCGACGCCGAGGACATGGTGCGGTTGCCGGCGGGTACCGCCGTGATCGTCCCCCGCGGCCGCTGGCACCGCCTGGAACTGGACGCCCCCGGTGACCTGATGTCGATCACCCTTCGCTCCGGCACCCGCCTCGAAAAGCGCACGGCCAGGACGCCGCGGTGACGATCAGCGCTCCTCGCGGAGACCCCACGGCGATCCGTACGCGCCGAGCAGGTCGAGGAACGGGCGGGGCGGCAGTGCCTCGGGGCCGAGGACGCCGCTCGCCTTCCACTCACCGCCGGCGATGAGCTCCAGGGCGATCACCGGGTTGAGGGCGGTCTGCCAGACCACGGCCTGGGATCCGTACTCGCGCATCGTCCACTCGTTGTCGACGACGTGGTGGAGATACACCTCGCGCGCCTTTCCGTCCTTCACCCCCTTGACCCAGGTGCCCGCGCAGGTCTTGCCCTTCATGCGGTCGCCCAGGGTGGCGGGGTCGGGCAGGCAGGCGGCGACCACGTCGCGCGGGGAGACCTGGACCGGCCCGTGCTCGCCGGGGACGGTGACCTTCGCCGTGGAGTCGAGCCCCAGGTCGCGGAGGGTCTTCAGCTTCGCGATGAAGTCGTCGCCGAGGCCGTACTTGAACGTCACCCGGCGCGCGTCCACCCAGCGGGGCATCAGCAGGACCTCCTCGTGCTCGACGTTCACGCATTCCACCGGGCCGATGCCCTCGGGGAAGTCGAAGACCTCCGGCTCGCTGAAGGGTGCCGTGGTGAACCAGCCGCGGTCCTTCTCGTAGACGACGGGCGGGTTGAGGCACTCCTCGATGGTGGTCCAGATGCTGAAGGAGGGGGCGAAGTCGTACCCCTCGACG
Source organism: Streptomyces sp. NPDC037410 (assembly GCF_055602235.1). Classification (NCBI taxonomy): domain Bacteria; kingdom Bacillati; phylum Actinomycetota; class Actinomycetes; order Kitasatosporales; family Streptomycetaceae; genus Streptomyces; species Streptomyces sp. NPDC037410. The sequence goes on along the minus strand of NZ_JBVJWR010000003.1, from coordinate 262,818 downwards.
GTGAGGTTCGCGCCGTCGCGGACCCCGATCTCCTCGATCTCGTCGAAGAGTTCATCGGCCGCGTAGCGGGCGAAGACGTCCGACAGGCCCGGCTCGACGCCCATGCCGACGAGCGCGAGCCGGCCGGCCTTCTCCCAGGCCCCGGCCAGGGCGAACTGCTCGTCACCGAGCTTGACCCCGCACTGTTCGTAGGGGGCGGTCGGGTGTGGCACGGACAGCGACATCGCCATGTCGACGTAGTGCGCGCCCGCGGCGAGTGCCGCGCCGAAGAGCGGCATCACGAACCTGGGGTCGGTCGCGTTCAGCAGCACGTCGCAGTTCTCCTCGACGAGGAGGGCACGGACCGCGGCCTCGTCGGAGGCGTCCAGGCGGCGCGCGCTGAACCGGCCCTCCCGGTCGTCGAGGGCGGCGACGGCGGCCTCCGCACGAGCGGGGTCGTAGTCGGCGACGACCATGTGGGTCAGGAAGTCACGGCGGGCCGCGATACGGGTGACGGCGGTTCCGACGCCGCCCGCACCCACGAGAAGTACACGCATGTCACACACCCATTCGTCGAGTCCGTCTCCGGGCGAACGCCCGGGGACGTCTCGATGGAACACGCCCCCAGCGGTTAAGGTCTACGGCGTTGGCATAAGGAGCGACGAGGCGGTGGCGCGATGCCGAAGAAGGTGGTTCCGGAGGCGGAACGACGCAGACGGCGGCCGACCCGGCAAGGCACCGTCCTGTCGGAGCAGCTCATCGTGGGGACGGCGCTGCGGATGCTGCGCGAACACGGGATCGCCGGACTGACCGCCCGCCGGCTGGGTGCCGCGCTCGGCGCCGACCCGAGCACCGTGTACCGGTACTTCTCCGGCCTGGACGGGCTGACCCGGGCCATCGGCGAAGAACTGATGGGGCGGGCCCTGGACGGCTGGACGGCCACCGGTCGGTGGTGCGCCGATCTGCGCGCGCTGGGGCTGGCCATCCACGCCTCCTACCTGGCCCACCCCCAGGCGGCCGTGCTGACCGCCAGCCGCGTCACCGGCCGCCCCCGGGAGATCGCGGTGGACGAGACGATCCTCGGCATTCTGCGCGGCGCCGGCTTCGACGACGCGGACGCCGTGGGTGTGTACCACGCCTTCATCGACCTGGCCCTGGCCTTCGCCGCTCTGGACGCGGGGGCCCTGGCGGTCAAGGACGAGGTCAGGGAGGCGGACGAGGAGATGTGGACCTCCACCTACGCCCGGCTGCCCGCCGAGACCCATCCCCACATCGCCGCCACCGCGCACCTGCTCGCGGACCGGATGAACCACAGCGCCTATCCCGTCCTCCTGGACACGCTCCTGGGCAGGGCGGAGGCCCGGCTGCGCGCGACGAAGCCCAGGTCCCAGGAGTAGCCGGCGGAATCAGCGGCCGAAGGTGTCGATGTCCTCCACGAGCCAGTGGCCGTCGCGGCGCACGACGTCCAGGGCGAACATGGCGCCCGCGTAGACGCCTTGGTCCTGTGCCTTCGGCTTCTGCTTCCCCGTGCCTGCCTTGCCGGTACCGGCGGTGCTCACGCTGCTCTGGTCGGCGTAGACGAGGACCCGGGCCCGGTCACCGTCGATCCGTTCGACGGCGCTGTCGGTGACCGTCGTGGTGATCACGGTCTTCTGCTGGGCCGCCTGGGCGAGCACCCCGGCGAACAGCGTCCGGTGCCGGGCCACGGCCTTGCCGGTGAGGAGGGTCTTCGCGGCGCGTTCGAAGGGAGCCGTGTCGGCGTGGTCGTACGAGAAGAGCGCGGCGACGGCCGTGGCGGTCTGGCCCTTGATCTCGCTGGTTCGGGCGAGGTCGGTGAGGGCCGTGTTGCCGCGCGCGGGGTCGTCCCGCAGTGCTCCGGCCCTGCTGTGCGCCCACCCCGCGAAGCCTCCGAGGAGGAGGGTCAGGACACAGAGGACCACCAGCGGGGCGAGGCGGCGCGCCCCGCCCTTCGAGGCCGGGGACTCGTCCTGCGCCGCCGGGACGGCTTCCTCCCTCGGCGCTCCCGTCGTTTCTCGTACGGGCTTCGCCGCCGGTCGCCGCCGGGGACCCGAGTCGGGCTCGGTCAGGAGGCCGACCGGCGCAGGGGCCCTGGACGCGACGGCCGTCTGGTCGGCGAGGGCCTGGCGGCGGCGCTGGCGGTTGAGGTGGTGACGGGGCGTCGGCATCGTGCGTGTCCTTTCGGGTCCTTGCGGCTCTCGCGTAGGGGGACGGTCCGGTCAGCCGGTCGCCGTGCCGCCCACGGCGGCCTGCCCCAGACCGCTGAGCTTCCACTGGCCGTCGGCGCGGGTGAGTTCGCCGAGCATGCGGCTGTCCTTCTCCGTGCTCTTGCTGTCGGGCGTCGTGACGGTGACGCGCAGCGCGACGAGCAGTCGGGCCCGCCCCGCCCGGTCGTCGAGTTCGGTGACGGCGCCGGACAGCACCCGGGCCGTGGTCACCGTCTTCGCCGTCTTCACCTGGCTGGTGAACTCCTCGCGGCCGTCGACGAGTTGCTGGTGCAGTTCGCCGGTCGTCGAGGTCTCCCAGAGGTCGAGACCCTGGTCGACGCGCCGGTGGTCGAGCGTGTTGAGGTTCTGCACGGCCTGCTCCCCCGCCGCGAGCACCCGGTCGCGCTGTGCGGCGTACGCCGCGGAGTCGTCGTGCGCCGCCGCGTACCAGCTCCGGCCCTCCCAGGCCGCGAAGCCGCCCGCGACCAGGGTGAGCACGAGGGCCACGGCCAGTGCCGGCCGGTGCGTCATGGGGTTCTCCCGTCTCCCGCGCATCGTCAGCGGGCCTTGATGTCGACGATCAGCCACCGGTCGCCCTGGTACTTCGCGGTGACGGTGAGCTGCGCGGCGGCGGAGGTTGCGGCGCCCTTGTCGCGGCGCGAGGTCTGGTCGAGGAACACGAGCAGGCGCGCGCTGTCCCCGTCGAGTTCGACGACCCCGGTGCGGACGGCCTGGGTGGAGAGGGTGATGCGCTGCCCGACCAGCTTCGTACGGACCTGGGCGAGCAGGTCGCCGTACTGGCGGGCGGCGCGCCCGGCGAGCACGGTGCGGGAGGACCGCTCCGCGGCGTCGGTGTCGGCGGGCGTGTAGGAGAAGACCCGGGCGAGGCCTTCGGCCACGTCGCCGCTGACGCGGTCGGTCGTCGCGGTGTCGGTGAGCGCGTGGTTGCGCGCCGCCGGGGTCGAACGGAGCTGGTGGGCGGCGTGGAAGAACCAGCTCCCGCCGAGGAGGAGGCCGGTGAGGACGCCGACGAGGGCGGCCTTGCGCCACTTGCGCCGGGGGACGGCGGAACGGCGTTTGGGGGCCCTGCCGGGGTCCTGGTCGTCCGGGTCCGTCGCCGGCTTCGGGCCCGGATCCGGGGTCTCCGCGGCGGTGGGCGCCGCCGCGCCCGGCTCCGCGGCCTGGGTCGCCCCCGAGTCCGTGGTCTCCGCCCCGACCGGCTTCGCGGGCTGCGCCGCGTCCGCATCCACGGTCTCCGCCTCCGTGGGACCCTCCGCCTCCGGCCGGTCGTCCGCGGCGGCCTCCGGTGTCTCTCCCCCGGCCGGCCCGGCGTCTCCGCCCTTCGCCTTGCGCAGCAGTCGCGTCACTCGTCCCCGCCCTCCTTGCCCGTCTCGCCCTGCTCCGCCCCCGCGACCGGGACCGCGCTCAGTGCCGCGACCCTCCACGTGTTCTCGTCCGTGCGGGTCAGGACGGCCTCCAGGCGTTTGCGGTCGGTGGTCGCGGTGGCGGCTCCGCGTGGGGTGACGTCGACGCGTACGGTCGCGATGAGTTTCGCCGTACCGGCCCTCGCGTCGAGCGCCGTGAGCGCCGCCTCGGTGACCGTGGCGCGGGCCGAGGCGCCCACCGTGGGCTCGGTGCGGCCGAGTTCGGTGCTGAGAGGGCCCGTGGACGCGTCGCGCCAGGCCCGGATGCCCGCTTCGGCGCGTTCGCGGGTCGAGGCGTCGAGCGTGTTGAGGACGGTGAGGCGGCTGCGGCCCTCGGCGAGCGCGTTGTCGCGTTCCCGGCCGAAGGCGAGCTCCTCGTCGGTGCGGGCCTGGGCGTAGGTCCAGGCTCCGGTGCCGCAGAAGCCGAGGGCGACGACGAGGGCGCCGGTGCTCAGGGCTTTGGACCGCCTCATCGCGTACTCCCCGTGCCGAGGCCGAGGAGTCCGGCCATGTCCGTCGGGCCGCCGGTCTGGCCGGGCAGGGCGAGCGCGCCGGGCAGGGCGGTCTGCGTGCCCGTGGTCGTGGTGCGCGCGGTGCCGGAGGGCAGGGAGCCGGGCCGGGCCGGGGTGGGCACGGCGCCGCTCGTGGGGGCGTGGGCGGAGCCGCGCACGTTGACGCCGGTGGAGGCAGGGGCGGTGCAGGAGGCGCCGGTGTTGAGGGCGGGCGCGGTCCCCAGGTCGAGGCCGTTGCGGTAGCGCGTGGCGCCGTATCCGGAGGTGCAGGGCAGTGGTTTGAAGAAGGTGACGGCCATGCCGAAGTTCACGTGTCCTCCGTCGACGGTGGTGGCTCCCGCCGAGACGGCGGCGGGGAACCTCACGAGGAGTTCCTCGGTGCCGCGCTGCCGGGTGACGGCGATCTCGGAGGTGGTGAGGAGGTTGGCGAGGACGACGCCGAGGCTCGGGTCGAGGTCGCGCAGGAGGCCGCTGACCTGACCGGTCGCATCGGGTGTGACGGCGAGGAGGCGGCGCAGGTCGGCGTCTGAGCCCTTGAGGGTGGCGGCGAGGTCGCGGGCGCCGGTGGCGAAGTCGCGGATGGCGCGGCTCTCGTCGGCCTGGGTGCGCAGGACGACCTCGCCGTCGTCGATGAGCCGGGTGGTGGCCGGCAGGGAGCGGTCGGCGGCCTGGACGAATCGGCTGCCGTTGTCGAGGAGGACCTGGAGGTCGTCGCCGTGTCCCTCGAAGGTCTTGCCGAGTTCGTCGACGACCGTGCGCAGGGAGTCGAGGGGTACGGAGCGGCTGAGGTCGTCGATGCTCGCGAGGACGTCGGTGACGGGTGCGGGCACCTCGGTGTCGGCCTGTTCGATGCGGGAGCCGTCGGCGAGGTAGGGACCGCCGTCGCTCTCGGGGCGCAGGTCGATGTACTGCTCGCCGACGGCGGAGAGTCCGGCGACGACGGCGCGCGCGTCGGCGGGGATCGAGGGCGCCGAGTTCTTGATGCGGAGTTCGGCGACGACTCCGTCGGCGGTGAGGTCGATGGCACCGACGCGGCCGACGGAGACGCCGCGGTAGGTGACGTCGGAGTGGGTGAACAGGCCTCCCGTACGGGCGAGGTGGACGCGGACGGTGTAGTGGTCGGCGACTCCGGCGTAGCGGCCGAGGTCGGCGTAGCGGACGCCGACGAAGCCGAGGACGAGGACGGCGATGACGAGGAACGCGAGGTTCTTCAGCCGTACGGTGCGGGTGATCACCGCTTGTCGCCTCCGTCCGTGGGGGTGCTCGTGGTGACCGGGGGCAGCGGCAGCGCCGACCGCCGGCTCTGGGTGTCGCGGTTCGTTCCGGCTCCGCCGCGCGAGGCCGGGTCCGGCTGCGGTTCCGGATCCGGGTCGGGGTCCGGGTCCGGGTTCGGCGGGGACGGGGTAGGGGTGGGGTCGGTCCTGGGGATGAGGGGCGGGATGACCTCGGTCCCCGGGGTGGCCGCGAGGTGCAGATAGGTGTTGAGGTAGTCGCCCTTGATGCCGCGCATGACCTCGTCGGTGAACGGATACGTGAGGAGCACCTGCAGGGATGCGGGCAGGTCGGCCCCGGCGTCGGCGAGGGCCGTCAGGGTGGGGGCGAGGGCCTTGAGGTCGGCGACCATGTCCTTCTTGCTCGCGTCGATGGTGCTGACGGCGACTCCGGAGAGGGTGTCGAGGGCGCGGAGCATGGTCAGCAGGGAGCCCCGCTGGTTCTCCAGGGTCTTCAGGCCGGGCGAGAGGCCGGTGAGGACGGTGTCGACGTCCTTCTTGCGGTCGGCGAGGGTGGCGGAGAGCCGGTTGAGTCCGTCGAGGGCGCGGGTGATGTCGCCGCGGTGCGCGTCCAGGTTGGTGACCAGGGTGTTCACGCGGGTGAGCATCGAGCGGACCTCGGGTTCGCGGCCGCCGAGCGCCGCGTTGAGTTCCCGGGTGATGGTCTTGAGCTGGTTGACGCCGCCGCCGTTGAGCAGCAGGGACAGCGCGCCGAACACCTCCTCGACCTCCGTGTTGCGGTTGGTGCGCGCGAGGGGGATGACGCTGCCGTCGGTGAGGCGTCCGCCGTTGTCCTTCCGGGGGGCGACGAGCTGGATGTACTTCTCGCCCAGGAGGCTGGACTGTTCGAGACGGGCGCCGGCGTCGGCGGGGAGCCGGACGTCGCCGTTGATCTTCAGGGTGACGCGGGCGGTCCAGGTGCTGGTGCCGGTGCCCGTGCCGCCCAGCTCGATGGCGGTGACACGGCCGACGGCGACGTCGTTGACCTTGACCGCGGACTGCGGCACGAGGCTGAGGACGTCGTCGAGTTCGGCGGTGACCGTGTAGGGGTGGGAGCCGAGGTCGGCGCCGCCGGGCAGCGGGAGGTCCTCGATGCCGTCGAAGCGGAGGGGGTTCGCGGGGACGGCGCCGAGGACGACGGCGATACCGAGGCCGAGGGCGACCGCTCCGACGGCTCCGGCGCCGAGGGCCTTGCGGGAGGGCAGGGTGGTCATCGCTCCCCCTCTCCGGGGCTCGCCGACGAGGCTCCGGTGACCGGCAGGGGCAGCAGCGGTCCGCCCATGCTGATCTCGTTGAGGTCGGCGCGGCCGTCGAGGGTGCGGGTGTTCTTGTTGTACGCGTTGACGACGTTGCCGGCGGCGAGCGGGGCGACGTCGAGCGCCTCCGCGAGGGAGGCCCGCTGGTCGACGAGGGTCTGGGTGAGGGGCACGAGCCGGTCGACGTTCTTCTTCAGCTCGCCGCGGTTGTCCTTGATGAAGGTCTTGACCTGGACGAGGGCCTTGCCGAGTTCCTTGAGGGCGCCGGCGAGGTCGTCCTTGTTCTCGGCGAAGTAGCCGACGACCTCGTCCAGGCGTTCCTGTGCGGTGCGGACGTCTCCGTCCTTGTTCTTGAGCATGGTGGTGAAGGTCTGGAGCTGGCCGAGGGTGGCGAAGAGGTTCTCGCTGCTGCCGTCGAGGGTCTTGGCGGCCTTGCCGAACTGTTCGATGGAGGTGCCGATGGCCGTGCCGTTGCCCTTGAGGTTCTTCGCGCCGGTGTCCAGGAGTGCGGAGAGGGCTCCGGCGGAGTTGGCGCCGCCGGGGCCGAGCGCCTTGCTCAGTTCGGTGATCGAGTCGTAGAGCTGGTCGATCTCGACGGGGGTGCGGTTGCGGGAGGCGGGCAGCTGGGCGCCGTCGCCGAGCGTGGGGCCGCTGCTGTAGGCGGGGGTGAGCTGGACGTACCGGTCGGCGACGATGCTCGGGGCGACGACGAGGGCACGTACGTCGGCGGGGACGCGTACGCCTTCGTCGAGGCGGAGTTCGACGCGTACGCGGGTGCCCTGCGGCTCCACGGACGCCACCTCGCCCACCCGGACGCCGAGGACGCGCAGGTCGGATCCGGCGTAGATGCCGACGGCCCGGTCGAACCAGGCGGTGACGCGGAGGCCGTCGTCGTCGAGGACGCGGACGGCGACGAGGCCACAGGCCGCGAGCACCGCGAGGGCGAGCCCGGCGACGAGGGGCTTTCTGGGCTTGGTCATCGTTCACCGCTCCCCTGGGCCGTCGCCGTCTGTTTCGGCGGGAGGCATCCGGTCTTGGGCTGCGAGGCCTCGGGCAGATAGGTGCGGGGCACCACGCCGCACAGGTAGGCGTCGAACCAGCGGCCGCTGCCGAGGGTGTTGCCGACGAGCCGGTAGTACGGGCCGAGGAGCGCGAGCGTCTTGTCGAGCCGGCCGCTGTTCTTCTCCAGGACGCCGGTGACACGGCTGAGGGCCTTGAGGGTGGGGCCGAGCTGCTTGTCGTTGTCGCCGACGACGCCGCTGAGCTCGGTGCCGAGGTCCCGGCTTCCCTTGAGCAGGGCGCGGATCGCGTCGCGGCGCTTCCTGAGCTCGCCGAGGAGCGAGCCGCCGTCCTCCAGGAGGATCTCGAAGCTGGACTTCTTGTCCTGGAGGGTCTTGGTGAACTTCTTGCTGTTCTCCAGGAGCCGGGCGAGCTCGGTGTCGCGCTTGGAGACGGACTTCGACAGCTCGGACAGGCCGGTGGCGGCGTGGCGTACGTGCGGGGGCGAGTTCTTGAAGGTGGCGGAGATCGTCTCGAAGCTCTCGGCGAGCTTCTCGGTGTCGATGGCGTCGACGGTGCCGCTGAGGTCCTGGAAGGCCTGCGTCACGTCGTACGGGGATGTGGTGCGGGACCGCGGGATGCGGGTGCCGGGGTCCTGGGGTGCGGAGCCCAGCGGGTCGAGCGCCAGGTACTTCTCGCCGAGGAGGGTCTTGATGGCGATGGCGGCGGTGGACCGGTCGCCGATCCAGGCGTCGCCGACCTCGAAGGTCACCTTGACCCTGGGCCCGTCGAGGGCGACCTCGGTGACCTTGCCGACCTTGACCCCGGCGATGCGGACCTCGTCGCCGGCGTCGAGTCCGGCGGCCTCGGTGAAGTCGGCGCTGTAGGCGGTCTCGCCGCCGACGAGCGGGAGCCGTTCCACGTTGTACGCGAGAGCGGCCAGGAGGGCCAGGACGATCAGGCCGACGACGGCGACGGCGACGGGGTTGCGCTCCTTGACCGGCTTGATCCGGCCGCGCGGGCTCATCCGCGGCACCTCGTCTCGGTCACGGCGATGCCGGTGGGCGGCTTGGAGCCGTCGGACGTTCCCACGCCGCTCACGCGCGCCTCGCAGAGGTAGAGGTTGAACCACGATCCGTACGAGGAGAGGCGGGCGAGGGCCGACATCTTGCCGGGGGTGTTCGCGAGGAAGGCCTCGATGGCGGGGGTGTGGTCGCCGAGGGTGCCCGAGAGGCGGCCGAGTTCGCGGATGTCCTTCTTGAGGGGGGCGCGGCCCTCCTGGAGGAGTCCGGCGGTCGTCGTCGTGAGGTCGCCGATGGCCTTGACCGCCTCGCCGAGGGGTTTGCGGTCGGTGTTGAAGCCGGTGACGAGCTTCTGGAGGGTGACGACGAGGTCCCCGAAGGCGGCCTCGCGGTTGTTGAGGGTGCTCAGGACGGTGTTGAGGTGGGTGACGACCTCGCCGATGACCTTGTCCTTGGCGGCGACGGTCCTGGTGAGGGAGCCGATGTGCCGCAGGAGGCTGTCGACGGTGCCGCTCTCGCCCTGGAGGACCTGCACGAGGGAGCCCGCGAGGTCGTTGACGTCGGCGGGTGAGAGTCCCTCGAACAGCGGCTTGAATCCGTTGAACAGCAGGGTCAGGTCGAGCGCGGGGGTGGTGCGGTCGAGCGGGATGGTGTCTCCGGCGCCCAGGGTGCCGCTGAGGTCGCCGGTGCCCTGGCCGAGGGAGACGTACCGCTGCCCGACCATGTTGAGGTACTTCACGGCGGCGGTGGCCGACCGGGGCAGGGAGCGGTCCTCGCGGACGGTGAAGGTGACCTGGGCGGTGCGCCGTTCGACGACGCGTACGTCGGTCACCTCGCCCACCTTGACTCCGGCGATGCGCACGGAGTCGCCCGTGACGAGCCCGGTGACGTCGGTGAACAGCGCCTTGTAGGAGCGCGTGGCGGAGCCGACGCCGGTGTTGGCGATGCTGAAGCCGAGGACGGTGGTGGCGAGGGCGGTGACCAGGACGAACGCGAGGGACTTCAGGACGGTCCCGGTCAGGCCGCGTCGTCGTGTGTGGGCGGGGCGCGTCGTCATCGGAGGGTCACCTCCGCGCCGCGGAACGCCGGGCCGGCGAGCAGGCTGCTCCAGTCCGGCAGGTCGCCGGGCCGCTTCCCGGCCGCGGGCGCGAGCAGTTCGTTGACGAGGTCGTTCTCCTGCGGGGAGTTGGCGGGCCCGAGCTGCTGGTCGGCGGCGGCCGACGCCTGTGTGGCGGGTGCGGCCGGGATGCCGAGGTAGGGCACGGGGTAGCAGTGCGGGCCGCCGCCGGAGCCGTACGAGGGGGTGTCGCGGCCGGGGACGTAGGCGCCGCGGGAGGGGACGGTGGTCACCTCGACGTGCAGTCCGGGCTGGTTCGTGCCCTTGCCGAGGGCCTTGTTCATCGCGGGCACGAACTGGGCGAGGGCGCGCAGGGTGCAGGGGAAGGACGGGGAGTACTCGGCGAGCAGGTTCAGGGTGGGCCGACTGGTGGCGCTGAGCCGGATGATGTTGTTCCTGTTCTGCCGCAGGAAGGCGGTCACGTCCTGGGCCGTGCGGGTGGTGGCGCCGAAGGTGCCGGCCAACTCGCCCTCCTTCTCGGCGAGGGTGCCGCTGGTGGTGGTGAAGTCGGTGAGCGCCGTGACGATGTCCGGGGCCGCGTCCGCGTAGAGGTGGCTGACCTTCACGAGCTCTTTCAGGTCGCGGGTGAGGGCGGGCAGATGGGGGTTGAACTCGCGGAGGTGGGCGTCGAGCCGGGCGAGGGTCTCGCCGAGCTTGTCGCCGCGTCCCTCCAGGGCGCGGGAGACGGCGGACAGGGTCGCCGAGAGTTTCTGCGGCTGGACGGCGGTGAGCAGCGGGAGGACGTTGTCGAGGACCTGCTGGAGTTCCACGGCGTTGCTCGACCGGTCCTCCGGGATGACGTCTCCGGGTCCGAGCGGCCGCGAGGAGGCGTTCGCGGGCGGTACGAGGGCCACGAACCGTTCGCCGAAGAGGGTCGTGGGGAGCATCTGCGCGCGGACGTCGGAGGGGACGTGGCGGAGGGTGCCGGGCCGCAGGGCGAGGGTGAGGCGGGCTCCGCCGTCGATGGCGTCGATGGCGCGGACCTCTCCGATGACGACGCCGCGCAGTTTCACCTCGGCGCCGAGGTGCATCTCGTTGCCGACGCTGCCGGTCTCGACGGTGATCGGGTCGGATGCGGTGAAGTCCTTGTCGTAGACGGCGACCGCCAGCGAGGCGAGCAGGACGGGGACGAGCAGGAAGACGACGCCGGCGAACCGGCGGCGCAGGGTCTCGGCACGTGAGTCGCTCATCTCACCCCGCCACCTTCACGGTCGTGGTCGCGCCCCAGAGGGCCAGCGACAGGAAGAAGTCGGTGACGCTGATCAGGACGATGGCGTTGCGGACGGAGCGGCCGACGGCGATGCCGACGCCGGCGGGGCCGCCGGAGGCGCGGAAGCCGTAGTAGCAGTGGGCGATGATCACCATCACGCTGAAGATCAGCACTTTGAGCACCGAGAGGAGGACGTCCGTCGGTGACAGGAAGAGGTTGAAGTAGTGGTCGTACGTGCCCTGGGACTGGCCGTTGAAGAGGACCGTGACGTAGCGGGAGGCCAGGTAGGAGGAGAGCAGGCCGACCGCGTAGAGCGGGACGATGGCGACGACGCCCGCGATGATGCGGGTGGTGACCAGGTACGGCATGGAGCGGATGCCCATGCCTTCGAGGGCGTCGACCTCTTCGTTGATGCGCATGGCGCCGAGCTGGGCGGTGAAGCCGGCGCCGACGGTCGCGGAGAGGGCGAGTCCGGCGACGAGCGGGGCGATCTCGCGGGTGTTGAAGTAGGCGGACACGAAGCCGGTGAAGGCGGCTGTGCCGATCTGTTCGAGGGCCGCGTAGCCCTGGAGGCCGACGACGGTTCCGGTGAACAGCGTCATCGCGATCATGACGCCGATGGTGCCGCCGATGACGCCGAGGCCGCCGGAGCCGAAGGCGACCTCGGCGAGCAGCCGTTGCACCTCCCTGAGGTAGCGGCGCAGCGTGCGCGGGATCCAGAGCAGGGCTCGTACGTAGAACAGGAGCTGGTCACCGGACCGGTCGAGCCAGACGAACGGGGAGGCCATCGGTCTCAGCCTCCCTTCGGCGGGACGATCTGCAGGTAGATGCCCGTGAGCACCATGTTCACGAAGAACAGCAGCATGAAGGTGATGACGACGGACTGGTTGACGGCGTCGCCGACGCCCTTGGGTCCGCCGCGGGGGTTGAGCCCGCGGTAGGCGGCGACGATCCCGGCGATGAACCCGAAGATCAGGGCCTTGAGTTCGCTGATGTAGAGGTCGGGGAGCTGGGCGAGGGCGGAGAAGCTGGAGAGGTACGCGCCGGGGGTGCCGCCCTGGAGGACGATGTTGAAGAAGTAGCCGCCCAGGGTGCCGACGACGGAGACCATGCCGTTGAGGAGCACGGCGACCGCCATGGTGGCGAGGACGCGGGGGACGACGAGCCGCTGGACGGGCGAGACGCCCATGACCTCCATCGCGTCGAGCTCCTCCCGGATCTTGCGGGAGCCGAGGTCGGCGCAGATGGCGGAGCCGCCGGCGCCGGCGATCAGGAGGGCCACGATGAGGGGGCTGGCCTGCTGGATGACGGCGAGGACGCTGGCGCCGCCGGTGAACGACTGGGCTCCCAGCTGCTGGGTGAGTGAGCCGACCTGGAGGGCGATGACGGCGCCGAAGGGGATGGAGACGAGCGCGGCGGGCAGGATGGTGACGCTGGCGACGAACCAGAACTGCTCGACGAACTCCCGGAGTTGGAAGGGCCGCCGGAAGACGGCCCGGCTCACCTCGGCGGCGAGGGCGAAGAGGCGGCCGGTCTGCCGCAGCGCGCCGGTGATCACGAGCCGCTCCCGAGGGCCGGCAGGGTGAGGGTGGGCGCCGCGGCGGTGTGCGCGTAGGTGTCGCGGATGGCGGCGCGGGCGGCGGGCGGGAGCTGGTCGAGCATGCCGAGGACGCGCTCGCGCCGCCGGGTGACGGCCGCGCGGGGCGGGAGGCCGGGCGAGGGTTCCAGCTGCGGGACGATGACGCGGGGCGCCGTCGGGTGGGCGGCGGGGCCGGCCGCCTCGGCGGCGAGCAGGGCGGCGTCCTTCTCCTCGGACATGCCGATGGGGCCTTCGCGGCGGCCGGCGAGGAACTGGGTCACGACCGGTTCCTCGCTGGTGAGGAGGACCTCGCGGGGGCCGAAGGTGACGAGCCTGCGGCGGAAGAACATCCCCATGTTGTCGGGGACGGTGGCGGCGATGTCGAGGTTGTGGGTGACGATCAGCATCGTCGCGTCGATCCGCGCGTTGAGGTCGATGAGGAGCTGGGAGAGGTAGGCGGTGCGGACGGGGTCGAGTCCGGAGTCCGGTTCGTCGCACAGCACGATCTGCGGGTCGAGGACGAGCGCCCTGGCCAGTCCGGCGCGTTTGCGCATGCCGCCGCTGATCTCGCCGGGCAGCTTGTCCTCCGCGCCGAGGAGACCGACGAGTTCGATGCGCTCCATGACGATGCGCCGGATCTCGGACTCCCGTTTGCGGGTGTGCTCGCGCAGCGGGAAGGCGATGTTGTCGAAGAGGCTCATGGAGCCGAAGAGGGCGCCGTCCTGGAACATGAGGCCGAAGAGCTTCCGGGTCTCGTAGATGTCCCGTTCGGGGCTGCTGACCATGTCGACCCCGTTGATGAGGACACGGCCCTGCTGCGGCTTGAGGAGCCCGATGAGCGATTTCAGGAAGACGGTCTTCCCGGTGCCGGAAGGGCCGAGCATGACGCTGACCTCTCCGGCCGGCAGGGTCAGCGAGACGTCCTGCCAGATGTTCTGCTTGCCGAAGGACATGGTCAGACCCTCAACGACTACTTCGATTCCCATCCCACCTCCAGCAAGCGTGCGTCGGGCGTGCGCTGCGGGCGCACGTTAAACCGGGGACGATCACCCGGACAATAGGTGTGGCGCAAAACCCTTGATCCGCTCAGGCGTTTGTCACCGTGCAGACAAAGTCGGGTTCGGTTCTTGTCTCCGCGGAGACAGAGTGCGGCGCCGACCTGCGGCCGAGCGTCGGCTCGGGGAACGTTACGGCCGAGTAACCTCTCACGGCAATACCGGATCCGGAGTTTTCGCGGGCTGAAATCAAGCGCCGGGGTTTTTATCAGCCGAGAGACAATTCAGCCCACCGATCTGTCACCGGCCAGAGCAGCAGGGTGGAGCCACCGGACCCCCGACCGGCCAGTGAGCGAGAATCCGCCTCCCCGCCTTGTCTGATCGATCATAAATGTCGACATTACGCACCCCGGAACCAAGGGGATTCACGCCACCGCTCACCCACTTGACAGGCAATTCAAGCTCTTCAAAGAATCTTGGACTGCGCCATTGTTCAGCTAAGTTTCCCGCAAGTAACGTCTGGTTTCGCGGCCGAGAAATGCGGGGCCGCCGGCCGCTCGACCCCCACCGCGGCCACCCTCTGCCGGTCAATCCCCAAGGAGAGTCCCAGAGCCATGAAGAAGCCGATCAGAAACCTCGCCGTCGTCGCCGGCGCCGCCTCGGCAGCGTTCGCCCTGACCATGAGCCCCGCGTCCGCGGTGGCCTCCACGGTCTGGACCGTCAGCCCGTCCCCGGCCAGCATCACCGCGGTCAACAGCGGGAACATCGTCCTCAGCGTCAACGGCATCGCCATGACGTGTACGAAGTCGAACGGTGCGGGCACGGGTGCGAGCACCACCGGCAACCCGGCGACCGTCGGCACCATCAACTCCATCGCCTTCGGCGCCACCGGGACGCCCTGCACCAGCGTGCTGGGCCCCGTGACCACCGTCGCGACCACCCCGTGGACGATCGTGGCGCAGGACTACACGGCCGCGACCGGCGTCACCAAGGGCTACGTCGGCAACGTCGACGCCAAGGTGACCGTCGGCGCCTGTGTCTTCCGCGTGACGGGCAAGGCGTCCGGCACGTACACCAACTCGACGGGCGCGCTCGCCGTCAACAGCCTGGCGGGCGAGCTCACCGTCGTCTCGTCGACCGGCTGCGGTTCGGCCGTCCCGGTCGGCGCCAAGCCCACCTTCAAGGGCACGTACCTCTTCAAGGCGGGCACCGCGATCCCGACGATCGTCGGCTCCAACCCGTAAGGGCGCAGGAACCCGCGTCCGCCCGGCCGGCGATCCCGGCCGGGCGGACGCGGGCCTGTACGTACCCTTCGCCGGCCTCCTTCCCCTGTCGGCGCACGAACGACCCGAGCGGAGCACCAGATGAAAGGCCCACGGCCCACCCCTCGTTCCTCCCGCGCCCGCGCGCGCGGCGCGACGATCGCCGCGTTCGTGGCGCTCGCCCCCCTGCTTCCGGCGGCGGCCGTCGCGGTCGGGACGCTCAAGGTCGACGCCGCGCTGCCCTACGTGTGCACCCTGCCGTCGGGACCGCAGCCGGTGAACGTACGGATCACGGCGGCCTTCCCCGAACGGGCGGCCGTGGGCGAGGAGATCCGGCCGACCGACGTCACCACGACGGTGGAACTTCCCGCGGCGGCCGTCGCCGACCTCATCGCACTCAGGGGCGCCACCGTACGGGCCGAGTCACGGCTGGCGGTCGGCGTGGCCCAGAACGCGCAGCGCGCGGAGACCACGTGGAGCGGTACGGCGCAGTCGGTCGACGTCCCCGCCGACGGGCCTCTCGTGCTCACCACGACCGGTGGCGTGCCGACCCTGACGACGGACACCGCCGGCGATCTGACCCTCTCCGCCGAGGGTCTCGCCCTCGATCTCGCCCCGAGCACGGCCGAGGCCACGCCCACCGCTCCCGCGTCCGTCTCCGTCACGTGCGTCCCGGGGCAGGCCCCGGAGGGCCGGGCGCCGCTCGCCACGATCCCGGTCGGCACCGACACCGCGGAACCGAGCACCCCACCCGCGTCGCCGTCCGCCCCTTCGGCGCCCCCTTCCTCCGCCCCCTCCTCCATGCCGTCCTCCCCCACGGGACGGACGGTCCCGGTGCGGCCGGGAACGGCGGACGGGACGGGCCGCGCCCCGAAGGGCCCGCGCATCGGACAGCAGGCGGGCAAGGGTCTGAGGGCCACCGACGAGAACACGCCGGGCACCCCGGCGGCCCGGCCGGCCGCACCGCCCTGCGTGACCGAGAAACCGACCCCCTACTCGCTCTCGGCGTACATCACCGGCTACTCCAACGTGCGGAAGCTGAACGGCGCCAACGTCATTCCGGTGTCGTGTGTCCTGATCGAGCAGGGCGAGCCGGTTTTCGACCCCCGGCCGGACGGAAGCTTCCACCTCCTCACTCCGTCGACGGGACACCTCTCCTACCAGGGGCGCAAGCAGACCCCGCCGTTCAAGGCCACCTTCCTGACGTTCGGCTTCGCGCCCGCCACGGCCACCATGGTCCTGGAGCAGTCAGGGCCCCTGACCGTCGACTCGGACGTCCTCCTGGCCTTCCCCGACAACCTCTCGGACACCTACGTCCGCGCCCGTCTCGTCCTACGCGTGCTCGACGTCCGGGTCAACGGCACGCGCCTCGACGTCGGTCCCTCCTGCCGCACGGAGAAGCCGCTCACCTCCCCCGAGCCCGACCCCGCCAAGTACCCCGGGGACCACCTCGTACTCCTGGGCAAGGGACAGCTCATCAACGGCACCGACGCCACCGGTTACGTCCTCACCGGCGGCGGCCCGCTCACCGGCGAGGTGACCATCCCCGCCTTCAAGGGCTGCGGCGCCGGCGGCGAGAACCTCGACCGGCTCCTCACCGCCTCCATCTCCGGCCCCGGCAACTACATCAAGCAGATCCAGGGCCAGACCTGCGCCGTGGGTGTCGACGTGCCCACCGAGGGCCAGTGCACCGAGGACCGCCAGCCGTACGTGGTCCCCAAGCCCGAACGCTGAACCGACCCACCCTGTCCCCCACCCCTCGACGGAAGGCCTCCGCCATGTCCCTCGTCTCCTCCCGCACGAGACTCGCCGCCCTCTCCGCGCTGACCGCGCTCGGTGCCTTCGTCTCCATCGGCACGGCGACCGCGGCAGCTCCGCAGCTGAACGGCGGCTGGGCGCCGTTCGACCGCTGCCCCGTCGACGCCCCCGCGATGGTCGCCACCGACGGTCTCGACAAGTCGCCGCAGTGCGTGTCGTCCTCGTCCGCGAGCGGCTCCATCAAGCTCGGCAACACGACCGTCGTCACCGGGAGGACGAACCTCCAGATCGGCGTGATCCAGAACGCCGACGGCACCAACACCGTCGTCCCCCCGCCCGCCGGCTCGCTCATCGCGGACTCCGCCACCGTGCCCGGCGGCCTGCTCGGCCTGATGTGTCCGAGCGACATCCCGTTCATCACCGACATCTGCCGGCAGCTGTCGGACGCCGACCTCAACAGGATCACCGCCACCGTGGAATCGGTCGGCACGCCCTCGGAGTTCGACCAGATCGCGGGCGTCCTCACCGACATGCCGATCGTGCGGATCCCGGTCCGCATCCACCTCCAGAACCCGTTCCTCGGCAGCAACTGCTACATCGGCACGAAGTCGAACCCGATCGTGCTGCGCCCGAGCAACCTCACCGCCCCGGACTTCTCCGTCGAGCGCTTCGACGGAGACGGCACCGCGAACGAGGAGGGCGACATGAGCCGCCTGAACCTCCTCGGCTCCACCCAGGCCGACAAGACCTTCGCCGTCCCCGGGGCCAGCGGCTGCGGCCTCGGTCTCGGCCTGGTCAACGGCGCGGTCAACCTCAAGACCGGACTGCCCTCCGCCGCCGGCCGGAACAGCATCACCCTCGACAACACCCAGACCTATCTGACCGGCCTCTTCGCCCCCGGGGTCGCCGCCCCCGACGCCGGCACGATCTTCTCGCGGAGCTGGCACTCGGCCGTCAAGTAACGGCCACCCAGGGGCGATTCCCGGCCTACTCCTGCGCCCTGCGGGCTCCGGGGACACCAACTCTTGCGCAAGTTGTGTACAGCACACAGCAGTTGATTTAGCTTCGGCAGTCCCCGTTGGTACGCACCTGACGGCCATGGCGGCGCCCACCCCACGAGGGAGGGCGCCGCACCGCCGCTCCCCACCGGTCGCGCAGGAGAGCAAGGGATCGGTCCATGCCCGCAATCGCACAGTCACCGAACGTCGGCGAGCCCCTCGATCCGCTTCCCCGGGAGTTCGCCGCCCTGATGAGACCGGAGATCCCGGGCCTCATCAAGGAGATCGGCGTGGAGGTCCAGCGGGCGTACCCCGTGTACGCCCATCTCTTCAAGGGGCCCCACTCGGACGCGATCCGCCAGGGTGTCGAGCAGGCCCTCGCGGCCTTCGTCGAGCGGGTCGCGGACCCGGGGCGGAACTCGGCCCTCCGCGACGAACTGCTGCGGAAGTTCGGCCGGGTGGAGGCCTACGAGGGCCGGGACCTCGACACCCTGCAGGGCGCCTACCGGCTGGGCGCGCGCATCGCGTTACGCAGGGCCAAGAGCATCGGGCGCACCTACAACCTCTCCCCGACGCTGATCCTGGCCTTCGCCGACGCCCTCTTCGCCTACGTCGACGAGCTGGAGGCCCTCTCCCGCGAGGGGTACCTCATGGTCCAGGCCCGGGCCGTCTCCGACGTGGTGGCGTTACGAAGACAGCTCCTCCACCTCGTCGTCGCGGGCCCGCCGCTGCCCCGGGCGACCATCGCCGAGCTCTGCCAGGAGGCGTCCTGGGAGCTCCCCTCCGCGTGCACGATGGTGGCGTTACGCCCCCCGGTGGCCGAGCTCGTCCAGGCGGGTCTCGACCGGGACGTCCTGGCCGATCTCACCCTCCCCGAGCCGCACCTGCTGATCCCCGGACCGCTCACCCCGCAGCGCCTCGCGATGCTCGACTCCGCCCTGGCCGGCACCGCCGCCGTCGTCGGCCTGACCGTGCCGCCGGTGCAGGCGGCGCACTCCCTCCGCTGGGCCCGGCGGGTCCTGGCCCTCATCGACGACGGCATCGTCGCGGACGCTCCCCTCGTGCACTGCGAGGAGCATCTGACAACGTTGTGGCTGTTGTCCGATCCGGCCCTCACGGCCCATCTCGCGGCGCGCGAACTGGCCCCGCTCGACGGGCTGTCCGGCACCCGGCGCGAGCGGCTGATCGAGACCCTGCGCGTCCACGTCTCCACGCGGGCCCCCGCCGAACAGGTCGGCGAGCTGCTCGGCGTACACGCCCAGACGGTGCGCTACCGGCTGCGGAACCTGGACAACCACTTCGGCGACCGGCTCCTCGATCCCGACCACCGGTTCGCCCTGGAAGCGGCCCTGCGCTCGCTCCACCTGCACGGCGGGAAGCAGCCGGACTGATCCGCGTACGCCTTCCCCTGGAGAGGGGCCGCTGTCAGTCGCGGCGCCAGTCGGGGTGGACGCGGATCTCGATGTCGTCGGAGGACGGATCGGGTGCCGGGTCGGCGGTGACGCGCACGCTCAGCGGGCGGCCGCTGTCGGCGTCGACGAAGGCCAGCGGCGGGTGGCCGTCCTGGAGGTACGTGTCACCCCACCGGATCAGCGAGAGGAAGACCGGCAGCAGGTCCTCGCCGGCCCCGGTCAGCCGGTACTCGTCGCGCGCCCTCCGCCCGGGCTCCTGGTAGGGGGTGCGCGCCACGACACCGGCCGACTCCAGCTGCTTGAGCGCGCGGGAGACCGAGGGCGCGGAGGTGCCGATCCTGGTCACGAAGTCCTCGAACCGGGTCGTGCCGTAGAAGCACTCCCGTACGACCATGAAGACCGTCCGGGTGCTCAGCAGGTCGAGCACCCGGCCGGCCGAGCACCCGTCGCCGATCGACCACGCGTCCCGGTCGCTCAATCGCTTCTCGAACCTCATCGCCACCCGCCCCGCGTAACTAATGCTTGCGTTACCCAGCCTATCGTGATTGCATCTGACTAACGAGGTCGTTAGTCAGATGGGAAGTGTGCCGTGGTGACGGTGGCGGGCAAGGTGGTCGTGGTGACCGGCGGGCGGCGGGGGCTGGGCGCCGCGCTGGTGGACGAAGTGCTGGCACGCGGGGCGGCCAAGGTGTACTCCACCGGCCGCTCGGCGTACGCGGACGAGCGCCCCCGGGTGGTGCCCGTCGCGCTCGAGGTCACCTCGGACGAGTCGGTGGCCGCCCTCGCGGAGCTCGCCGCCGACGCCGAGATCGTGTTCAACAACGCCGGGGTCCTGCACCCCGCTCCCCTGCTCACGGGTGACTTCGCGCAGGCGTCCGAGACGTTCGACGTCAACGTCTTCGGGCCGTTGCGGGTGGCCCGGGCGTTCGCGCCGGTCCTCGCGGGGAACGGCGGCGGGGCGCTGGTGACCATGCACTCCGTACTGTCCTGGCTTGCGGGCAGCGGAGCGTACGGCGCCTCCAAGGCGGCGGCGTGGTCACTGACGAACTCGCTCCGGCTCGAACTCGCCCCGCAGCACACGCACGTCGTCGGCGTGCACGCGGGATTCATCGACACGGACATGGTCTCCGCCATCGAGCGGAGCAAGGCGAAGCCGGCCGACGTGGCCGCGCGGATCGTCGACGGCCTGGAGGCCGGGGACACGGAGGTGCTCGCCGACGAGGTCAGCGTCGCCGTCAAGTCCGCGCTGTCCGGACCCGTGGAACACCTGGTCGTCCCGGCCGCCGGCTGACCCCCTCACGAAGGAGCGCAGAACCGCCATGCCCCTGTGGACCGTTCACCACACCCCCGGGATCTTCACCGCCGAGGAGAAGCACCGGCTCGCGTCGACGATCGCGGACCACTACGAGAAGGCGGGCCTGCCCCGCTTCTACGTGGTCACGCTGTTCCACGAGACGCGGCCCGAGGACTTCCACGTCGGCGGGGAACCCTCCCCCGCCGGGGTCCGCATCGCCATCGACCACATCGCCCGGCGCAATCCCGACCAGGACAGCAGGCGCAGGACCGCCCGCTGGATCAGGGAGATGCTGCACCCCCACCTGGAACGGCACGCCGGTCTCCACTGGGAGTTCCACGTCGACGAGACCAGCGAGGAACTCTGGATGATCAACGGGCTCGTACCTCCGCCGGGCGGCTCGGACACCGAACGGCGGTGGGCGGAGCAGAACGCGGCGACGCCCTACTGACCGCGGGCCGTGCGCCCGCGAGGAGCGGGCGCACAGCCGCCGAAAGGGGGTTCACCCCACGGGTGCGGTGATCTCCCGCTTGAGGATCTTGCCGCTGGGGCCGAGCGGCAGCGCGTCCACGAGCCACACCCTGCGCGGGTACTTGTACGCCGCCACGCGGTCCTTGACGTACTCCCTCAGCTCGTCGGGGAGGGCCTGGACACCGGGGCGCAGCACGATCGCGGCCGCGACCTCCTCGCCGAGCTCGGCGTGCGGGATGCCGATCACGGCGGCGAGGGCGACGGCCGGGTGCTCGTGGAGGACCTCCTCGATCTCGCGCGGGTAGACGTTGTAGCCGCCGCGGATGATCATGTCCTTCTTGCGGTCGACGATGTAGAGGTAGCCGTCCTCGTCGGCGCGGGCGAGGTCGCCGGTGCGCAGCCAGCCGTCCGGGACGGCCGCCTCGGTCTCCTCCGGGCGGTTCCAGTACCCCTTCATCACGTTCGGCCCCCGGACGGCGAGTTCGCCGATCTCGCCGGGGGTCACGTCCTGGCCCTTCTCGTCGAGGAGCCGTACCTCGACGTCCCGGATGGGGGTGCCGATGGAGCCGGCCTTGCGGGGCCGGTCGGGGTGGTTGAAGGTGACCACGGGACTGGTCTCGGACATGCCGAAGCCTTCGAGGACCGGACAGCCGAAGCGCCGCTCGAAGCCGTGCAGGATCTCGACCGGCAGGGACGCGCCGCCGGAGATGCACATCCGCAGCGTCGAGACGTCCGCGTCCGACGAGTGCTGGAGCAGCGCCGCGTACATCGTCGGCACGCCCTCGAAGACGGTGGCGCGCTCACGGGCGATGGCCGCCAGGACGGCTGCCGGGTCGAAGCGCGGGATCAGGACGAGCGAGGCACCGCTGCGGACGGCCGCGCTCATGGTGCAGATCTGCCCGAAGATGTGGAACAGCGGCAGGCAGCCCACCACCACGTCCTCGGGCGTCATCCGCTGGATGTGGACGGTGTTGACCTCGGTGTTGTGCCGCAGACCGGCGTGGGAGAGGACGGCGCCCTTGGGGCGGCCGGTGGTGCCGGAGGTGTAGAGCAGGACGGCCATGTCGTCGTCGCCCGTGTCGGCGACCTCGGCCGACGGCTCGTGCAGGTTCAGCGTCGCCGCGAACGCGGCGGGTTCGACGGCGGTGTGCGCCACTCCGGCGGCGGCCGCTCCCTGGGCGCCCTCGCCCGGCGCATGGTGCCACTCGAAGAGGCGCACCGCACCGGAGTCGGCGAGGTGGAACTCCGTCTCCCGGGTCTTCAGGAGCGGGTTCATCGGAACGACGACCGCCCCGGCGCGCAGGATGCCGTAGTACAGCACGACGAACTCGGGGACGTTCGGCAGCATCAGGGCGACGCGGTCCCCGGGACGTACGCCCTCGGACCTGAGCAGGGCGGCGGCGCGGGCACTGCGCTCGTCGAGCTCGCCGTAGGTGATGACCTGCTCCCCCAGGCGCAGCGCCGGGCGCTCGGGCTGACGCCCGGCCGTCTCCACGAGGAACCCTGCCAGATTGGCCATGACCCGCCTCCGTTACCCGGAACCACCGACTGTTTACATCGTCGACATCTTGCAGGCGCCTACGGTCGCGGCCTATGGCCGACGTGACAACGCAGGGCCTCCTGGATTGTTCCACGGAACAATACGAGGGCGTTAAGCTGCGGAGATGATCCTTTCAGGTGTGGCGGCGACGCTTCTGGCAGGGCTTCCGGAGCTGGGTGAGCGCATGGCGCTGCGGATCCGCGCGGACGTCGAGGCGTACAAGGACGAGTCGCTGATCCCCCTGGACTCCCTGCGCCGCTCCTGCACGGCCAACGCGGACCTCATCCTGACCCACCTCCGCCTCGGCGGCACTCCCGACGCGAGTTCGGCCCGCGAGACGGGACGGCTCCGCGCCGAACAGGGGGTTCCGCTGGCGGACACGCTGCACGCGTACCGGGTCGGCTCGCAACTCCTGTGGACGGAGATCCTCGCCGAGGCCCGCACGCGCCCCGAGGTGTCCGGCGAGCTGCTGCTGTCGGAGTCGACGGAGTTCTGGGCGCTGTCCGGGCTGTACGCGGAAGCGGTGGCCGTGGCCTACCGGGAGGCGGCCGCGGAGCTCACGTCCCAGGGGCAGGCGCGGCGTTCGGCCCTGGTGGCGGCGGTGTTCACCGGCGTCGTCACGGACCGCACACTGTGGGAGGCCGCCCACGAACTGGAGCTGCCCGAGCACGGGCCCTACGCGGTCGCTGCGGCGAAGGCCGGCGCTCCCGGCGAGGAACCGCTCACCGGAGCGGAGACGGCACTGCGCCAGGCGAACCTGCCCTCGGCGTGGCGACTTCTGCCGGACGAGCAGCTCGCCCTGATCGCCCTGCCCACGGAGGCGGCGGAGACCACGTGCCTGCGCATCCTGCGCCGGACGCACGCCCGTGTGGGTTTCAGCCCGCGCTTCGACTCCTTGCGGGACACGCCTCAGGCGCTGCGCTTCGCGCGTCTCGCGCTGGCCGGGCTCAAGGGGACGGGCGCCGGCGTGGCCCGCTTCGACGACGATCCGCTGGCCATGGTCGTCGCCGCGGCTCCGGCCGAGGCGGCGCACCTGATGGAGGTGGTCCTCCGGCCGGTGCTCGACCTTCCGGCGGGGGAACGCTCCCGGCTCCTGCGCACCCTGGAGCACTGGTTCGCCGCCGCGGGTTCGGCCAGTGGGGCCGCGCAGAGCCTGTTCGTCCACCCCAACACCGTCCGCTACCGGCTGCGCCGCGTGGAGGAGCTGACGGGCCGCTCCCTCTCGGATCCCCGAGCGGCGGCGGACATCGGCGCGGCACTCCTTGCCGTACGCAATCCGGGGGCGCGCTGAGTCGTTGCCCGCGCGTCCTGACCTGTCCGAGGTCGTTGCCCGCGCGTCCTGACCCGTCCGGGGCCGTTCCCCGCGGGGTCATTCCTCGTCGATGATGTGCATCGCGGCCTCCTCCGCGGAGGCCGCGCCTCCGGCGAGGCCGAGGTCCCGGGCGTTCAGCTCCGATCTGATGGAGTGCGCGCCCTCGTCCTCGGACATGAGACGGCCCGCGCGCCGACCGCCGACCTGGTCGTCCAGGAGCTCCCCGTCGGTGTCCGTCGCGTCGCCGAGGCCGTCGCCGTCGGGCAGAGGCGGCTCGGGCTCCTCCTCGGCCAGACGCTCGTCGAGGGATTCGCCGCGCTGCCGTTCGGCCGCGGTCTCCCCCGTGTGCTGGACCCCTCGGGGCCGTTCCGGTGGTGAGTACCCCTCGTCGAGCGGGTCGCCCAGCGGCCCTTCGAGGGTGTCCTCGTAGTCCAGGACACCCGTGTCCTCCTGGACCTCGCTGCCGTCGGGCTGGTAGACGTCATCGCCCCACGCTTCCGGCTCGGTCATGTGGAACTCCGTTCCTCCAGCGGGACGACGGCTCGCGCCCGGGGTCACTCCTCTCGCTCGAAGTCGGCCTCCGCCCGCTCCTCGTCGAGGTCGGACTGTGCCTGCGCGTACAGGTCGTGCACGAACCTCCGGGCGTCGTCGGGCGAGATGCCCGAGCCGAGCCGGAGCAACCGACCCGTCCAGACTCCGAGCGGATCGTCGGGTTCGGTCATGACGCCTCCTGAGGGGAGTGCGGTCGATGCCGGCCGTTTCGGGCGTGTGGCCGATCGTGACGGGGACCGACGGCCCGGGCCGTCCTGGTACCTCGGACCTGCGGCACGAAGCGACCGCAGCCCCCGCCCGGCGGCACCTCACGTCAGTCCGGGTCGCACATCCCTGGTGCGGGGCCTTCGACAGGCGTCGAATCCCTGTTCTTCATTCCATCGTCCCCGCCTCCGGGGCAAGCGCAACCCGATGTGTCCGGCGCGACACGAGCCCCCGCCGTGCCGGCCTGCTAGCCCAGCCACTCCCGCAGCAGCTCCTCCCGCTGGGCCGTGCGGGGCGTGCCGCCCTCCCACGCGCGGCCCCACTCCGACATCGCCGCCAAGGTCGTGGCCATGGTCGCGGCGCCGTCCGTGAGGCGGGACAGGAGGGCGCGGGAGAGGTCGGCCTCGGCCGGGGAGTAGCCGACGGCCGCGGCCACGTACGCCTTCAGCTCGTACGCGCCGTCGTCCGTCTCCAGACCGAGCGTCATCAACGGCGGGGCCTCGCCCAGCACGCCGGGGCCCAGCGTCAGGGCCAGGTTCATGACCATGTCGATGGCCACCTCCGTGACCATGCCGACCTGCCGTTTCAGGGACTTCACCGGGACGTCGGCCACCGTCAGGGCGCGGACCTCCTCCCACAGGTGGAGGCCCGCCTGCCCGTCGCCGAGCGCAACCACGCCGTCGCCGGTCAGACGCACCCCGGGCGCCGAACCGGCCGGCTTCGCGCCCACGTACACATCGCCCTCGGCGATCCAGAACAGGCCCACCATGGTCATGGGTTGCTCACTTCCCCCGACGGAGGCTCGGCGCCGCCGCGTCACATGTGAAAAACGATCAGGTCGCCCTCCGGAACGCGCGAAGGGTCCGGGAAGTTCCCCTGCCGAGCCTTCCCTCCCGGCGGAACCCTCGGCATGATCACCCGCGTACGCCCGCACCCGCCATCCCCACCCGGGCGGACCGCGACCGCATCGCCCCAGGAGACACCGCCCCGATGAACACGCCGCCTTCTCCGTCCGCCGCCACCGAGCCCGTGGACGGGCCGCCCGTCCGCCTGGGTGCGCTCGTCCCGCTGACGCGGCCCGGCTGGGTCGAGGCGGGCCGACATCTCCTCGCGGGACTCGAACTGGCCGTGCGTGAGGTCAACGACGCGGGCGGGATCGGCGGCAGACCGCTGGAGCTGCTGGTCCGTGACACCGCCGCCGATCCCGAGCGGGCCTCGGCCGCCGTGAACGAACTGGCCGGCCTGGGCGTGTCCGCCGTGGTGGGCGAGTACCACAGCGTCGTCGCCCGTGCCGCCGCCGCCCGGGCCGACGCCCTCGGCGTGCCGTTCCTCTGCTCCTCCGCCGTACTCGACGCCCTCACCGAGGAGCCGACGGAGTGGGTCGCGCGGCTGGCCCCGGCCCAGTCCCGCGGCTGGCGGATCTACGCGGACCACCTTGTGGCCGCGGGCCGGAGCCGGATCGCGGTGGCGACCCAGCCGAGCGTCTACTGGGCGACGGGCACCCGCATCCTGCGCGAGCAACTCGCCTCGCGGGGCGGCACGGTCGTCGAACTGGACACGACCGCGCTCACCCCCGAGGCGCTGTGCGACGCGCTCGTCGACCACGGGGCCACGGCGCTCCTCCTGCTGGTCGGCAGTCCGGAACCGGCGGTGCCGATCGTCCGGGCCGTCCGGGGCGACCGGCGGCTCGCGGAGGTGCTGATCGGCGCTCCGGCCGGACAGCCGGAGTTCGCCGGATGGGCGGAGGCGCTGGGCGAGGACGGTGCCGGGATCCCGTTCCTGCGCTACCTGCCCGAGCGCCTGGGGCCGCTCGGCGAGCGCGTCGGGAAGGAGCTCGGCGAGGTGCTGGGCGAAGCGCCCTCCTTCGTCGCCTTCGAGGGCTGGGACACCGTCACCGTCCTCGCCGCGGCGCTCCGTGCCCACGGTACGGACCGGGCGGCCGTCGCCGGGGCGTGGCCGCACGTCGAGGCGGAGGGCACGCGCGGGCCGATCCGGTTCTCCCGTACGCCGGGCGTCGGCGTGTGGCAGTGGACGTGGGCACCCGTCCAGGTCGTCGACCGTGACCCGGCGAACCCGGACCGCCTGCGCGTCCTGCACACCGGCTGAGGGGGGCGGAGCCCGGCGAACCGGGCGCCCGGGACGGAGCCGGCCTCAGGGTCATCCCGATCATTCCCATGGTGCCGACCGTACGGAAGGGCACTGACACCGGACGAAAAGCGTTCTGGCCGCGCTCGCCCTCCGTGCAGGATGTCCCCATGAGTGCTTTCTTCGGTCCGCCCGGTTCCTACCTCATACCACCCGGCGCGCACCCGTTCTGGGACGAGGCTCTCGCGCTCGTCAACCGGGATCTCGCAGTGACCCTGCCGGACCGACAGCCCCTGAGTCTGATGGGACTTCCCGGGTTCGCCGAGGACGAGGCCGAGGACGTCTACGTCGTTCTGGCCAACGGCGAATGGCAGGGAAACAGCCTGGATCCGGAATCGGCGGGCGAGCTCGCTCACGCCCTGTGGGCCGTCACCGACGCCGCGCAGGAGACGGTCATGGAGCTTCTCTGGCAGGCCTGGCCGCTGTGTGACGAGCACGGCCTCGGCATGCATCCGCGTGAGGCGGACGGGCGGTTGTCCTGGTGGTGCGCGGGCGGCAGGCTTCCGGGCGACCCGGCTCACGTCCGTGCGGCCGTGGGCGCTCTCGACACCCTCGTCCGCCCGCGCCGGCCTCGCCGAAGGCATCTGCGCAAGGGCTGACGCGGAGCGCGGGCTCGTCAGGTGATCGGGGTGGTGCCGGTCGCCGCGAGGGACCATTCCCAGAGCCGTGCGGCAGCGTCGGGGGCGACGGCGTAGTCGCGGACGCCGCCGTCGTCCATGGGCTGCCCGGGGGCGGAGACGACTGCGACGTCGCAGTCCTCCAGATAGAGCCCGCCGAGCTCGTCGAGGAGGGGCGAGGTGGCTGCCCACAGGCCGGTGGCGGCGCCCTCGGAGGGGGTCTTGAAGCCGGCGCCGATCACGTTGCCGTGCTCGTCCACCCACCCGCGGTCGATCTGCTCCTGGCGGCTCATCTCCCGCTGGAGACCAGTGATGATCTTGCCGGGGTGGAGGGCGAACGCCCGGACGCCGTCATCGCGTCCGAGGACGTCGAGGTGGACGGCGAACAGGGCGTTGGCGGTCTTGGCCTGGCCGTAGGCCAGCCATTTGTCATAGCCGGTACGGAAGTGCGGGTCGTGCCGGCGGATGTCGGTCAGGGTGTGTCCGGCGGAGCTGTTGACCACGACGCGCGCGCCGTCCGCGGCGGCCAGGAGCGGGTAGAGCTCGCCAGTGAGTGCGAAGTGCCCGAAGTGGTTGGTGGCGAGCTGACTTTCCCAGCCGGGCCCGACTCGTCGCTCCGGGGTGGCCATGACGCCCGCGACGGCCATCAGAAGGTCGAGCCGGTCGAGC
Organism: Streptomyces sp. NPDC037410; assembly: GCF_055602235.1. Taxonomy (NCBI): domain Bacteria; kingdom Bacillati; phylum Actinomycetota; class Actinomycetes; order Kitasatosporales; family Streptomycetaceae; genus Streptomyces; species Streptomyces sp. NPDC037410. The sequence continues at coordinate 234,995 of NZ_JBVJWR010000003.1, read as the reverse complement.
CGGTCGCCGATCCGCGCGGCGGCGGCGCGCACGCTGCCGAGGTCGGCCAGGTCCATGGCGATGACCTCGCAGCCCTCCACATCCCGGAGGACGGTGCGGGCGGCGTCGGGACGGCGGGCCGGAACGATGACGCGGGCCCCGGCGGCCGCCAGTCCCCGGGTGGTCTCGAGCCCGAGTCCGGAGTAACCACCCGTCACCAGGGCGGTCATGCCGGAGAGGTCCAGGCCGTCCATGACGTCCTCGACGGCGGTGGTGGCGTAGAAGGGCGTGCCGAGCGGCCGCTGATCAGTGCTGGTCATGCCGCCGACGCTACGAGCTGGAGCGAGGTCTAGATCAAGTCCTAGACTGCGTGACATGACGACCGCCGAGACCCAGGGGAAGCCACTGAGCATCGGCGAGGTGGCCGGGCGGACCGGACTCAGCGTGCACGCCCTGCGCTTCTACGAGCGCGAGGGCCTGCTGGTCGGACCGGTCCACCGCACGTCGGGCGGCCGACGGCAGTACACCTCCTTCGACGTGGACTGGCTGCTGATCTGCGTCAAGCTCCGGGAATCCGGCATGCCGCTCGCCGACCTCAAGCGGTTCGCCGCACTGGTGCGGCTCGGCCCCGGGAACGAGGCGGAACGCCTGCGTCTGCTCGACGACCATCGACAGCGCGTCGACGCACAGATCCAGGCGCTGGAGGAGTGCCGCTCCGTCATCGCCTGGAAGGTCGGCGTCTACGCGGAGCACCTCGCCCGTGGCGAGGCCGCCGGGCTCTGGGACCCGACCGCCTGAGGCACGTACGCCCTGACGCGCAGCAGTTAGGCTGACGATCATGAAGCCTGCCGCACCCCGTGCTGTGACCAGTCCGCTCGCCGTCCTCGACGCCGTGGAGCTGACGGCCGACCCGGTCCTGCGGGAGCGGTTCGCGGAGTCGGCCCACGGGATCCTGTCGGACCTGGTCCGTGGAGGTGCGGCCCTGGGCTGGGTCGATCCGCCGACGGCCGACGAGGTCGCGGAGCTCGTGGACCACGTCCTCTCCGCCGTACGGGCGGGGGACGCGGCCCTCCGGGTCGCCTGCCTCGACGGTCGGATCGTCGGTCTGGGGTACTGGCTCCGCTACGCCCGGCCGACCCATCGGCCGCACGCCGACCTGGAGAAGATCGCGGTGGACGCCGGCAGCCAGGGCCTGGGCGTCGGCCGGGCGCTGACCGCGGCCCTGATCGACGACGCCCGCCGGGCCGGGATCGAGGTCCTCACCCTTGACGCCCGCGGTGACAACGCCAACGCCCTGCACCTCTACCGGTCGTTGGGCTTCACCGAGTACGGCCGCCTGCCCGACTTCGTCGCCGTCGGCGCACGCCGCTACGACAAGGTCTTCTGCATGCTGGACTTCCGGCGGCAGGACTGACCGCGCCACCCCCTACCCGGGTATGAGCCCCGCTCGGCACCGTGGTGTGACGTGGTGGACGGTGCCTCCTCCCTACGGTTCCGGTCGTCGGCAGCGGCCGACGACCACGAGATCGGGGACAGGCCATGTCATTCCTTGCTTCGCGACGCACCCGCAACGAGCCGCCGCGGACCGCCGGTTCACGCTTCGTCTCCGCACGATGCGCGAGCCGGGTCGCGTACGCCGCGGCCCTGCTCCCCGCCGCGGTGGTGACGCTCGGCGCGGTGGCGGCCGGGCGTAGGGACAGGGCGCGGGCCTGGTGGGCCCGGGCCGCCGCGCAGGAAGCGGCGGCGCGGTCGTCGACCCGGGCGCCAAGCGCGTGGCGGCTCACGGCTCACGCGCTGCTGTGCGTGCCGCTCGGGCTTCTGGCCCTGATCCCCGTGGGCATCGAGCTCCTTTTCGTCCTGCGCGGTGTGCTCTACCCCGTCGTCGACCACGGCCCCTACGACCACTCCTGGGGCGGCCCGAGCATGCTCGGGGCGTGGGTCGTGCACTTCCTCGTCGCCGTGCCGTTCGCGGCCGCCGGTCTGGGCGCCCTCGCCCTGCTCGGCCGGCTGCACTCCCGGCTCGCGGGCTGGATGTGGGGCCACAGGGTGGGCGCGGGCCCCGTGCTCGCGCTGCTGGTCTCGTCGGCCGCGGGTGTCGTGTTCTTCATCGCCTGGCTCCACCAGCTGTGAATTCCAGGAAGTGCTCGGACAGGGAGCACACATGGGGGCCCGTCACCATCTTCGGGTGAAGAAGGCCAGGAGCGCCGGTGAGCCAGTGTGCCGGCGTGAGGTCCCGGGTCTCGACGCGCAGGCGTCCGTACGGTGCCGGGCCGGGTTCGCCGCCCGTGCGCGTCGCTCTGTCCATGCGCACAGTCCGCCCTTCGGATCTCCCCCGGCCGGACTCTTGGTCCACCACGGTCGTCGATCCGGTCGCGGGCGTCGCGTTGCCGGGCGGGGACGGGCCCCGGGGTTACGGTCGGCGGCATGGTCGATGATCGTCAGGGGTGGCTCCGGTGTCTGCTCGCCGGGGCCGTGTTCGTCGTGGGGATGACCGGCACCACGCTGCCGACCCCGCTGTACCCGCTCTACCAGGAGAAGTTCGGGTTCTCCGAGCTGACGGTGACCGTCGTGTACGCGGTGTACGCCTTCGGCGTCATCGGCGCGCTGCTCCTCGCGGGCAACGCCTCGGACCGGATCGGCAGACGGCCGACGCTGTTCTGGGGGCTCGGTTTCGCGGCGGCGAGCGCCGTCTGCTTCCTGGCCGCCGACGGACTGGATTGGCTGTACGCGGGACGGCTGCTCTCCGGCCTGTCGGCGGGCCTGTTCACCGGGGCCGCCACGGCGTACGTCATGGACCTCGCCCCGCCCGGCGGCCAGGCCCGGGCGACGCTCGTGGCGACGGCCGCCAACATGGGCGGCCTGGGCTGCGGGCCCCTGCTCGCCGGCCTGCTCGCGGAGTACGCGCCCGAGCCGCTGCTGCTGCCGTTCGCCGTGCACCTCGCCCTGGTCGCCGTGTCGGCCCTCGTCCTCCTGCGGCTGCCCGAGACCGTCCGGGACCCACTGCCGCTCAGCGCCGTACGGCCACAACGGCCCGCGCTGCCCGCGCAGGTGCGTCCGGTGTTCGTTCCGGCGGCGATCGCGTCCTTCGCTGGGTTCGCCCTGTTCGGGGTGTTCACCTCGGTCAGTCCCGCGTTCCTCGCCCGGTACCTGCACGTGGACGACCACGCCGTGAGCGGACTGATCGTCGCGCTGGCCTTCTTCTCCTCCACCGCAGGACAGCTCGCCGTCGGCCGCTTCGGCGTGTCCCGGTCCCTGCCGCTGGGCTGCGCCGTCCTCTTCGCCGGACTGGCCTTCCTGGCGGGGGCGCTCTCCGTGGAGCTGCTCGCGCTCGTGGTCCTCGCCGCCGTCGTGGGCGGCGTCGGCCAGGGCCTCTCCTTCCGCGCGGCGCTGTCCGCCGTCGCCGCGGCCGCGCCGGTGGACCGGCGAGCGGCGGTGATCTCGACCCTGTTCGTGGTCGCGTACACGGGAATCTCGATCCCGGTCATCGGGGTCGGCCTCCTGTCCGAGCCGCTCGGCCTGGAGCAGGCCGGTCTGGTGTTCACCGGCTGCATGCTGGTCCTGGTCACCTCGGCGGCCCTGTACCTGCTGCGACGGCCAGTGCCCACGAGAACCCCGTGACCGTCGCTCGGCCGGGCCCCGCCCGCAGGCCGCCGCGGCGGGTCCCGCGTATCGTGAGGGCAGTGTCACGGCTGGACCCGCGGCGCACGGGCAGGTGAAGCGTGAACGGACCCGGGATCGACTACGGCGCGGTGTTCCAGGCCCTGCCGGGTGCCGTCGCACTGCTCACCCCGAGTCTGGTCTACGCCGACGTCAACGAGGCCTTCCTGTCGATGTGCGGCCGGACGCGCGAGCAGCTCATCGGCCGGTATCTCTTCGACGTCTTCCCCGACAACCCGGACGATCCGTCCGCCACCGGCACGCACAACCTGCGTCTCTCCCTGGAACGGGTCCTGGCCACCGGCGAGCCCGACACCATGGCGCTGCAGCGGTACGACGTCGAGTCCCCCGACCGGCCCGGACAGTGGCAGGAGCGGTACTGGAGCCCGGTCAACGCCCCCGTCCCGGCCCCCGACGGCAGCGTGGCCCTGCTGCTCCACCGGGTCGAGGAGGTCACCGAGCTGATCCACGCCCGTGGCGCCCTTGGCGGCACGGACCGCGCCCGGGCCCTGGAGTCCGAGCTCTACACCCGCGCCAGGGAGCTGCAGGAGGTCAACGAACGGCTCCGCCTGGCCCACGCCCGCGAGCGCGAGGTGGCTCTGCACCTCCAGGAGGCGATGCTGCCCGCGCCGCGGCCCCTCGGACACCATCACGCCGCCGTGCGCTACCGGCCCGCGACCGGGGCGCTCAACGTCTGCGGCGACTGGTACGACCTCGTCGACCTGCCCGGCCGTACCGCGGTCGCCGTCGGAGACGTCGTCGGCCACGGGCTGCGCGCCGCCGGTGTCATGGGGCTGCTCCGCAGCGCCCTGTCGGCCGTCTCGCGTGTCGCCGACGGTCCTGCCCGGGCCCTCGAAGTCCTCGACCTGTACTCGCGTGACGTCGCCGGCGCCGAGTCCACCACTGCCGTGTCCGTCGTGATCGACTGGGACGGCCACGACCTGACGTACAGCAGCGCCGGTCATCCCCCGCCCGTCCTCTGCCACGCCGACGGGACCGTGGAGTTCCTCGACCAGGCCACCGATCCCCCGCTGGGCGCCCGCCCCGAGCCCTCGTCCCGGCCGCAGGCCCGGCTCGCCTTCACCGACGGGGCGGTCCTCGCCCTCTTCACCGACGGCCTCGTGGAACGCCGCCGCGAGGACATCGACACCGGTCTGCGCCGGTTCGCCGACGCCCTGGCCCGCCATCGGGCCGCTCCTCCCGAGGCGCTGGCCGACACCCTCCTCGCCGAGCTCACCCCACCCACGGGCATCACCGATGACACGGCCCTGATCCTCCTCCGTCTCTGACCCGGCACCCTCGGCAGAACCGCGGGGCGCCGCTCCACGTCCCTCCTCCCGTCCACAAGATCACGAACCTGGTGGAGAGATCGAGCATGACGGAGACGGCCGCCCGCTACCTGTACCTGGCGCGGCACGGTGAAGCGACCGACGACGAGAGCGCGTTGACGGACGAGGGCCGCCGCCAGGCCGTCCTGCTCGGCGAGCGGCTCCGGGAGGCGCCGCTCACGGCGATCCATCACGGCCCGCAGGCCCGGGCCGCGGAGACGGCCCGGCTGGTCGGCGAGCGGCTCGACGGGGTTCCGCTGCGGATGTCCGCGCCCGCCGGCGACTACATCCCGTACACGCCTCGACGCGAGGAGCTGCCGGCCGCATCGGCCGACGCCATGCTCGGCTTCCTCGCCCGGTTCCCGGCCGAGGAGCGTGAGCAGGGACCCGGGCTCGCCGCGGAGGCACTCGCCCGGTTCACCGGTCCCGTCGACGGTGACCAGCCGCGCCATGAGCTCGTCGTGACGCACAACTTCCTCCTCGCCTGGCTGGTCCGCGAGGCCCTCGAAGCCCCGAAGGCGCGCTGGATGGGCATCAACCACGGCAACGCGGCGCTGACCGTCATCCGGTACGCGCCCGGCCGCGCTCCGGCCGTCCTCTTCCTCAACGACATGGGCCACCTGCCCGCCGACCTGCGCTGGACCGGCTTCCCTGCCGAGCTCCACGTCTGACGCGGTGACGGTCTCCCGCGATGGGGTAGGGGGAGTCGGGGAGACGCGCACCGGAGTGGTCCCGTCCGGATCGCGGACACCCTGAGCCCTTGATCGGGGCCACCACAGTCACCATGATCATCAAGACGAGACCGCAATCCCGAAAGGTGCTGAGACCATCATGCGAGTCAAGGCCTTCGATCACCTCGTGCTCAACGTGACCGATGTCGACAAGTCCCTGGAGTTCTACACCGGCGCCCTGGGCCTCGCGCCCGAGCGGGTCGAGGAGTGGCGGGCTGGCAAGGTGTCGTTCCCGTCCGTACGCATAGACGAGGGCGCCGTCATCGACCTGTTCTCGCGTCCGCGCGGCGAGTCCAACGTCGACCACATCTGTCTGGTCGTGGACCCGCTGGACTGGCAGGAGGTCATCGACTCCGGCCGGTTCGACGTCCTGGAGGGCCCGGTCCCGCGCTGGGGCGCGCGCGGCTCCGCCCAGTCGGTCTACGTGAAGGACCCCGACGGCAACACGGTCGAACTGCGCTGGTACCCGCAGGACGTCGAGGGCTGAGCCGGGATCCCGGGACAGGCGGCGCACCCGCCCGCTAACGTACCGGCGAGTAGCAGGTGGGCGTCAGTCCCACACGGTGCGAGGGGAGCGGACCATGGATCGGCAGTGGAGCCTGGAGGAGAGCACGGTCGTCGACGCGCCGCCGGCGGTCGTCTACCGGTTGGTGTCGGACCTGCGGAACATGGGGCGGTGGAGCCCGGAGTGCCGGTCCGTGTGGGTGCTGCGTCCACCGGCGCGCACCGGCACCCGGTTCGTCGGGTTCAACCGGCGCGGGCCCTTCCTCTGGCCGACCCAGGGCCGCGTGACCCGGATGAGCCAGGACAGCGAGTTCGTCTTCGACATCAGTGTCTTCGGGCTCCCGGTCGCCCGCTGGGGCTACCGGTTCGAGCCGGAGGGCTCGGGGACGCGCCTCACGGAGTTCTGGCAGGACCTGCGGACCGACGGGTACCGGGCGAAGGCCGCCGACCTGCTCGGCACGGTCTTCGCCGGTTCGAACCCCGCCCGTCGGATCGCGCTCAACCGGGCCGGGATGCGCACCACCCTGGAGCGCATCGCGCGGACCGCGACGACAGGGGTCTGAGGGGTCACGTGTCCCGGTGGGCCGTGCGCGGCTCCGCCGGGATCCGGTAGAGGACGCACCGGCGGAGCGGCCCCTCGGGGACGCTGGGGTCCTCGAAGTCGTCCGCCGGGTTCCGGGTCATGCCGATCCTGCGCATCACCGCCTGGGAGCGCAGGTTGTTCACGGTCGTCGACGCCAGGATCTCCGGCAGCCCGAGGACGTCGAAGCCGAAGGCCAGACATGCCCGGGCGGCCTCGGTGGCGTACCCGTTGCCCCATGCGGAGCGCGTGAGGCGTCAGCCGACGTCGACCCCCGAGAACGGCATGTCGTCGCCGATCACGTCCAGGCCGGCGCGACCGAGGAACGCGCCGGTCGCACGGGCTTCGAGGGCCCACCACCCGAAGCCCCGCTCCTCGAAGCCGGCCCTCATGGCGGCCACGGTGGCGTCGCTCTCCTCCCGTGTCAGCAAGTCCCCGAGGTGCTCCCGGATTTCGGGATCGGCGTTCATCGCCGCCCAGGGTTCGAGGTCGGACTCCCGCCAGCGGCGGAGCAGCAGTCGATCGGTTCGCAGCTCTGGCATGCCGCCGACCCAACCCCATCGGGGTCGGGGGTGTCGATGGATTATGCGGCTGCTGATGTACTTCTCGCCGTACCCGCCGTCCAAGGAGCGCACGTGGAAGACCCGAGCCGACAGCAGAGCCCGATCCGCGTGAACGGACCCGCGCAGTGAGCCCGCAGGCCCGGGCGGCGAGCCCGCGCTCGTCCTCCCCGGCGTCCCTGCCGTCCTGGGCGACCTGGTGGCAGCGGCCCTTCCCCGATGCCAACACGCTGCTGCTCCACGGCAGGCAACCGGCCCTGGTCGACACCGGGTTCGTCGGCCACGCCGAGGAGACCGCCGCCTGGGCCCGTGCCCAGGCGGGGAGGATCAGTCTGGTCGTCAACACCCTCCCCCAGACTCCGTCCGGGGGTGCCCCCAGCATTCCGACCACGTCGGCGGCAACGCGCTCCTCCAGGCCGGCGGCGCGGCCGTCGCCGCCGGTACCCCGGAGGCCGAGGCGATCTCCCGTCGTGACCCCGGCTGTTGTGCGGCCGAATACCTCGACCAACCGGTCGCCCCGTACACCGTGGACATGCCGCTCGACGACGGGCAGGTCCTCCGCCTCGGCGACACCGACTGGGAGGTCGTCCGCACCCCCGGCCACACGCCCGGGCACCTGGCTCTGTGGCAGCCCGAGGAGCGGCTGCTCGTGGTCGGCGACGCGCTGTCGGACTACGACGTCGGCTGGGTCAACCTCGCCCTCGACGGGCCCGGCGCGGCGGCCACCGCGCTCGCCTCCCTCCAGCGGGTGGCCGAACTCGACCCGCGCGCGATCCTCCCCTCCCACGGCCCGGTCCCGGCCGACACCGGGGCCGCCTTCGCCGCCGCCCTGCGCCGGGGCCGGCGGCTCGTCGACGACCCGGACGGGGCCGTCTGGTACGGCGTCCGCCGGATCTTCGCGTTCGCGCTGATGATCCGTGACGGCATCCCGGCCGACGAGGTCGAGCCGTACCTCCACGCGCGCGCGTGGCTGACCGACGCGGCACGGCTCCTGCGCCTCACGCCCGAGGCGCTCGCCACCGAGCTGGTGACGTCCATGCTCTCCGGCGGCGGGATCGTCCTGCGTGAGGGGCGGCTGCACGCCGCGGCCGGCCACACCCCCGTGGCGGCCGACTCGCTGCGCGTGCCCTACCCGAGCGCGTGGCCGGCCGCGGAGCCACGCTGACCCTCACCCGCGTGTGCGGGACCGCTCCTGCCGCCGGGCGGTGAGGATCCGCCCCAGCGCCAGCACGCTCAGGCCGAACATCAGGACGCCCAGGGGGACGTGGAGGGCGGGCTTGTGGGCGACGCCCAGCACCACCTGGACCGAGGCGAGGACGAGGAAGCCGGTCGAGTACAGGATGGGGCGCGGCGAGCCGCCGCCCGGCTTCCAGGCGAGGATCGCCGCCAGCACGTACAGCATGGTGGCTCCGTACATCACGCGCGCACCGACGCTGTGCAGCACCTCGCCCTGCGACGAGGTCAGAAGGAGTCCGGCGGTGGAGGCCTGGAAGAAGAGGGTCAGGGTCTGGAGGGCGATCGAGACCTGCAGGAAGGTGCGGCTGCCTGTGCCCTGAACTGCCGTGGTCTGCGCGGTGGTGGCCATCACTCGGTCCTCTTCTTCTGCCTCGCGGCGGTGACTCGGTACTCTCTCGAACAGTCCGACGACGCAGGCCCGTGAAAGGTGAGGCGCCGGAGGAACGAGATCCCCATCACACCGAAGAGAACCGCTGAAACAGGGAGCCGGCACGACCATGAGCACCTCCGACGAGCCGGGCCGCGACGGGACCGAGGCGGAGCTCGGCGTCGTCGCCGGTGAGCGGCGCCGGCTGATCAGCCTCGGCTACCGGATGCTCGGTTCACTGGCCGAGGCGGAGGACGCGGTCCAGGAGGCGTACGCCCGCTGGTACGCCCTGACGCCCCGGCAGCGGGAGGCCGTCGCGTCGCCGGGAGCCTGGCTGACGACGGTGACCGGCCGGATCTGCCTGGACATGCTGGGCTCGGCGCGGGCCCGCCGCGAGCGCTATGTCGGGGCGTGGATCCCGGAGCCGCTGCCCGACCGTACCGAGTGGGCCGGCCTGGGCGCGGACGACGGGCGGTCCGGGGCGGCCGACCCCGCCGACCGGATCACCCTGGACGAGTCGGTGAACATGGCGTTCCTCGTCGTACTGGAGTCGATGACGCCGGCCGAGCGCGTGGCGTTCATCCTGCACGACGTCTTCGCATACCCCTTCGCCGAGGTCGCCGAGATCGTCGGCCGGTCCCCCGCGGCCTGCCGGAAACTGGCCTCTTCGGCCCGCCGACGGATCCGCGCCGAGGGCAGGCCGGCCGCGCAGCCGTCCGGACAGGCCGCTCTGGTACGGGACTTCAAGGAGGCGTGGGAGGCCAAGGACATCAAGGCCCTCGTCGGCCTCCTCGCCCCCGACGCCACGATGACGGCCGACGGCGGCGGGCTTGTCGGCGCCGCGCTGCGGCCCGTCGAGGGCAGTGCGCTCATCGCCCAGTACGTCGTCCACATCGCCGACAAGGCCCCCGGGCTCACGCTCCTGGAGCGGACGGTGAACGGGCTGCCGGGTCTGGTCGCCCAGAACGCCGGCGTCACCGTGACGGTGGCGGCCTTCGAACTCGTCGACGGCCGCATCAGCCGCATCTGGGCCGTCCGGAACCCCGAGAAGCTCCGTGCGTGGACGGACGCCTCTCCCCTCACGCAGACGGCGACAGCTGCTCACGCACCCATGCGGGATCGGGATTGACGAACGGACTGCCGCCGACGAAGACCGTCGGCACGGTCTCGTTTCCGTCGTTGACCGCCCTCACCACCGCCGCGCCGGCCGGGTCGCGCCAGATGTCCACCCAGTACAACTGACCGGAGCGACGGCCCAGTCGGAGGCGCAGGCGCAGGCAGAACTTGCAGCCCGGCCGCCAGTAGACGATGGGACGGCCGTCGGCCGCGCTGAGACGCTGCGCCTCCAGCGCGCCCGTCGGCCTCGGGAAGACCAGGGGCGAGTGCGCGACGGCGAGGACGACGAACAACAGCAGGAGCGCTGAGGCTCCCAGGGGGTTCCCGTCGGAGAACATCCCCGCCGCGACGAGCGATCCGCAGAGCGCGAACAACAACGGCAGCAACCAAACACGCATCATGGTGACGCAGGCTACCGAGCCTTCTCCCCGAGCAGGGCCGCGATCGCGTCGAAGACCGGCGGCACCCGGACGGGGGGCCGGGTACCGCCGGGGTCTGCGGGGGTGTTACTTCGCGAGGGAGGCGACGCCGGCCTGCGCGAACTTCTCGTCCAGGTCGCCCGACGGGGCGCCGGCGACGCCGATGCCCGCGATCGGGGCGCCCTTGGCGGTGACGGGGGCGCCACCGGCGAGGAAGAGGGTGCCGGGGATGTCCTTCAGGGTCGGCGCGTTGGCGAGACGGCCCGCGAGGACGGAGGTCGGGGCGTTCCAGGAGACGGCGGTGTACGCCTTCTTCACGGCCGACTCGTAGGACTGCGGGCCCGCGCCGTCACCGCGCAGGGTGACGATCGTGTTGCCGTTGCGGTCGACGACCGCGACCGACACGCGCTGGTTCTCCTGCTCGGCGGCGTCGAGGGTCGCCTGCGCGGCCTTCGTCGCGGCCTCGATCGTCAGATGCGTCGACTCCGTCGTGTTCTTGTTCACCGCGTCGGCCATGACGGCGGCGGGAGCGGCGGCCGGGGCGGCGGCGTTCGCGGAGACGGTGCCGAACAGGCCCGCGGCGAGCGCGCCGGCGGCGACGGTACCGGTCAGGACACGGGTGCGCAGGGTCATCTTCTTCACGATCATCAGCTCCTTGGACATCGACCCCCTCAGGGGCTCGGGAAGCTCGGCGTTCCCGCTCTGACATCCATCCTGGTGCCGGTCACGGCCCCGTCCGGTCGGCCTACGGGCTCCGGTCGGCGCACCCGGCGGACGACACGGGGGTCAACCGATCGGTCGATGCGGAATGAGCCCATCCGGATAGCCTGGGCTCGTGGGAACGGCAGGCGGCGAGGAGCGGACGGTGCGGACGGACATGCGGTCGCCCATCGACACGGATGCGGTCGACGCGGAGGCCGCCGACCCGGACTCCGGCTGGCTCGCGACCGTGATGCACGTGGCGTTCTTCGTCCTGCTCTGCTCGTCGCTGACCCGCTACCTGATCGTCCATCCCGGCGCCCGTACGACCCCCTGGGTGATCATCCTCGCCCTCGTGCTCGCCCTGCTGTACGTGCTCGGTCCGGTCCTCGGCCCGCCGCAGGCCGACGGACGCGGGGCGCCGCCCAGTACCGCCTCAAGGCTCTGGCTGGCGGCCGTCATCGGGGTGTGGTTCACCCTCGTGGTCCTCGCGCCCAGCTTCGGCTGGTGCGTGGTGCCGCTCCTGTACACCAGCCTGCGCTCCGTACGCACCCGGTCCGCGATCGTCCTCGTCGGCCTGATCACCCTGGGCGTGGTGGCCGCCCAGCTGAAGCTGCGGCTGCGTTTCGGCTTCGACCCGAACCTGATGTTCGCGCCGTTCGCCGGCGCGGCCGTCGCCACCGCCGTCTTCCTCTACTCCCAGCGGCAGGCCGACCGGCTGCGGGCGGTCATCCTGGACCTCGTCCGCACCCGTCGGGAACTGGCCGCGATCGAGCGCCGGGAGGGCACCCTGGCCGAGCGCCAGCGGCTCTCCATGGAGATCCACGACACCCTCGCGCAGGGCCTGTCCAGCCAGCAGATGCTGCTCCAGGCCGCCGACCGGCTCTGGGACACCGACCCGGTCGCGGCCCGCCGCCACATCCGTACGGCCGAATCCATCGCCGAGCACAATCTGGCCGAGGCACGGCGCTTCGTGCACGACCTCGCCCCCGCCGACCTCGCCGGGGGCGGCGGTCTCGCCGACGCGCTGCGCACCCTCGCCGAGCGGGAGTCCTCCGCCACCCTCCGGGTCCGCTTCCACGAGGACGGCACGCCCGCCGCCGCCCTGCCCGACCGCGTACAGGCGGCGCTGCTGCGCATCGCCCAGGGCGCGCTGGCCAACGTCCGCGAGCACGCCGACGCGGGCACGGCGGCCGTGACCCTCAGCCATCTGGACGACCAGGTCGTCCTGGACATCGCCGACGACGGCCGCGGCTTCGACCCGGCGCTCTCGCGCGAACAGGCCGAGCGCGGCCACGGGCTGCCCGCGATGCGCGCGCGTGTCCGGCAGCTCGGGGGCGCGCTCACGATCGAATCGTCGCCGGGCGAGGGGACGGTGCTGACCGCCGTCATCCCCCTGTCGCCCCGGCCCTGACGGCGGGCGCCGCTCGTTCCCCATATGGTCCGCGCCCGTTCCGGTGGAATGGCCGAACTGTGCGTAGACCAGATAGGTGCCTGAGGCATGTAGTGGAGACGGCACCACAGTCCCTGGCACCGACACGCCCCCAGCGAGGCCCCCGTGACGAAAACCGTGGCGTTCCCCCAGAGCCGGACCTGCCCCTACCACCCGCCCGCCGCCTATCCCCGCACCGAGGAGGAGCGCCCGCTGTCGCGGGTCACCCTGTGGGACGGAAGGCCGGTGTGGCTCGTCACCGGACACGCGGCCGCCCGCGCGCTCCTCGCGGATCAGCGGCTGTCCACCGACTCCACCCGTGACGACTTCCCGATGCCTACGGAACGCGCCACGGCCGTACGAAGGCGCCGGCGCGCGGCGCTGCTCGGCTGGGACGACCCGGAGCACAACGCCCAGCGGCGGCTGCTGATCCCCAGCTTCACCCTCAAACGCGCCGAGACCCTGCGGCCCCGCATCCAGGAGACCGTGGACCGGCTCCTCGACGCGATGGTGGCGCAGGGGCCGCCGGCCGAGCTGGTGAGCGCGTTCGCGCTGCCGGTGCCGTCGATCGTCATCTGCGACCTGCTCGGTGTGCCGTACGAGGACCACGACTTCTTCGAGGAGGAGTCGCGGCGGCTGCTGCGCGGCCCGACGGGCGCGGACACCGAGGAGGCGCTGGCCCGCCTCGAGGACTACCTCGGCGACCTGATCGACCGCAAGCGGCTGGAGCCCGGCGACGGCGTCCTGGACGACCTGGTGGCACGCGGGTCCTCGGACGGCGGTCCCGATCGCCAGGAACTCGTCCAGCTCGCCACGATCCTGCTGGTGGCCGGGCACGAGACCACGGCGAACATGATCTCCCTGGGGACGTACACCCTGCTGCGGCACCCGGAGCGCCTTGCGGAGCTGCGGGCGGATCCGACGCTCGTACCCGCCGCCGTCGAGGAGTTGCTGCGGTTCCTGTCGATCGCCGACGGACTGCTCCGGGTCGCCCGGGAGGACATCGATGTCGACGGGACGGTGATCCGGGCGGGCGAAGGGGTGGTCTTCTCGACCTCGGTCATCAACAGGGACGCCGCCGCCTACAGCGACCCGGACGCACTCGACTGGGCGCGGTCCGCCCGCCACCACGTGGCGTTCGGATTCGGCATCCACCAGTGCCTCGGGCAGAACCTGGCCCGCGCGGAGCTGGAGATCGCGCTCGGGACGCTCCTGCGCCGCCTGCCGGGGCTTCGGCTGGCCGTCCCGGCCGAGGAGATCCCGTTCAAACCGGGCGACACGATCCAGGGGATGCTCGAACTCCCCGTCACCTGGTGAGAGGAGCGGTGCGGAACATGGCGAAGGAAGCGGTGCCGATGCGCGTATCGATCGACTCGTCCGTCTGCATCGGCGCGGGGCAGTGCGCCCTGACGTCCCCGGACGTCTTCACGCAGGACGACGACGGGTTCGGGACGGTCGTCCCGGGCCGGGAGGACGGCACCGGGACGCTGGTCCGCGAGGCGGCCAGAGCCTGCCCCGTACAGGCGATCACCCTCCATGAGGCCACCGAGGAATCGCGCGCCTGACGAACGACCTCCTGAGAGGCCGCTCGCTCCGAGCGGCCTCTCAGGGGGCCTCAGTGCACAGCAGCATCGTGCAAGTCCCGGACGTACCGGTCGAACGTCGCGTCAGGGCTGCTGTGCTGCGGCTCGCCGGGGACGAACCCGGCTCGACGTGCGACGGCGGCGGACGCGGGGTTCTCCGGATCGACCTGGATCACCGCCTGCCCTGCGCCCTCCCCTGCGGCGTACCCGCACGCCAGAAGGACCGCCCGGGTGGCCAGGCCGCGGCCCCTCCAGGACGGATAGAGGCCGTAGGCCACGTTCACCTGACCGGGCTCCAAGCCCTCCCCCGCCCACCGCAGGTCGACAGTCCCCGCGAGCGCCTCGACCGCGCCCACCCGGATGCCGAAGGCGCGCAACGGCCCGGCGGCGTCACACTGTTCCCGGCAGTGCCGGACGTACGCCTCCACGCCCTCGCGCGTACCGGGGCCGCCGTTGAGCCAGCGCACCAGCGCTTCGTCCTCCCCCGCGAGATGCGCCTCCACATCGTCCAGGCACAGCGGCGACAGCCGGATGACCCCGTCGGACAGCCCCACTTCACGCATGCGTCGATTCTGCCGCCGAGTGCTGCCGCCGCGCGCTCGTATTCCCCGTCGGGCCATTGGGATGTCTATAGGTGGCATTGGGATCTTCATTGGATACCTATAGGTCGTCGTCCTACTGTCGAGGACGTCACCTTCTCCGGGCCCGGTCGGGCCCGCCACCCCTGGAGTTTCCCCATGTCGAAGATTCTTTTCGTGCTGACCGGTGCCGACTACTGGACGCTGGCCGACGGCACCAAGCACCCGACCGGTTTCTGGGCCGAGGAGTTCATCGCGCCGTACGAGGCGCTCAAGGCCGCCGGGCACGAGATCGTCGTCGCCACGCCGGGTGGCGTCGTCCCGACCGTCGACGCGGGCAGCCTCTCCCCGGAGTTCAACGGCGGCCAGGACGGCGCCGACAAGGCCGCCGCGGCGCTCGCTTCGATCAGCGAGATCAAGAACCCGATCAAGCTGGAGGACGCCCGTCCGGCCGAATACGACGCCGTCTACTACCCCGGCGGCCACGGCCCCATGGAGGACCTCGCCGTGAACGCCGTCTCCGGCAGGCTGCTGGCCGACACCCTGCGCTCGGGCAAGCCCCTGGCCGTCGTCTGCCACGGCTCGGCCGCGCTTCTCGCCGCCACCGACGCCGACGGCTCGAACGCCTTCGCCGGCCGCAAGGTCGCCGCCTTCACCAACGCCGAGGAGATGCAGGCGGGTCTCGGCGGCAAGGCGAAGTGGCTCCTGGAGACCCGGCTCGTCGAGGCGGGCGTGGACGTCCAGGTGGGCGAGCCCTGGGCGCCGCACGTGGTCGTCGACGGCAACCTGGTCACCGGCCAGAACCCGGCCGCTTCCGCCCCGCTCGCCGCGGAGCTGCTGAAGAAGCTGGCCTGAGGCCCGCCGAGGGCCTGGACAGGGCCCGGGTCGCCTCACTAGCCTCCTCCTCACCTAATCAACTAATTGACTAGCTGCGGAGATGATTATGAAGTCCTTCCGTCAGGCCGTCGAGGCGAACGACCACGCGGCGATCGAGGCGCTCCTCGCCGAGGACGTCGTCTTCACCAGCCCCGTGGCCTTCAAGCCCTACCCGGGCAAGGCGATCACCGCGGCCATCCTGCGCGGAGTCTCCCGCGTCTTCACCGACTTCCGGTACGTCAGGGAGATCACCGGCGAGGACGGCCGCGACCACGCCCTCGTCTTCGAGGCCCGGGTCGGCGACCGCGCCATCACCGGCTGCGACTTCCTCCACCTGAACGAGCAGGGCCTCATCGACGACTTCATGGTCATGGTCCGGCCGCTGTCCGCCGCACACGCGCTGGCCGAGGCGATGGGGGCGCAGTTCGACCGCATCGCGGCCGAGGCGGCCGGCACCGCCCCGGCCGGCGAGCCTCCGGCTCAGTCCAGGTAGGCGGCGACCAGTGCGGCGAAGGCCTCCGGGGTGAGGACCTCGACACCCAGCTCCTGGGCCTTGACGGCCTTCGAGCTGGGCTTGCCGTTCGCGGAAGGCGCCGCGACCAGGTACGTGGTCCGGGAGTTGACACCGCTGCCCGCGCGCCCGCCGGCCTTCTCGATGAGCGCGCCCATCTCGGAGCGCCCCCAGCCGTCCAGCGGGCCGGTCATCTTCCCCGTCACGACGACGGTCTTCCCGCCGAGCGGCCCGTCCACCGCGGCCTCGGCCTTCTCCTGGCGCGGCTCGGTCATGGCCACGCCCGCCGCGATCAGCTTGTCGATCACCGGGGCGAGCGCGGCGACCTGCTCCACGATGACCGGCGCCTTCTCCGGGCCGATGCCGTCGACCTCCTGCAGGGCGGCGGCGTCGGCCGCCCTGATGGCGTCCATCGTGCCGAAGTGGGCGGCGATCCGCCGGGACATGCTGCGTCCGGTGCCCGGCACGCCGAGCGCGCAGAAGACGCGGCTGAGGGGGCGGGACCTGGCCAGCCGGATCTGCTCGGCCAGCTTCGCGCCGCGCTTGGCGCTCCCGGAGGCGGCGGTGAGCTGCTCCTCGGTGAGGGTGAACAGATCGGCGACGTCGCCGACGGCACCGACGGCGATCAGCGCGTCGACGTACTTCCTGCCGAGACCGTCGATGTCGAGGATGTCGCGCCCGGCGACGTACTCGATCAGCGGCGCGAGCGCACAGGCGGTGCCCTTCGCGCAGCGCCACCGCTCCTGGCTCTTGTCGATCTCCCCTCCGCAGTGGGGGCACTCCTCGGGCAGCGGCACCGGAAGGGCACCCTCCGGGCGGAGTTCGACGACGGCGGCCTGGACGCGCGGGATGATGTCGCCGGCCTTGTAGACCGTCACGGTGTCGCCGATGTGGAGGTCGCGCCGCAGGATGTCGGCCGGGTTGTGGAGGGTGGCGCGGGTGACGGTGGACCCGTCCAGTTCCACGGCCGTGAGCACGGCGGTCGGGGCGAGCACACCCGTACGGCCCACGTCCCAGAACACGTCCTCGAGGACGGTCTGGCGCTCGACGGCCGGAAGCTTGTAGGCGATCGCCCAGTACGGGAAGCGGCTGCCGAAGCCCGCCGTCGCCTGTTCGGCGGCGCTGTCCGCCTTGATGACGACGCCGTCGATGCCGAACGGCAGGCTCGCGCGCATCGCGGCGATCGCGTCGACCCTCTCCTGGGCCTCGGCGAGGGTGGCGGCCACATGGAGTCCGGCCGGGGTCTCCGCGGTGGTCCGCACGCCCGCCTCCGCCACCGCGGCGAGGGTCTCGGCGTGCCCGGCCCCGGCGGGCAGGAAGGACTGCCCGTCGAGGTCGACGGCCCCGTACGCCCAGAAGGTCATGGCCAGTCGGTAGGGCCGGTCCTTCGCCCGCAGCGTACCGGCGGCGCCGTTGCGCGGATTGGCGAAGACGTCGCCGCCGTGCGCGATCCGTATCTCGTTGGCGGCCTCGAACTGCTTGTGTTCTTCACGTTCAGTATGTGTCACGAGACATGGACGAGTACAAGACTTTCCAGCTCGCACCGCTGCCCCACTCACCTAGTAGGGCTTGGTCAGGTCGGTGCGAGGGTGGGTATGTCGCGGTGACAGGTGGGGCAGGCGCCGGCCCAGGTGGCGAGGAGGGTCTGTATCTCGCGGACGATGCGGTAGAGGCTCAGGCCGGCGCCGTTTCTTTTGGGGCTCTGGCCAGTCGCTGGAGGGTGCAGAAGGCGTGGGCGGCGGAGACGAGGGTGACGTGGTGGTGCCAGCCGGCCCAGGTGCGGCCCTCGAAGTGGGCAAGTCCCAGGGCCTGCTTCATCTCGCGGTAGTCGTGTTCGATGCGCCAGCGGAGCTTCGCCAGCCGCACGAGTGTGGTCAGCGGGGTGTCCGCGGGCAGGTTGGAGAACAAGAACTGGACCGGCTCGGCCTGGTCGGCAGGCCATTCGGCCAGCAGCCAGCACGCGGGCAGTTCCGGCCCGTCGACGGCTTTGCGGACCTCGCGGCCGGCGGGCCGGATCCGCAGGGCAGCGAATCGTGAGTACATCCGCTTGAAGCCGCTGTGGCCCGTTCCGGGGCGGGAACCCTCGCGCCACTGCACCGGCCTGGCCGCCCGATTCCCGGCCTCGATGACCAGGTTCTTCACGCTCCGGGCCGGTTCGGGATACCTGGCCACCGGTCTGCGTCCGGTGCCGCTGTAATGCGGAATACAGAGCGCCGCGTCCCCGGGCTGGGCGGTCACGGTGGTGGAGACGCCCATCACGTAGTGCAGCCCGCGTTCCTCCAGGCCGAGGCGGAAGGCAGCGGTGTCCCCGTATCCGCCGTCGGCGATCGCGAGGGGGACGTCCAGGCCCCACGACCGCGTCTCGTCGATCATGTCCAAGGCCAGCTGCCACTTCTCGACATGGCCCAGGCCCTCGGGAATGCCGCACTTCGCGCGGCGGGCCGTCTTCACGGGATCGGCCTTCGGTGAGGCAGGGTCCCAGGTCCCCGGGAGGAACAGCCGCCAGTTGACCGCCGCCGAGGCGTGATCGCCGGCCAGGTGGAGCGAGACCCCTGCCTGGCAGTTGGTGACCTTGCCCGCGGTGCCGGTGTACTGCCGGGTCACACACGCCGAGGCATCGCCGTCTTTGAGGAACCCGGTGTCGTCGATGATCAGCGCGGTCGGCTTGATCGCCGCCTGCATCTTCCACGCGAGGCGGGCCCGCACGTGGGCCGGGTCCCACGGGCTGGAGGTGATGAAGTGTGCGCCAGGGCCTGCCGGTTCCCGTCCTCCCCGAGCCGGGCGGCCATCGGCTCAACGGACTTGCGTCCGCCGTCCGTCAGCAGCCCGCGCAGGTAGACCGACCCCCACCTGCGCTGATCCGCCCTCGCGAACGGCTCGAACATCTCCGCCGCGAAATCCTCCAGATCACACCGGACCGCAGCCAACTCCTCAGGCATCACACCCGATCAACGGAACAACCGATCATCCTGACACGCCACCAACGACTGAACCTGACCAAGCCCTACTAGCCCATTCCCTTTCCCGCACTGACGCCGGCGCGCCCCATAGAAATAAGAGCAGAGCCGGCAGGGCCTGAGAGGAAGACCGCTGGAGAAGCGTTCTCCCCAGCCTGCACTGGCACAACTGCCGCTACTGGAGAACTCGCAACTACCTCTTCAAGTTCCTGACCAGACCATAGGTCGATTAGGCGCACAACGTGATCCCAGCCGACAGTCACAAGAAACTCGCGACCGTGCCCTGAAGGGACTGTACACATTGAACGCATAGGCCCAACGTCAATCGAGCGAATCTGGACGCCAGATTCAGCATCCCAGATATTAATGCCGCTTTTTCCGTATGGACTCGCTTCCGTCGCAACCAGAGACCGCCCGTCACTATTCTTCACAGGCATCATCGTTCCCACGGGGCCGACACGGAATGAGCCTTCAACCTCACCAGTCCGCGCGCTCCAGGCATGAATCATCGAATTCTTATGCGGTGTGTCCGCAACGAGAATTTGAACATCCGAGGGACTTTTCGAGCCATCCATGATGCAATATGAGCCAGCCCTGACGCCATTAATCTGAAATAGCACTTCTCGGGTCTCAACGTCCCAGGCCACAACCTCTTCGCCACAGTCTCGGCTAATGCCTACCACCGCGGGAGACTCACCCACCAAGCCTGCCATTTGACGGACTCGACCCACCCCGATCCGCCCCAACTCCTGCTTACTGAAAGGATCCCAAAATCGGATACTTCTATGCGGACTGCCCAGGTAGCCGGCGGAAGAGGTAGCGATTACAGGGCGCCCAGATCGACCGGTTACGCACATCTCTGTGACACGCCCAGCGGGCACGGAACCTGCAATCGTGCCAGTACTCAAGGACCGTACCTCAACTACATTTCCTGCTGCCACAAATGCGAAGCTGTCATATGAAGATGCATATCGCCCTCGAGTACTGGCAGTCCCGGCGCTTACGCTCTCGACTTCCCACTGGGACCATTGCGGGTGAAGCCATCCCGCCAGAGGGGGTGGGGTCCCCCCCAATGCGGTCAAGTGGAATGCGTGACTGGCTCGCTGCGAGGCTAGTTCCACACCAGTCAAATGACGTTCAATCCGAGCCCATGCACGCAAGTTCACATTTCCCTCAATAGGGAAATGCAGTAGACTCCCGACCCTTCGACTTGTCTCCCATTCGAGAAACGCGAGAGGTACGTGACGATCGTCCAGAACCCCACCCGAAGCGGCATGCTGCACCAGATAGCGCCTGATGTACGGGTGAGGGGGATATGGGAGAGTGGATCTCGCGATATTTGACAGTGCGGCAGTGATCTTCGCATGAATAGACGTCTCGTGGACTTGCAGATCGGATTCTCTGACCACTCGACTCTCGCCGACCGCGAGGCTTCTAAGATTCTCCGCGATGCGTTCATGGCTAGGGCGGTAGACAACCCTATTGTCTGAAATGTCTGTGGCGAGATAGCCATTTAGGCGACTGGATCGAATTTCTTTGATCGCTTCGTCTGCTTCTAGCGTCACGTTTTCACGGATGGAGTTGAAAACTGCAGGCCACACATCCGACCAGGGCAACCCAGGTCCGCATGAATACGCCGTGGCCTGCAGGGCCGCAAGCAAATCACCTGACTCGATTCCGGAATTCTCTGCCACCTCTTCAACATCCGAATGGAGAAGCGCGACAGTACCATCCTGCAGTGATTTAATCCACTCAGGATCTTCTACATCTTGCACGGTCGATCGGCTGCGCGCCCTGTCTGCGGAAAGGCGAGCATTGAGAAATGATGGCGCCGTTCGGCGAGAAATTGCCTCGGCGACCTTAAGTGCTGCATCAGGTGCCATCTGATACGGGGATTCTGGATGGCTTCTGTCGATCAGCAAAGAATGGGCGTAGTCTGCAATTTCCGCGCGGCTCCCATCTTCGTCGGTCCGCAGGACGATGATGGGGGTGATTTCTATCTCAGATGACGGGGCAGAATCGTCGGTCGGTCCGTTCGTTTCCGTATCTTGGAGTTGGGTATTCATTACCCTCACTATCTCGTCGATCAAGAGATCTCTTCTCGTCACCCCCCTAGCGGGCGTCGCGTTCCTTGGGCTGCGCACACCGAGAAGCACTCTAACTTCAGTCCTGGGTCGACTCCCATCACGAACAATCGGGTGCAATAGGTCACCGATTAGAGACTCAGGATCAGTGGCCTCATCAACACCATCGATAGCGATAGCCACAGGCCGGCCAAGGGTGGATCTGGCGGACTCAATTTCCTCACCCAACGAGGTGTTATTCGCCGTCCCTCCGCTGATACTCAGTAGTTCGGTTCGAATCTCTTCCTCGATGGAAGCAGTGGGCTTGTTTCTCGCTAGCACTGCAATATCTACACAGGGAGAAGAGTCTACTTCCAGGATATTCAGAACCTCTTGGGGCAAGTCCTTCCGGACTCGAGCATTTCCGTGCACTACCAGGTGTCCGATAATTGCCGACTTGCCCGACCCAGCTTCTCCGGTTACAAGGCATACACCTTCTCCCGAACTGAGAAACTCCTCGATTTCCCCAACAATCTTGTGTCGACCTGTGAAATGCCAGGCCAGATCACTCTCTGATGACGTTCCTGAAGCTCGCGTTATCCAGTAGTTGGACGGAGTGGGAGGGCTAGTAGAGGTAATCGATTCGGCCTCAGGCGCATCAAATAGTGATTTGTCCTCGATCCAGTACCTTGGGTTAGGCAGACATGGGCTGGGATCATCATTGCGGCTGCGAGGCCACACCCACCGTACCGGAATTAGGTCGCGCCTCTCCATGGCAACCTCGCGTAGCACGGCCTCCCAATCTTGGTACGAGATAGTGGATCCCGCGAAACCTTTGGTTTCATCACAAATTTTCTGGACAGCAAGGTCGAGTACCTCAGTGAACTCACCAACCCGTGGTTGCTCAGTGAAGTCCCCACTGGTGACAACAACCAAGGTGTCCATTCCGAAACGATCAGACGAAAGATCTTGGAGTCGACTCGCCAGTTCAGCGTCCAATGAGCCTGCATAGCATGAATCGACAAGAACGAGTACGTGCTGTGCTTCAGAGTCCAGAATGGCCCCCACTAGATCAGCGGTGGGGAATGCCGTTGACATGAGCTTGGAGTCGTCGGACTGAGGTAGCAGGAGGAAGTGACGGTTCGCGTTTGATCGCACACCGTGTCCGGTTATATACACAACCAGGATATCCTCTTGTTCGCACTCGAATAGCTTCTCTTTATGTGCGAAGTCTGTGACGTCACGAACGGTCTCGAGTACGTCTGGTGCAGTAGGAATAAACCTTTCCTCGTGTGATATTGCATCATGGGCGAACCAGTTCTGCACAGAAGAGACCTGTTTCCGGATGGACTCTCCAAACTCCTCGCTCTCGTAGTCGTACTCAGTCACCGCAATCGTCACGAGTCTCCGACGATTCGAGCTCACACCATTTCTCCTATGCCAGATCAGAGAAGTAGGTCCCCGATAGCCGATTGTCGCAAATAGTTCACGGCAGCATGAGGGTCGCGCAACCCATTCGCGACGCTAATGTTCACCGTGCGAGGTCCATTCAATGCCATCCCCCCAGTGATGGCATCCTTGGGGTCGAAAACATTTCTCCATTCGCAACCGACGTCCTGGATATGTGAACCGTGTCCAAGCATTCGCCTAACAGTTGGCCAGGCCAGTGGAGATCCAAAAGTGACGATAGTTAGCCCTTTCGAGTCGCCCCCTTTCACGGCAAAGTCTCCTCGAAGGAGCATGTCGTATAGCACTACGCTCCCCAAGGAGTGGCCCAAGATTACGTTCGTGACAGTAGAGGCGGACTCCGCGACTTTCTGTCGAATGGCACTCGAAAGATCTTCATCCGTAAGGTAACGGTAGACCTGCCGAAGGAAATATAGGAGACGCTTCCCTGCGCCGCGTCCAAACTTTCGATCAGTCGCCACCAGGAAGCGTGCAACTCCACTCGGAACCGCAATTAGACCCAGCGTCTGAGCTTGAACGTCCCGAACGTCCGTGTCGGAAATTAGATTATCCTCAAGGATTTCATCGAGGAATCTTTGCTCGCCGACCGAGAGTGGTGTGTCGGCATCCATCGCGCCTTCTTGATGCCCTAGCCGACCATTACCCTTTCGGAATAGCATCGCATAATAGGCGACTTCCATGCTCCGGAGCTGAGCGCTTCCGTTTGACGCGATGATGCCTTGTCGGGCTGCGACTTTCCAGCTCTCTTGCAAGGTCTTCGGGCTCTGCCTTTGCTGGCCGATGCCATGAATACCCAAGATTTCCGCGCCCATAATGCTCTTTCCCCTCTGTGGCTGACTTGGAAATGATGCCGTGATGGCGGGCAGTCCGTCCAGCAAATGCGAGTTCTGACGGGTTCCGCTCCCGGCGGCGGCCGAACCGCAACACCGTCGACAGCTGGGAGTCGTCGGAGGGCGCGGACCTGCTCGTACTACCCCGACGAACGATCTGCTGAAGCTTCTGCCCCTCCTGCTCCGTCAGCTTCCGGACCCTGACCGGTGGTGCCATCCCGCCGCCTCCCCTGCTGGTTGGACGCGACATCGCTTCCAACCAGCACAACGAGCAACCCGGTGAACCTATGCGGTCACAGCACTAGCTTCGCAGGTACTGAGGTTGAACTCGTGGTGTCGTAGGGGCTGACGTCTCCTCCCTCGCTGCGGCATCACCTGTGGCATGCGGTATCCACAAGGGGGCGGGCTGACCGTCGAACGGCAGCAGTTCCGCGAGGAGTTACGGCTGAAGGCGGCCGAGAGGTTCGCCCAGGGCGAGGCGAGCTCGGTGATCGCCAAGGGCCTGCGGGTCAGCGTCCGCTCCGTGCAGCGATGGCGGCAGATGTGGGACGAGGGCGGCCCGCGGGCTCTGCGGTCACAGGGGTCGGCGTCGCTGCCGAGGCTGAGCGAGAGGCAGTTCGCCCAGCTGGAGGCGGAGCTGGCCAAGGGGCCGGCCGCGCACGGCTGGGAGGATCAACGCCGGACGCTCGCGCGGATCAAGACGGTTATCGGCCGGCGCTTCCATCTGACCTACACCATCCAGGCGTGCGGAGACTGCTGGTACGCAACGGCTGGTCCTGCCAGGTCCCGGCCCGACGGGCGATCGGGCGGGATGACGACGCGGTGGCCGGGTGGGTCAAGGAGGTGTGGCCCTGCGCGGAAGACTCGCGGCGGCCTGTGGAGCCTGGCTCGTCTTCGAGGACGAAGCCGGATTCTCCATGACGCCGCCGCAGGCCAAGACCTGGTCCCGGCGCGGCCGGACCCCGGTGGTCCGGGTGCGGGGTCGTTCCCGCAGACGGGTGTCCATCGCCGCGCTGACCTGCTACAAACCCGGCCACAGGTCCCGGCTGATCTACCGTCCTCGCCGGGACGACGGCCGGCGCGACGGACGCAAGAGCTTTTCCTGGCGTGACTACCGGGACCTGCTGATCGCCGCCCACCAGCAGCTCGGCGGCCTGATCGTGCTCGTCTGGGACAACCTCAACGTCCACAAAGCCGCCGACCTGCGGAGGTTCGCCGAGGCCCGGGACTGGCTGATCATCTACTACCTGCCGCCCTACGCACCCGACCTCAACCCCGTCGAAGGAATCTGGTCACTGCTGCGGCGCGGCTGGCTCTCCAACGTCGCCTTCTTCACCCCCGAACACCTCGTCCAGCGCATCCGACGAGGCCTACGGCACATCCAGTACCGCAGCGACCTCATAGACGGCTGCCTCGCAGAGACCGGCCTGACCATCAGGCCCACCTGAGCAACGGCACGACACCACGAGTTCAACCTCAGTAGGAGAAACGGTGCCGAGACACTGGCATTCAGCGATACTCAACCTGCCGGCGCTCCCGCAATCATCGTGCAGCAGGCACTGGACGATCGTGGCGTCTCCGGGCAATGCACGGTCGACAGTCCACTGGGTTGGTATGACATCGCGGCCCAGCAGGCATCTGAAGTGCCGTCGTCCGCAGGCGGGCTCCCATGTTGGTTGCAAGTGGCGAGGACGGGGGCGCCCTGGTGTTCACAGGTCCTGACCATCCAGTGCAAGCAGCCCTCAATGAGGTCGTGGACACAGCCGGGCACAGCAGTCACCGGCTCGGTGCCTGGAACGCCGACCAAAGGGCGGTGAGGGGTCTTGTTCGGTGGCATCTGACCAGGCAGCGCTCGGACTTCTATCGGCTTCCAGCCACGCGGCCAGGAGCGTGACTCAGCGGACCTCAGCTTCCATCATCGCCCTCCGCCTGACCGGCTGCGGCAGCATCACCGCTGGCCTACACGCGCACTCCGGACTCGCCCTCCTCGTCCAGATGCTCCCGCTCGTCCTCGATCGGCAACCACTCGCGGTGGAAGTCAGGATGGTCGGCATACGCCTCAACGAGTTCGTAGATCACCGGGCTACGAAGGCCCAGCGAAAGTCTGGCGACCGCCGTCTCCAGGAAAGCGGCGCCCCTGGCCTCTGCCCTCCGCGGATACTCCTCCACCCAGTGCATGAGCCGACGCTTCGCGGCCACGTCAGCGAGGACCCGGGCCCGCAACCTCGCCGTACCCTCGTCCTTGCCGGGCTTCACTGCCCGAGCAGCAGTTTCGTCCTCACGCAGACGGGCCCGGAGGAACTCCATCATGACCGGGAAGTCGTCTCGTCTCATCGCTGTTGTCCCCCTATCGGCAAGCGCTGATGGGCCATCATCCACCACAACCGGGTGGAGCCCGCCATCCTGCGTGGCGGTGACGGGCTCCTCCTGGGGGATCTCGGATATGCCGGTCACGGGGATACCGAGACGCCCCTTAGCTCTGGTTGACGGCCACAGCCGCGGTCGTCCATTCCGGACTGCGGGGCCTGCCGCTATGCTGCCCTGCCTCCCTACATCTACTCACCGACGCTGAGCATTTCGGTGACTGCTGGCCGTGGGCCGCTTCTCCAGCCGTCTTCAACAGCTCTGACGACTGCCGCCCGGGTGTCTCTAGCCCATGCGTTCGCACTGGTGGCAAGGATGATTTCGTCTGCGCTGAGATGCTGCGCGGCTCGCACGAGTCTGGCCGCCGACTCCTGCGTACCGTACTTTTTCCCTTTGAGGGTGTTGTTGGACTTTGTCTCGCCGACGAAGATGCGCCCGTCGATGACCATACAAAGGTCAATCTCGATTGAACCGTCCGAGTCGGTGACTTCCAACTCAGGTGACCACAGCACAGAAGAGGCATTCCGTCTCAGCTGGTGTGCGGCGAGCATCGGAACGTCGCCGTTACTCCGCAGCAGATTACGGACAACCTGGTCGATGGCGTAGTACCAATGCGGCTCAGGATCCTTCGAGTACCACCGTCCTCTTGTGACGCCACTGGTGTGTCCGCAGGCTTCGCAGTCGAAGGTGGATCCAACCACTTCGATGCGGTAAAAGGCCTCGAAGTGGCAGCGGGCGCAGTTGAGCAGGAGACCGCGGCTCAGCACATTCACGTCCAAGAGCCGGTCTGTAAGGTCACGGGCCTCGAAGATGTCGATGTCCAGTGTTTTCTTGATGTCCTCGAGGGCGACGTAGCCGTCACCTCTGACGGCATAGCCGGCACCATAGTCACCGTCGCGTTTGGGGGCCAGGAAGGAATTGAGAACCTTGCGGACCGGACCGGTCAGGTCGGCTGCGAGTGCCTCGGGAGATCCCCACATCTCCGCTGCGATAGCAGCGCGGCGTCCCGCGTCTGAGCGTCCCACCGTGACACCACGTGCGCGGGCCAGTTCCTCGAACACCTCGTCCGCCGACGGAAAGTGCAGCAGAGGACGGGCATGTCGGGCGTTGGGAGTGGCGAAGCCCATGTTCGCGGAGATGAACGTGACCGAGTGCCGGGCTGCGCGCACGACTGCGTCAGGCAAGCCCCCTGTTTCCTGAGTCAGACACGCGCTGCTAAGGGCGGTACGGGCGGGGAGCGTGTGGCGCGGCAGCCAAACGTCGACGTACCAGTGCAGCTCTGGGCCAATATGCGTGGCCGCTTCGGCTTCGGGCAGCTGAAGTGGGGCCAGGATCGAAACACCGCTGGCCTCCTGGCCTGCAGGCGCGCTCTGGCGAAGCTGATAGGAGGTGGGGTCCGCCAGCAGCGACATCGCATCGTGTTTGGCAACGGCGGAAGGGCTGACCGCTTGGGCCTTGCGGATCTCCAAGGGCACAGGTGATCCATCATCAACCTGCATGGTCATCCCTGCAAAGGGTCGGTTGAGGTCGGCGGCTAGTGCCTCCAGTACTTCCTGAGGCTCACTGACGCTTGTCACCAGCACCGGCAGATCGCCATCACCGTGGAACGTCTGGAGAGTATGGAGAGTATTCTTGATCACCCTCCGGTAGGGGCTGTCATCTGCCAGCATGCGGGTCGGAATCCAGGCGCCATGCCCGTACAGGCGATCACAGAGCATCGCCAGAGCGTGATCCTCGGCGGTCTCTCCAACCACACACACCACTGGGCCTGGAGGATAGGAGGACAGCTGTGTTGTCCAACGGCCGGCGTGCGCGAAGGGCGTGGCCGCCATGAACTCGTCGACGGTCAGCTCCTGCGGCGAGTCCCCTTCGGTCACCGTGCGGAAGCGTCTCCCAAGATCCCATCCGGTTGCTCGCGGCTTGCCGGTGATGGCCAAATGAATCAGTGCGGGCAGGTCCTCGTCCTCAACCGGCAACCGCATGATGCTCTCGTCCGGCCGTGCTGCCGCGTCGGCCGAACCGAGCCGAGTTTCCACCATCAGTGCGATCATCGGATCCACGCCGGATAGATCGAGTGTGAACATCCGATCGTTTGGGGGCACAGGCACGGTCGCCAAGCTGCCTCGGGAGTCGTGCTCCTGGCCCAGATTGCGGACGTCGTGCGCCTCGAAGCGCTGCTTGTTTTGGCGAACCCCCTTGAACGGGGAACACCAGCCGTCCAGTTGACCAGCCAGTCCCTCCCAGCGCGGCATCTGAAGCGACAGAGAGCTCAGGCGGTTCCAGGTGGCGTCACTGCTCTCACCAGGGGATGCGTACTGGGCGACCATCCGGTCACGCACCGTGGGATCCATGTGTGCCGCATCCGCCAGCGTCGGCACCAGCGCGGCGACATGATCGGGGTCATAGTTTCTGAGCGAGGGCAGCAGGTCGCTGTGAGTGGTGGCCTGCTCCGTCTCGCCGGGTACGGGAAGGATCACCGCTCCCGATCCGCCCCACACCCTCGACACCTGCGTCACGGCACAGCGCGCCATGTATACCCAGTCCGCCATGGGCCGGTACGCCAGAACGAAACGGGGAGCACGCAACCGGGCCCCGACAGGTCGGTATTCCAACTGGTTCATCACAGTCATAGCCTCCCATTGTGTGCGACCGTGCTGCGGGCTCCTCAGCGTTGTCGCCGAGAACCTCGTGGGCGCAAGGGTGCGATAACGGCTGAGACGCCCTTGTCGAGTTGCTGCCGCAGGGCTTCGTTGTCGTGGAAAAGAGCCGCGATCGCGGTGTGGGCGGCCTTGAGCTTCTTCTCCAGGAGGGTGCACTCCTGGGTCTTCTTGGTCAGGCGCTTCTTGAGGTCGGCGATGGTCGCGTCACGCTGAGCCTCGCCAGGGGTAGCCTTGCCGTGGGCGGAGATGTGGGCATCCCACTCGGCCAGGATCGCGTGAGCACGGTTCATGGTCGCGCGGCTGACCTGGGCTTCTTTGTAGAGGTTCTCTTTCGTGAGGCGGCCATCGGTCCGTTGCGGACGGCCCTCGAAGAGCCGGGTCATCGCCGACCGCAGAGCGGCGGCGACCTTGGGGCTGACCCGGTCTTCGCGGGCACCGTCGGTGGGTCCGGTCACAGGGACTCACCTGCCATCTTGAAGACGTTGCGAGTGATGTCGAGTTCGCGCTCGGCGAGGTCGCGGCGGCAGGCCGGCGTAGAGGGGTTGTTGATGAGCTGGAGCTGAATGCGCTGGTGCGAGTCGTAGATCGGCAGGTGCTCGGGGCCGATCATGCTGTTCGCACATCGGTCAGGCCGGCAGCGTTCATCGAGGGGGCCGACGTGTCCTTCGGGGATGATCGCGTTCTCGAGGCAGACGGCGCCGACGGGGTTGGTGTGGTCGGCGGTGCAGTTGTTGAGCATGCCGAACCGGATGTGGATCCTGGTCGTTCGCAGGAGGGTATCGGCGGTGCGGGCGTCTCCGTTGCGGGCCTTGACGGTGTCGTTGATCTGGTCAAAGGCGTCTTTGACGCGGTCGGCGCCAGGGCCGAACCCGATCTCTTCTCCCGCGGTGTGGCTCTCGTAGAGGTCTTTGACCTTGCGGAACTTGACGTTGTCGAGAGCGTCTTCGAGGTACTTAGCCCAGTTGTCGTCAGATGCGGCATAGCTGCGGGTCGTGGCGTTGGCCAGGGCCCGCGCGGCGAGGTGCTTGAGCTGGATTCCGGTGGCGATCTCGGAGCCGGGGAACTGGTCGGTGAGCATCGCCATTGTTCTGCGGAACATGTGCGGGCGGATGTAGGCGGCGGGGATCTCGTCGAGGCCGGTCCAGGCCCGGTTCGTGTTCACGAAGCGCACGAACGACTCGAGCATGTTGACGCCATCGATGGTGCCGTCCTGCCTGGGGGCGTGGACGGGGGAGAAGACGCGTTCGGGGTGCAGGGAGACGGACTCAGCGACGGCGAGAGCTTCAACGAGGGGTTCGGCGATCCACCAGTGCTTGCCGGGGCGGTTGCGGGTGCCCTTGATCTTTGTGGAGGCGACGGCCGGGGTGCTGTAGTGCTCGACGACGGAATCCCGCAAGATCTCGTGGATCTCCGAGTCGCGCATCATGGACAGGCCCACTACCAGGGTGAATGCCGCATCACGCAGTACCGTCCTCAGGTGCTTCAGCGCCCGCGGTCCGATGCCGGGATGCCAAGGACCTGTGCTGCCGTCCGGCCGAGCCGTCTGCACGATTTCTCCGGCCAGTGCCTGAGTCGTGGTCCGCCCCTTGGCCACTTCCGCAAGGACCCGTGCACGTCGCTGCCGATGGAGCGGACCGTACGCCT
Organism: Streptomyces sp. NPDC037410; assembly: GCF_055602235.1. Classification (NCBI taxonomy): domain Bacteria; kingdom Bacillati; phylum Actinomycetota; class Actinomycetes; order Kitasatosporales; family Streptomycetaceae; genus Streptomyces; species Streptomyces sp. NPDC037410. The sequence continues at coordinate 204,854 of NZ_JBVJWR010000003.1, read as the reverse complement.
CGGAGAAAACGACATACCTGTCTCTTTCGTAGCCCAGGAGAAGCATCAGCAGGCTCCAATTCACCTGCGGATCCTGGTCTTCCGACGGAGAAGCGTAAAGAGGGACCTTGTTCTGGGGGGCAGCGAGCCATGCCTCGAGCCGCTCATCGACGCCGAGTGCCGACGGACTCGCAGCAGCGAGGAGTTCGTTGTAACGGCGATCGGCGCGCAGAACATCAGGAGCGAAGTCGTGGATGTAGGCCCAGGCCGCGCGGATCAGCGGGAACCACGTCTCCGGAGGAACCGCGGCGGTAGCAAGATCTTTGCTGGCACTCAGCTGAACAACCTGGCGGGAGCTCTGACCAGGCCACGGGTCACCGACAGGCCAGCCCAGACTTAGGGCGGGCCCGGCTGCTGCCAGAGTCTTGAAGGCGGTCACGTGGCCCCTGACCGTGGCCGGAGTGATCCCGGTTGCGCTCAGGTCGATGATGCGTTGCCGCAGGTCTTGCACGGTCCATGCGTCTGGGTGGGCCGGAAGTCCCTTCTTGCGGCCCCACTTCGCTGCTGTCCGCAGGCGGGAGGCGACCTGAATCAAGGTGCTCGGGGAGCCGTAGCCGTCGAGGGCGACACCGCTCTTGAGGACCTCAGGGTGCCGCGGGTTGAAGCTCGTCATCAAGAACTCGCGAACCAGCAGATTCCAGTACGGATCCTCCAACTCAAGGCTGAAATGGACCATCCACGAAGAAGCCCAGCAGTTGGCCGGCCGTTTGAGAACGCCGTTGAAGTTCCAAACGTTCTTGTCGCCGAACCGAGGGACGTAGGCGCCGGGCTCACGGGCCTCGGGCAACAGTGAGCGCCCCTGGACTACGGGCTCGTCGTCCCGAAACAGAGAGGGACGTCGCTGCTCGGGCAGAGGCAGGATCATGCGTCGAACTCCGTGTTCGCGGCGAGCGGCAGGTCTAGGACTGCCTGGCCAGCTTCGATGTGCTTGCGGGCCTGGTCCAGTTCCTCGGGCGTGCGGTCCTCCAGAACGGCCCGGAGGTTTACCCAACTCTGCCCCCAGAGTCGCTCGAATGCCGGTGGCGTCAGAACTGTACGAAGTCGTTCCAGGTGCGCTTTGAACAACAGAAGTTGAGGCAAGTTGGTGGGTAGGATCCAGGCGTTGCGGCATTCCAGGCAGCGCAATGGTGCGACGGCGCAAAGCTCGCCGGGTTGACTGTAGGGGCTCTGGTAGGGGTTCTTGCAGTGGGAGACGCCCATGTCGAGCTGGCCGGCCATGATGTCCTCGGCCTCCTGGGCGGACAGGCCCGAGTCCTCCAGTAGGTCCTGGTCGACGTCCTCCGCGGCGTCGGAGATGACGGTGGGGCCATCGGCGCGGTCAAGAGCCTTGTCGAGCCAGTGCTGTTGAGCCGTGGCGATCGTCCGCCCGGACAGGATGCGCAGTGTGGTGCCCTGCGCGTAGTGGCGGGCGAAGGTTTCCTCGGTGTGGTCGTCCGCGGCGACGCTGATACGCCCTTCGGTCATAATGGCCTTCTCGACCTTGACCGATTTACGCAGGCGGCCGACGTGCTGGTCGCCCTCGATCTCGACGCCCACGGTAGCAAGCCAGCTTCGGAACGAGCTCTGGGCCACGGGCTTCCACTCGCCGAAGACGACGGTGAAGTTGCTCTGGACGGTGGCGGAGACGAAGAGCGTGTGGGTGACGTCTGGGGCCTTGACTCGAACACGGGCGGTCATGTCCATGAGCTGGCGAACCACCTCGCTGGCTTCACGCCGTGGCCAGTCCACCGTGAGCTGCCCGTCCGGATCTTCCTCCGCAGCCGGTTCCTCGGGGGCGGGACGGTCGTGAAAAGCCCGGTGCCGACGGCGTTCGGCCCGGTTTTTGAGGAGCGTCAGCCGGACGCCCTTAGGAAGAAATTCCACCTCCGTCTCGCCGAAGCCGGTGACCTCTTCTGAGGTGTGGCCGGTGGCGTCCATCAGCAGGATGCGGAAGGCGTGGAGATCAAAAGTGTTCGGATACAACCTCGCGACCAGCATGCGAGCCAGCTGCACCCGCGCCACCTGCGCAACGAATACCCGGCCTGGACCCGCGGCGAACTCCTTCAGTTCCGAAGGCCATTCACGCGGCGGAGGCACGAGCCGGTGAATGTCGGCGACGGCGATCTGCTCGTGGGCAAAGCCCCAGAGCAGATCCGGGATGCTGGTCCAGCTGCCTTGCTCCGGGTGGCGGCCCTGATCGGCCAGGGCCCAGCCCCTTTCCAGCCGTGTGCGGGTGGCGTGGACGCTCTGCCAGGCGGAGCGGACGAGGGCTCGCTTCTCCTGCCGTTTGAACTCGTCCCGTTCCATCCTCTCGCCGCTGCCCAGCAGCGCGGGGCCGCGGGCCAGTCGGGCGAGGTCCGGGTCGACCGGGCGGTCGCGGTGGTCGTCCCTCCGGATGATCAGTACCCGCAGTGCTCCGGCCAGCGTTCCGGGGTGGGTGGAGCTCGGAGTGTAGGTCTCGGGCAGTGCCAGCTCCCACTTCAGCAGCAGGTCACGCAGGTTCCGATCGGTCAGGCTCGCCGTCTCCGCCGCCGGTCCGAGCTCCTTGTCCACGTACTTGCAGAGCCGGAGGATCGCCTGGTGGTAGACCCGCGCGTGCATCGTGATGGCGGTGGCGGCCACGTACTCCACCCACTCATCGGCCAGTTGCATGGCCAAGCGTGAACAGCAGAAGTCCGACGGGTCCACCGCCATGAGCGCTGCGGGAATCTCGACCACCCGGGGGCCGATACCGCCGGGCGGGACGGGGTTTGCCAAAGCTGCCCGCAGACGGGCGCGTTCTTCGTTCGTCCGGCCTTTCCGGCGTGCCTTCGGCATCAACGGCCGCCCTTTGCGGCGCTGATCGCGTGGGAAACGATGTCGGCGTAGGACGCTTCGTCGTCCCCGATCCAGCCGGAGAACGCGGCCTCGAACTCGTTGATCAGGTCGTCCGTGTACTGGAGGTACTCATAGGTGGTTTCTGGACTCGAGTGACCGAGCCTTCGGCTGACGATCAGCAACGGGTTGTGCCGGATGTGCCCGGTCAAGTACGAACGGTGCCGCCGGCGGCGGGCCTGCAGGTCCGGCGCTTCGCCGTCCATCATGTTCTCCAGATAGGTCAAAAGCCGGAGAGCATAGGTGTGCCGCAGGTCGTGCCAGCGCCAGCGTCGAGCTGGCAGCAGTGGCGTGGTCTCGTCAGCGAGCGCGTTCATGCGCGTCCAGGCTCGGTGCCGGTAGCCCTTCCAGGCATCCGCCCCCGGCATCAGACCGCCGCGGCAGACGAACAAGGTCAGGGCCTCCAGACCGAACTCGCCCTCGAAGACGGTGATCCGCCGCAGCTTGGCGTCCATGGCCGACATCTCGAACTCGCGGACGACACCGTCCAGGGTGCCCCGCACCCGCCCGCCAGCGACGTCGACGTCGCCGACCACGAACAGGTCGCGGGCCTTGCGCTCCAGTCCTCGGGCGGCTTTGCGGACAATGTCCGGGCGCTCGAGCATGCAGAAAAGATCAGCAGACCCGACGGCGTCCTCGGGGACGTAGATGGGGCGCGCTTTGGCATACTTCGCGCAGGCTTGGACGGTGAACTCCGCTGCCCCGCCAGGCATTCCGGGCCACAGACCCATCTCGGGGAGGAGGACCGTGGCCCACTCCCGCCACCGTGTCCCCGACCCCAGGGCGATGTCGGCACCCGCTCGATCGCGCAGCGGGGACCACCCTCGGAAGGTCGGACTGATCTGAGCGTTGGGCAGTTGCCCGCCCAGTCCCACGTCTCGGAGGTACCGGTACTGCTCGAACGTCAGGTGTCGGATGTCCATGCCCGAGCGGACTCGCGGCGCCAACGCGTTGCGTCCCCGTGCGGCCAGCCTGGCCGGGCGGTGCGTCAAGATCTTTCGGTCGACGAGGAAGCCGTAGAAGTCGTCAAGGACGAACGACTCGCGGCGCCAGACCGACCCGCCGACCGGCTTCTTCTGCCGTTGGGTCCGATGGCCGCGGTATGAGACGAGATCGGACTCGGTCGCTGACAACACATCGCTATCCAGACCGCACAAGTGGTCGTCCAGTCGGCCGAGCACCCGCCCGTAGTCCTTCAGCGTGGTCGTATCCAGCAAGGCCGTCGAGAGGTATCCGCCGAACTCGCACAGAGGAGGGACCGGCATCTGTGTCTCCTCGTCCAGGTACACCGGTGTCCCGTCGAGGACGCCCCGCCGCTTCAACAGCGCGGCCACCTCCACCGCGGAGATCACTTCACTGTCCAGGTGCTTCTCCAGCAGCCCGGACTGCACAAAGGCAAGGTCCACTCTCGCCCCTCCCCAGGGGCCTGAGGGGAACTCCCGTCAGCGCACCTGTCTCATACGACCACAACGAGTCGAGACTGAACCACACATCTCTTGAGACAGATTTGAACAGCGGAAAGAACTCCTGGGTGAAGAGGACTTCGCCGCGCGCCTCGAAGGTGGCGGGGACCGGCAGCTGCTCGGGAAGTCCGTCGATCGTCCCGATGACGTGGCTGACGTCCTCGCCCTGCGTACCGTCGCCGCGCGTGATGATCTGCACCAGCCGTCCGTCACGGTAGCGGGCGGCGACGGCGGCACCGTCCATCTTCGGCTCGACGGTGAACCCGCCCACCGGCTCCTGCCCCAGGCGCCGCTGCAGCGAGGCACCCCAGGCGACGAGCCCCTCGGGCGCGAAGACGTTGTCGAGACTGAGCAGCCGCGTGGTGTGCGCGACGTCGCCCGCGGGGGCGGCCCCGTCGGCGACCTGATCGGCGGGCGAGTCCGCGGCGACGTCCTCGGGATGCTCCGCCTCCCACGCCTTCACACCGAGCCGCAGCCGGTCGTACGTGGCGTCGTCCATGACGCTGTACCCCGCACCGAAGTACGTACGGGAAGCCTCACGCAGCCGCTCGATGGCGGCCTCGTACGCGGCACGGCTGGACAGGCTGAAGTGCGCCTCAACGGCGGGCGTTGTCGTCATGCCCACCATCCTGTCGCAGGGCACTGACAATGCCTTCGGAGCGGATTCCGGCCGCAGAACGCACCGCACGCCGGCTCCGTGGGGTCGGAGCCGGCGTGCGGCGGGGGGCCGGCTCCCCCGTGCGGGGAGGGAGCCGGCCGGGTGTCGCGCCGTCAGCGCGTGGCGAGGAGCGTCAGGGTGTCGATCACGCGGTTCGAGAAGCCCCACTCGTTGTCGTACCAGGCGACGACCTTGACGTGGCGTCCCTCGACGCGGGTGAGGGCCGAGTCGAAGATCGACGAGTGCGGGTTGCCCACGATGTCGGCGGAGACCAGCGGGTCCTCCGAGTACTCGAGGACGCCGGCCAGCGGGCCCTCGGCGGCGGTGCGGTAGGCCGCCAGGACGTCCTCGACGGTGACGTCGCGGGCGACGGTCGTGTTGAGCTCGACGATCGAACCCACCGGGACGGGCACGCGGATCGAGTCGCCGGACAGCTTGCCGTCCAGGTTCGGCAGCACCAGGCCGATGGCCTTCGCGGCGCCCGTGGAGGTCGGGACGATGTTGACGCCGGCGGCGCGGGCGCGGCGCGGGTCGCGGTGCGGGCCGTCCTGCAGGTTCTGCTCCTGCGTGTAGGCGTGAACCGTCGTCATGAAGCCGTGCTCGATGCCGGCGAGGTCGTCGAGGACCTTCGCGAGCGGCGCCAGCGCGTTGGTCGTGCAGGAGGCGTTCGAGACGATCGTGTGCAGCTCGGCGTCGTACGCGTCGGTGTTCACGCCGTACGCGAGGGTGACGTCGGCGCCGTCGGCGGGCGCGCTGACGAGGACCTTCTTCGCACCGGCGTCGAGGTGCGCGCGGGCGGCCTTGGCCGAGGTGAAGCGGCCGGTGGACTCCAGGACGATGTCGACGCCGAGTTCGGCCCACGGCAGGTCCGCCGGCTCGCGCTCGGCGAGGACCTTGATGCGGCGGCCGTCGACGACGAGGGTGTCTCCGTCGACGGTGACCGGGCGGCCGAGGCGGCCCGCGGTCGAGTCGAAGGCGAGGAGCCGCGCGAGGGCGGTGGGCTCCGTCAGGTCGTTGACGGCGACGACCTCGAGGTCGGTGTCGCGCTCGAGCAGCGCGCGGAGCACGTTGCGCCCGATGCGGCCGAAACCATTGATGGCGATGCGAGTCATGAGTGGTGTCCCTTCCGACCTTCCGATTCGCCACCAGGTTCGCGCGGATCACTGGTCTCAACCAGCGGCGTGATCGCCACGGTCCGCAAGTATCGCGCCAAGATCCCGCCAACGCGCCGAAAGGGGGTCTGCTGAGGGTCTGGCGTGGGGTTATTCCCCCTGCGCGAAGGTGCGCCGGTAGTCGCTCGGGGTCGTGCCGAGGATGCGCTGGAAGTGCAGCCGCAGATTGGCTCCGGTGCCCAGGCCGACGTCCGCGGCGATCTGCTCGACGCCCCGCTCGGACCGTTCGAGCAGTTCGCGGGCCATGTCGACGCGGGCGCGCATGACCCACTGCATCGGCGTGTAGCCGGTGTCCTCGGCGAACCGGCGGGAGAAGGTGCGCGGCGACACCGCGGCGTTCCGCGCGAGTATCTCCAGGGTGAGGGGCTCGCCCAGCCGGTGCAGCGCCCATTCGCGGGTGGCGGCGAACCGCTCGCCGAGCGGCTCCGGCACGCTGCGCGGCACGTACTGCGCCTGGCCTCCGCTGCGGTACGGGGCGGCGACGAGCCGCCGGGCGGCGTGGTTCGAGGCGCCCATGCCGAGGTCCCGGCGCAGGATGTGGAGGCAGAGGTCGATGCCGGAGGCGGCGCCGGCGGACGTGAGGATGCTGCCCTCGTCGACGAAGAGGACGTTCTCGTCGACCTGGATCAGGGGCCGCTTGGCCGCGAGCGCCCGCGCGTAGTGCCAGTGCGTCGTGGCCCGTTTGCCGTCGAGGAGGCCCGTGGCGGCGAGGGCGAAGGCGCCCGTCGAGATGGCGGCCAGCCGCGCCCCGCGCCGGTGGGCGGTGATCAGCGCGTCGACGACGGCCTGCGGCGGGTCCTCGCGGTCCGGATGCCGGTAGCCGGGGACGAAGACGATGTCGGCCCAGGCGAGTGCTTCCAGGCCGTGGGCGACCTGGTACGCCAGACCGTCGCCGCCGGCCACGACGCCTGGCTCCGCGCCGCAGACCCGCACCTCGTACGGCATGCTCGCCCGGGTCGTGAACACCTGTGCGGGGATTCCGACGTCGAGGGGTTTCGCGCCTTCGAGAACGAGGACGGCGACGCGGTGGAGACGGGATGCAGACACGTCCACGAGGGTACGCGGCCGCGCGTCCTCGCTGGTCAGCGGCGGTCGCGGAGGTCCCGGGCCGCCCCTCGGGAGTGCCGTCAGCCGCGCCAGAGGACGCGGGCCGTGCGGGCGAGGACGCGGGGGCCGGTGAGGGCCTTCGGGTGCCTGCGCATGTGGACGACGTCCATGTACGTCTGGTTCACCCGCGCGTCCCTGACCGACGCGGTCGTGATGTGGTCGCCCGCCCAGCGCAGGAACCGGTAGCCGCGGGGGTACGGGCCCGTGACGTGCGGCTGCGCGAGGTCGGCGGTCGTCGTGAGCTGCCAGGCGGCGTCGACGACCACGGCGGCCCGCCGGAAGTAGTCCCAGGCCGGGTCGTGCGGCGAGGCGCCGGTCCGCAGGTGGACGTGGAGCGAGGAGGCCTGGAGCGTGGCGAGGGTCAGTCCCTGGCCGTAGACGGGGTTCACGGTCGCCATGGCGTCCCCCAGGACGACGAGCCCGCCCGGGAACTTCGTCAGGTCGGTGAACCGGCGCCGGCGGCTCTCCCGGAAGTGGAAGGGCTCCACCGCGCCGGTCATCTCGCACCGCTCGGCTATCTCGCGGAGGGGAGCGACGCAGCGCCTCATCCGGGCGAGGAACTCCGCCCGGTCCCGCCCCGGGCGGTGGCCGGCGTATCCGGCGAGGACGACGGACCAGGCGTCGTCCTCGACGGCGGCCAGCGCCCCGGGTTCACACACGGCCGGCTGGTAGTCGCTGGCCGGGCCCGGTGTGGAGTGGGCGATCACCGTGTCCGGGAGTTCGCTCCCGCGGGCGAAGCGGGCCGTGGCGTAGCCGAGGTCGACGCGCATGCGGTCCACCGGGGCCTGGCCCCAGCCCTCGGCCGCGAGCCAGCTGCCGAGCCGGCTGGAGCGGCCCATGGCGTCGACGACGAGATCCGCCCGTACGTCGTACTCGGTGTCCTCGGTCGACCCGGCCTCTGCCGCGTCCTCGGCCCGCGGCACGCCCGCCGCCGCGAGCCGGGCCCCGACGACCCGGCCGCCCTGGAGGAACAGTCCCTTGGCGGTGGCGGGCTCGACGCGGACGTTGTCGAGGGCCGTGACGCGGCGCCGTACGTGCGTCTCGACGAACGGACGGGTCGCGCCGAGCATCCGGGCGTCGGCGACCGGTGCCTTGAGTACGCCGTCGACGTAGAACCGGACCTCGTCGCCCTGGCCGAGGCGGGCGCCGCCGTTCACCATCTCCTGGGTGATGCCCGGGAAGAAGCGCTCGATCTGGGTGTGGCCCATGGCGAGCAGGGCGTGCAGCTGCCTCCGGTGCGGGGCGCCGGGACCCGTACCGTCTCCGCCGTCGAGGAGGTCGGGTTCGACGACCACGACCTCCTCGGCGAAGTCGCTCAGGACCCGGGCGGCCAGCAGCCCGGCGAAGCTCCCTCCCAGAACAACGGCGCGCTTCACGTGCTCCCCCTCCGTAACCGGGTGCGTCCTCGGTCCGCCGCGAAGATCATCGCGACGGCCGGGACCCTACCGTGCCGGAACGCCGCGCGCCGACGTCACTCCGGCGAGGTCGCGGTGTTCACGCCTGGTACTCGGTGAGGTCGATGGAGTACACCCGCAGGGGTACGCCGAAGACCGGGTGGCTCGTCTCCCGCTCCGGCACCATGCCGAGCTTGCGTGCGACGTTGTCGGAGGCCTGGTCGGCGGCGTGGACGATGGCGACGACCCGGTCGAGGCCGCGGTCCTGGAGGGCGAATTCCAGGACGGCGTGGGCGGCCTCGGAGGCGTACCCCTGGCCCCAGAACTGCCGGCCGAGTCGCCAGCCGATCTCCACGTCGGGGAGCCCCTCGGGGAGGAACTCCGGTACGGAGAGGCCGGCGAAGCCGATCAGTTCGCCGGAGCCGAGGAGTTCGACGGCGAAGAGCCCGAAGCCCTCCTCGTCCCACTCCTCCTCGTACCGCTCGATGACCTCCGCGGTCTGCTCCAGGTCCAGGACCGAGCCGTCGCCGATCATGCGCATGACCTCGGGGTCGGCGTTGATCTCCGCCAGGGGGACGAGGTCGTCGTCGGTCCAGCGGCGGAGCAGGAGTCGGGGCGTGAGGATCTCGGTCATGACCCCATCCTGACGCATCCGGGGGTCGCACCTCAGGACGGGCCGTCCGCGCCGGTCAGGTCCGCCGGGTCGGTGTTGGCGCCGCAGAGGACGACGCAGATCTTCTCGCCCGGTGCCGGGCGGTAGCCGGTGGGGGCGTCGGACGGGGTGGTGAGGGCCGCCAGGGCGGTGGCGGCGGCGTGTTCGACGGCGAGGCGGCGGTCGTCCCAGAGGGCGCGGCGGGCGCGGACGATGTCGGTGTCCGTGACGAGGACGGCGTGGACGTCGTCCTCCTGGGCTGCGGTCACGGCGAGGGAGGTGGCGCGGCGGGCGCCGAGTGCGTCGGCGGCGACGGAGTCCACCGTCACGTCGACGGGGTGTCCGGCCCGGAGGGCGGCGTCGAGGGCGCGGGAGTTCTCGGGTTCGACGGCGACGGTACGGATGCCGTGGTGCCGGGCGGCGGTGGCGACGCCGGCGAGGAGCCCGCCGCCGCCGACGGAGACGACGACGGTGTCGAGGTCCGGGATCCGCCGGTGGATCTCGTCGAGGAGGGTGCCGGCCCCGGCGGCGATGAGGGGGTGGTCGTAGGCGTGGGAGGCGAGGGCGCCGCTGTCGGCCGCGAACGCCTCGCAGGCGGCGAGCGCCTCGGCGTACTCCGTCCCGACGAGCCGCACGTCGGCGTCGTAGCCGCGCAGCTTGTCGATCTTCACCTGGGGTGCGGTGGCCGGCAGGAAGACGGTGGCGCGGACACCCTGCCGTCGGGCCGCCCAGGCGCAGGCGAGGCCCGCGTTGCCGCCGGAGGCGATGGTGACTCCGGCGGCCGGGAGCGTGCCCTCCTCCCGGTGGGCGAGGAGGAAGTTCTGCGCGCCGCGGGCCTTGAAGGAGCCGGTGTGCTGCAGGAGTTCAAGGGCGAGGTGGAGCTCGTACGTGTCGCCCGCGGGTTCGGCGGGGGTGACCGTGACGGGGCGGACGTGGCCGCCGATCCGGTCGGCGGCGGTCTTGACGTCGGCGTACGCGAGGGTGGGCACCAGATGCTCCTGAAGGGCCGGGACCGGGCGGTCGTACGGACGATCTTCTCAGCGTCCGGTCAGCGCGAGAAGGCCGCACGGTCCGGGGGCGCCGGGGTCCTTCCGCGGCGGGGATCTCCCGTCCTCCGGCTCCCGCTCCTGGCGCGGCGACTGCGGCTGCGGCCGCTTCTGCTGCTACTGCTGCTGCGCGCACGCGAACTCGGCACCCTATACGCCGCGTTTGCCCGCTCCTCCCCCGCGCTGGGGATGTGTCGGCTAGCGTCGGGAGGAAGCAGGCCAATGACACCGGACGCCATCCGAAAGGACGCACCCCGATGCCCCTCGAAGGCGAGTACGAGCCCAGCCCGACGGCGTGGGTACGCAACCAGGTCGAGCTGTACGAATCGTCCGGCGGCACCAAGGGCACGACGCTGCGGGGCCTCCCCGTCATCCTCGTCACGAACCTCGGCGCCCGGAGCGGCAAGCTCCGCAAGACCCCGCTCATGCGGGTCGAGAACGAGGGCGCGTACGCGCTCGTCGCGTCCAAGGGCGGTTCGGTCGACCACCCCGTCTGGTACCACAACCTGGTGGCCACGCCCCTGGTCGAACTGCGCGACGGCACGCAGGTGTGGGACATGAAGACCCGTCTGGTCACCGGCGAGGAACGCCAGGCGTGGTGGGAGCGGGCCGTCGCCGCGTTCCCGGACTACGCCGACTACCAGCGCAAGACCGACCGGGAGATCCCCGTCTTCGTCGCCGAGCCGGTCGTCGAGGACGTATAGGCGGCGCCGGTCTCACCCTTGCCTTCGCGTGCGCTCCAGGTCCTAGCGTCCCGGTCATGTTCGAGACGGGAGTGATCCGATGAAGGTCCTTGTGACCGGCGGGACGAGCGGGCTGGGGCTCGCCATGGCCTCCGCCCTGGCCGCGGCCGGCGCGACGGTCGCGCTGACCGGCCGGTCCGGCCGGCGTGCGCGGTCGGTCGCCGCCGGACTGCCGGGGGCGCTCGGGGTGGAGATGGACGTACGGGACGAGTCGTCCGTGGCCGGGGCCGTCGAGGAGGCATGGCCCCGGCTCGGCGGCATCGACATGCTCGTGAACGACGCCGGGATCGGCATGCGTACGGTCAACCCGCGCTTCATGACGCACCCGCAGGGCTTCTGGGAGGTGCCGGTCGCGGGCTTCCGCGCGGTGATCGAGACCAATCTGACGGGGTACTTCCTGGTGGCGCGCGAGGTCACGCCCCGGATGCTGGCAGCGGGCGGCGGCCGCATCGTGAACATCGCGGTGAGCGAGTCGACCACGCACCGGGCCGGGTTCGTCCCCTACGGGCCGTCCCGGGCGGGCAGCGAGTCACTGTCCCGGATCAGGGCCGCCGACCTGCGGGACACGGGCGTCACCGTCAACCTGCTGCTCCCCGGGGGCCCGACGGTCACCGGAATGCTGCCCCTCGACGCCGCGCCCGGCGACCGGAGGTTCCTGGAGCCGCCGGTCATCGGCCCGCCCATCGTCTGGCTGGCGTCCGACGACGCGGCCGGCGTGCATGACGAGCGCATCGTCGCCGTCGAGTTCGACCACTGGCTGCGCGACAGGAACGGCTGACGGTGGGGCGGGCCGACCGGTCAGGGCGAGAGGACCCCCAGGAGGTGGGCGACCTCGCGGGCCACGGCCGCGCGGGCCGGGGTCAGGTAGTGGCGGGGGTCGACCGTGGCAGGGTGCTCGGCGAGGTGGGTGCGGACGGCCTCGGTGAAGGCCTTGTTCAGGTGGGTGGAGACGTTCACCTTGGTCATGCCGGCCGCGATCGCCTCGGTGAGGTGCGGGTCCGGGACGCCCGAGGAGCCGTGCAGGACGAGCGGGGTGTCGACCGCCGCGCGCAGCCGGGCGATCAGTTCCAGGTCGAGGACGGCGTCCCGGGTCACCATCTGGTGGGCACTGCCGACCGCGACCGCGAGGGCGTCGACGCCGGTGGCGTCGACGAAGGCACGGGCCTCCTCGGGGTCCGTGCGCACGCCCGGTGTGTGGGCGCCGCCCTTGCCGCCGACCTCGCCGAGTTCGGCCTCGACCCAGACGCCGTGGCTGTGGCAGTGCTCGACGACCTCGCGGGTCGCGGCGACGTTCTCCGCGTACGGCAGTTTCGAGGCGTCGAACATGACCGAGCCGAGGCCCAGGGCGACGGCCTCGCGGACGAGGTCGGGGTTCTCGGCGTGGTCGAGGTGGACGGCGACGGGGGTCTTGGCGGCGCGGGCGACGGCCAGGGCGGCGAGCGCGACAGGCTCCAGGGCTCCGTGGTAGCGGACGGTGTTCTCGCTGATCTGGAGGATGACCGGACGGTCGGCGTTCTCCGCGCCGGCCACGATGGCCTGGGCGTGTTCGAGCTGGAGGACGTTGAAGGCCCCCACTCCGGTGCCCGCGGCGCGGGCGCGGCGGACGATCTCGTCGGTGGGCGTCAGCGGCACGGTGCTTCTCCCGGGTGGTGGGCGGGCGCGGGGCGGCGGTCAGGCATGGACGTCGGTGAGGACGACGGAGCGGGTCAGGTTCCGGGGGGTGTCCGGGTTGAGCCCCTGGGCCTCGGCGACGGCGACGGCGAGCCGCTGGGCGCGGACGAGGTCGGCGAGCGGGTCGAGGTCGCTCTCGGCGAGGGTGCCGCCGACCTTGCGCACGTCGTCCGCGAGTCCGGCGGGCAGGGTGCCGAAGCCCCAGGTCACGCGGCCGGGGCCGGTGATGCTGATCGGGCCGTGGCGGTACTCCATGGCCGGGTACGCCTCGGTCCAGGCACCGGCCGCCTCGCGCATTTTGAGGCCCGCCTCCAGGGCGAGTCCGTAGGTCCAGCCGGTGCCGAGGAAGGTGAACTGCTCGGCCGTGCGCACGCTCTCGTCAAGCGGGGAGTTGAGGGCCTGCTCGGCGTCGCGTGCGGCGTCCTCGACGGTGGCGAGTCCCTCGGGGAGGGCGTCCTCGGCCTCCAGGTGCGCGCGGAACAGGGCGAGGACGGTGGTCGCGAAGCGGGTCTGGACGACGGACTCCTCGTCGGCGAAGTCGAGGACGGCGACCTCGTCGGCGAGGTCCATCACCGGGGTGGTGGGGTCGGCGGTGATCGCGCCGGTGGGGACGGTGCCGCGCAGCCGGGACAGGACGGCGAGGACCTCGCTGGTGGTGCCGGAGCGGGTGATGGCGACCACCCGGTCGTAGCGGCGGCCGTAGGGGAACTCGGAGGCGGCGAAGGCGTCGGTCTCGCCGTGGCCGCCGGACTCGCGCAGCTCCGCGTAGGCGAGGGCCATGAACCAGGAGGTGCCGCAGCCGATCACCGCGACCCGCTCGCCGCGTCGGGGCAGGGCCGCGACGTGCTGGGGCAGGGTGCGGGCCGCCTGGCGCCAGGTCGCCGGCTGGGAGGCGATCTCCATGGCGGTGCGGGTGGTGGTCATGCCGATCTCCTTGCAAGAAGTGTGCGCGATGATGACGGAAGTTGCTTGAAGACGCGCCCATTCAAGCAGAAACATGCATCCTCTTTCCAGATCTCGCCCCTGTCGGCGGCTAGAATCGGACGCGCGCACGAGCGGGGTGGTCATGCGGGCGTGGCCCCGGTGGAGGGAGGGACCCATGTCCAAGCACGAGCGGTGGAACACGCTCCTGGAGCTGCTCGCGGCTTCGGGGAAGCTGGAGGTGGAGGAGGCGGCGACCGCGCTCGACGTCTCCGCCGCCACGATCCGCCGGGACCTCGACGAGCTGGCCGAGCAGCAGCTCCTCGTCCGCACGCGGGGCGGAGCGGTCGTGCACGGCGTGTCGTACGAGCTGCCACTGCGGTACAAGTCGACGCGGCACGCGCCGGAGAAGCGGCGGATCGCCGAGGCGGTGGCGGATCTGGTCGCGCCCGGCGAGGTCGTCGGGCTCAACGGCGGCACGACGACCACGGAGGTCGCCCGGGCACTCGCACTGCGGTTCGCGAGCGGTCGCGCCGAGACTCCGGGCACGGCGGTGCCCGCCGGGCCCGCGCTGACCGTGGTGACCAACGCGCTCAACATCGCGGGCGAGCTGGCGGTGCGTCCGCAGATCAAGATCGTCACCACGGGAGGGGTCGCCCGCCCGCAGACCTACGAGCTGGTGGGCCCGCTGACGGTCGGGGTGCTCAAGGAGGTCGTGCTCGACGTGGTGGTCCTCGGGGTCGACGGGGTCGACGCCGAGCTCGGGGTGATGGCGCATCAGGAGGACGAGGCGAGCATCAGCCGGCTGTTCGCGGAGCGGGCGAGCCGGGTCGTCGTGGTGACCGACTCCTCGAAGATGGGCCGCAGGGCGTTCGCGCGGATCTGTGGTCTGGACCGGATCGACCTGCTCGTGACCGACACCGGCCTCGCCCCGGAGACGGCCCTGCAGCTCACCGAAGCCGGGGTGGAGGTTCTCACCGTCTGACGCATTGGTCTGACGATGAACCAATTCAGGGCCCGGCGCCTACGGTCCTCCGCGTATTCACACAGTAATTACCGCGCGGCTGTATACCTTTAAGCTGCCCTCCCCCATCATGTCTCCGACGTGCCGCTGGGGCACACCGTGACAGGAAGGGCGGGGCATGATTCCCATCAGCCGCAGGGGATTCGTCGGGATCGGCGCGGGGCTCATGGCGGGAGCCGCACTGCCGCCGCTCCGGGCGTCCGCCGCCGCGAGCAGCGCGACCGGCACCCTCGCGGACGTCAAGCACGTGGTGATCCTCATGCAGGAGAACCGCAGCTTCGACCACTACTTCGGCACCTTGAAGGGCGTCCGGGGCTTCGGCGACCGCGCCGCCGGCAACATCCCCGGCGGCTGGGGCATGTTCAACCAGCCCAACTGGGGCGGCCGCCAGTACCCCTGGAAGCTCAGCGACACCCCGTCCGCCGGCGGCGTCGACGGCGAGACCCTCGCGCAGTGCAACGGCGACCTGCCGCACAGCTGGACCTCGCAGCACGCCGCCTGGAACAAGGGCCGCCTCGACAACTGGGTCACGGGCGTGGGCAACACCCGGTCGCTCGGCCACCTCGACCGCGGGGACATTCCCTTCCACTACGCGCTCGCCGACAACTACACGATCTGCGACGCGTACTTCTGCTCGACGCTGAGCGCCACGGGCCCCAACCGCACCTTCCTGTGGAGCGGGAAGGTCGACGCGTCCAGCAAGGACGGGGGCGACGAGTCGGGCCTCACCTGGGAGTCGTACGCCGAGGCGCTGCAGCGCGCCGGGGTGAGCTGGAAGGTCTACCAGAACGCCCAGGACAACTACGGCGACAACGGCCTCGCGTACTTCAAGAAGTTCACGGACGCGCGGCCCGGGGACCCGCTGTACGACCGGGGCATGGGCTCGGTCCCGAAGGTGACGGGCTCGACGCCGGACGACATCGCCGCGGCGATCCGCGCCGACGTCGTCGCGGGGACCCTGCCGCAGGTGTCGTGGGTGGTCGCGAGCGAGGCCTTCTCGGAGCACCCGTACGCCCCGCCGGGCGACGGCGCCCACTTCGTCGACCTCGTCTACCGCGCGCTGGCCGCCGACGCCGAGGTGTTCGACTCCACGGTGCTCTTCCTCAACTACGACGAGAACGACGGCTTCTTCGACCACGTGCCCCCGCCGGTCGCCCCTCCGGGCACCGCGGGCGAGTACATCGACGGCGTGCCGATCGGCCTGGGCTTCCGCGTCCCGATGATTGTCATGTCCCCGTGGACTCGCGGAGGCTGGGTGAGCTCCGAGGTCTTCGACCACACCTCCGTGCTGCGCTTCATGGAGAGCTGGACGGCGGCGCTCGGCACCCCGGCGACCTGCCCCAACATCAGCGCCTGGCGGCGGAAGGTCACCGGCGACCTGACCGGGGTCTTCGACTTCGCCAACCCGGTGTACGGAGTGCCTGCCGGCCTTCCCTCCACGGCGAAGGTGATCGGGCAGGCGACCTGCGGCCCGCTGCCGAACCCGGCCCCGCAGAACAACGCGCTGCCCGCGCAGGAGTCCGGCACCCGCCCGGCGCGCTCCCTGCCGTACCAGGTGAACGGCAACCTCGACCGCTTCGAGTTCGGCGCCGCGGGCAAGATCCTCGCCTGGTTCTCGATGACGAACCAGGGGGCCGAGGCCAGGCGGTCGGCGCACTTCTCGATCCACCCCCACCAGTACCGGGACACCGCCGCCTGGCAGTACACCGTCGACCCCGGCGACACGGCCACCGACTACTTCAACATCGGCCTCGGCTCGGGCTCGGGGAAGTACGACATCTCGATGATGGGCCCCAACCGCTTCCTGCGCCGCTTCATCGGGGACGCCTCCAAGGCGGGCAAGGCGATCGAGGTGGCCGCCCGGTACGCACCGGAGTCGGGTACGGGCAAGACGGCCCTGTGGTTCAAGATGACCAACACCTCGGCCGGGCCCGTCACCTTCACGATCCGCTCGAACGCCTACCGCTCGGACGGCCCGTGGACGTACACGGTGCCGGCGAACTCCAGCCGCGAGGACTACTTCAACGCGGTGGCGTACAACGACGGCTGGTACGACTTCACGATCCTGGCCGACATCGACGGCACCTGGTCGCGCCGGTACACCGGCCACATCGAGACCGGAGCCGCCAGCGTCAGCGGCTGATCCCGCGGAGCCGGGCGGCGGCCGCGCCGCCCCCGCCCGGCCCCCGGTGCGACGTCAGCGGCCGGCCCCGGCGTCACGTCAGCGGCCGGCCCCGGCGCCACCTCAGCAGCCGGCCTCGGCCGCGCGCCGGACCGTGGCGTCGAGGAGGGCCACCGCGTCGGCGGCCGTACGGCCGGGGGCCCGGTTCCACGGCCCGATCAGCTCCCGCCAGCCGCGCGCCCGGAGCTCGGTCATGATCCAGGCGGCCGCCTCGTTCATGGTCTCCGCGCTGCCGTAGCCGAGGCGGTGGGCGGCGAGGAGGGCACCGCAGACGCACCGGGCGCCCCGTGCGTCGCGCAGCTTGTACGGGGCGTTCTGCCAGCCCCACTCCGTCAGCACGAGGCGTGCGTAGCCGAGGTGCACCGAGGGGCGGAGGTCGGCCTGGCCGATGCGGCGCCAGGTGTGCAGCCGGTCCGGCAGTACGGCTCCGAGCCGTCCCGGGATCCGGCGCTCGGCGGGCAGCTCCGGCGGCAGGGCGGCCAGCGCATCTGCCACGAGCCGGTCGACCGGCACGCTCAGCAGCTTCCGCCAGCCCTCCTCCGCGGGCGGCGACTCCTCGGCGGCGGTCCAGTCCGTGACGATCCGCTGCCAGGCGGCGGTCTCGAAGAGGGCGGCCGCCTCGCGGTCGAGGGCGTCGGGGCTGAGCAGGGCGGTGGAGGGCGGCATGGGGATGTCTCCTGGGTCGACTGACTCCATCGTTCAAGACAAATGTCGGTTTTGCGACTTTTACCCCCGCGCGGAGTGTCACCCACACTCACACCCACATCACCCCATCCCCCCTCGACGAACGCCCCACCCAAGGCAATTTCCCCCCATTTACTCACGAACGGAATTACGCACCATATAGGACATTGCGGTCCGGGTGACGCGACTCACTCAGGCGACCAGGCAATCCGGCCGCCCCCTCTCCCGCCCCATACCGGGCAAGGAAGTTCGACGCCTCCCGCGCGGCATCGATCTTGAATTCCCCGAATTCCGTGATCCATTTCCCGGGACCCGAGAACCACTCCCCTTGTTATCCGTCGCATTACTGGCCTACGGTCACCTCCATTCGAGCGGAACGCCCAATCCTGCCGCCGCTCGGTAAAACTCCCTTTTCACCCGACGGCAGGAGCGGGGGACCCACGAATACGCCGGTCCGGATTCCGGAACGGCTCGGGGTGCAGCCGCGTGCGCGCGGCCGGACATCTCCCGTCCGAACCCGACAGCTCACCCCGCAGGCGCCGGAGAGGAAACCGTCATGCCTGCTCACGGTAAGCACCGCCGTCACCGCCGCGGCCCGATCTCCCGCCGTCTCGCCCTGGTCGGCACGGGTGGCGCCGCACTCGCCCTGCCGCTCGTCGCCCCGGCCGTCGCCGACGCCGCACCCGTGTCCGGCGCCCCGGAGATCGCCGTACAGTCCGTCGCCGCTCCGGTCGCGGCCAAGGCTCCCGCCACCCCGGCCACCGCGCACACGTACACCGTCGTGAGCGGTGACTCGCTTTCCCTGATCGCCCACAAGAAGGGAATTCACGGCGGCTGGAAGAGCCTTTACCACGCCAACAAGAGCGTCGTGGGTGACAATCCGTCACTCATTCGCCCCGGTCTCGAACTGACGATTCGTCGGGATTCCGTGAAGGCCGCCCCCGCGAAGGCGAAGACGAAGCCGGCCACGCCTGCCGTCGCCGCCGGGACGGGCTCCTCCGCCGCCGCGGCCGTTCCGGCCGTCGCCGCCCCCGCCGCCGTCAAGGCTGCTCCCGCCGCCGCGACGAACTACGCCGACAACCTCGACGGCTGGATCCGTGAGTCGCTGGCCATCATGGGCCAGCACGGCATCCCCGGCTCCTACGACGGCATCTACCGCAACGTCATGCGCGAGTCGTCCGGCAACCCCCAGGCCATCAACCTCTGGGACTCCAACGCGGTCGCCGGCACCCCCTCGAAGGGCCTGCTCCAGGTCATCGAGCCGACCTTCCTCGCCTACCACGTGCCCGGCACCTCGCTGGACCTGTTCGACCCGGTCGCCAACATCACCGCCGCCTGCAACTACGCGGCCGACCGCTACGGCTCCATCGACAACGTCAACTCGGCGTACTGATCCCCTCCCGCCGGAAGTGCTCGGCGAACCAGGAGGTGGCGAGGTCCGCCACCTCCTCCAGGGCGCCCGGCTCCTCGAAGAGGTGGCCGGCGCCGCCCACCACGGCGAGCCGGTTCTCGCACTGCAACAGCGCGAGGGCCCGCCGGTTGAGG
Source organism: Streptomyces sp. NPDC037410 (assembly GCF_055602235.1). NCBI lineage: Bacteria > Bacillati > Actinomycetota > Actinomycetes > Kitasatosporales > Streptomycetaceae > Streptomyces > Streptomyces sp. NPDC037410. The sequence continues at coordinate 185,700 of NZ_JBVJWR010000003.1, read as the reverse complement.
TCCAGGACCATCGCGTCGGCGCCGCCCACCACCAGGAGCGTCGGGGCACGCACCCGGGCCAGGTGGTCGGCGGCCAGGTCCGGCCGGCCGCCGCGCGAGACGACGGCACTCACCGGGGACTCGGGATCGGCGGCCGCCCACAGCGCGGCGGCCGCGCCCGTGCTCGCACCGAAGTACCCGAGCGGCAGCCCCGTGCTCTCGGGCCGCCCGGCGAGCCAGTCCGTGGCCCCGGCGAGCCGCCCGGCCAGGAGCGGGGTGTCGAAGACGTGCGCCCGGTCCACCGCCTCCGACTCGGTCAGCAGGTCGAAGAGCAGCGTCCCGAGACCCGCCCGGTTGAGCTCGGCGGCCACGGCCCGGTTCCGCGGGCTGTGGCGACTGCTGCCGCTGCCGTGGGCGAACAGGACGATGCCGGCCGCGCCCTCGGGCACCGCGAGCCGCCCGCTGAGGGTGACGCCGTCGACCGGGATCCGTACGTCCGTGTCCTGCACGACGGGGTCCCGCGCTGCCCTGTTCCGGTCCAGGCAGTCGATGACCTCGGCGTCCGGGGTCTGCGAGAAGTCCCGGTAGAACTGCCCGATCGCGAAGAACAGCTCCGGGGCGTGCACGCTGACGGTCTCGTCGGCCTCGCCGCCGACGCGGGCCGTCCAACCCTTCGGCGCCACCGGCACGGCGAGCACGATCCGGGCGGCGCCCCTGGCCCGTACCACCCGGCAGGCCGCCAGCGCCGTCGCCCCCGTGGCCAGCCCGTCGTCGACCACGACGACCGTCCGCCCGTCGAGGGGCACGGAGGGCCGGCTGCCCCGGTAGCGGCGGCCGCGCTGGTCGAGCTCGGTGTGCTCCCGCTCCTCCACCGCGGCGAGGTCGCGCTCGCTCACCCGGGCCTCCCGCAGCACCCGCTCGTTGAGCACCCGCACGCCGCCCTCCCCGAGCGCACCCATCGCGAGCTCCGGCTGGTGCGGCACACCCAGCTTCCGTACGAGACAGATGTCGAGCGGCGCGTCGAGGGCGTCCGCGACCTCCGCCGCGACCGGCACGCCGCCCCGCGGGAGCCCGAGGACCACGACGTCATGGCCCTTGAGGTGGTCGAGCCGGGCGGCGAGCTGGCGCCCCGCGTCCGTACGATCGCTGAAGAACATGGTCCGCCGCCCTTCCGCTGGTGCGCGGCTCGGGCCCGGGGAGGAACGGAGTGCCCCGTCCCCTGCCCGTCCCTCCAGGGTAGACGCGTCAGGGCCGGAGCCGACGTCGGCGATCAGGCGCCGAGGAAGGCCTCGATGGCCTCGGCGAGGGCCTGCGGGGTCTCCTCGGGGGCGTAGTGACCGGCGTCCTTGAGGACTTCGAGGCGGGCGTTGGGGTACCAGCGCAGCCACGTGGCCTCCATCGCCTCGCTGCCCAGCGCGGGGTCGTGGGCGCCGACGACGAGCAGGACGGGCGTGGGGTTGTCACGGACGCGCTCGTGGAAGTCGGTGCGGGACCAGGAGTCCAGGTAGGCGCGGAAGGCCGTCGCGGAGGAGCGGGTGACGGAGCGGTCGACGAGCGCGCTCAGCCACGCGTCGTCGTAGCGCCCGCCGGTGGTGTTGTCGATGATCGCGCGCCGGTTGGCCGGTTCGTCGGCGGCCCCGGCGAAGAGCTCCCAGGTGTCCCCGTCGAGCGGGAAGCCGGCCGCGGAGACCGGTGAGATGCCGACGATCGAACGGACCCGGTCGGGGGCGTCGAGGAGCATCAGCTGGGCCGCCTTGCCGCCCATCGAGTGGCCGATGACGGAGAAGGAGTCCCAGCCGAGCTCGTCGGCGACCGCGAGGGCGTCGGCCGCGACCTCCTCCATCGTGTAAGCGCCCGCGTGGTCGAGGGCGTCGCCGTAGCCCCGGCAGTCGACGAAGGCGTACGTGCCGACGGCACCGTCCAGATGGGCGCGCAGCGGGGCGAAGCTGGTGCGGTCGCCGAACCAGTTGTGCAGCACGAGGGCCCTCCCGGGGCCTTCGCCGTGTACGTCGTACGGAAGAACCTGGCCCGTCATCGTGCCCCCTGCTCGCGAGGTGCCGCCGCACGCCGATGGCGACGGTCGACGACCGAGTGTGACGGTGCGGGCGCGTGGGGTCAACACCGTCGGGAGGGGCGCGTGGGAGCGTGCCGGGTCCGGGACGGCGGTACGCGCCTCCCGGACCGGCAGTGCGCCGGGCCCCGGCACCCGGGCGTCACGGGCCCGGGATGCGGGTGCTTTCGCGTCGGGGGCATGCTGGCTGTGTGACCTCGCACGGCGCGCCCGGCCCCGGCCCGGTGGGCGGCACCGGGAGTCCGCCCGGGAGCGAAGCCGCTATCGGGCCTGTCTCCGGCGCCCTGACATGGGCACTCGCGGAGGCGGCCCTCGCGGCGGTGGAGGAGATCGGCGGTTACGCGGGCGGGGTGTACCTGCGTTCCGGCACCCCGGGTCTGCTGCGGCTCGCGGTCCTGGTGGGACTGCCGGGGCCGCTGTTCCGTCCGTGGTGGCGGATGCACGCGAACCGGCCGTTCCCCGTCGCGGAGGTGCACCGCTCCGGGCAGTCGGTCCATCTCGCCGACGTCGAGGAGGCCATGCGGCGCTTCCCCCAGCTGGTGGCGAGCCTGCCGTTCCCCTTCGCCTCGCTGTACGCCCCGGTGGTCGCCGGCCGTGAGCGCTTCGGGGTGCTCGTGGCGCTGCGGGCGCCGACCCCGGGGGTTCCGGTGGACGCACGGGACCGGAACCGGATGACCCGGTGCGCGCTCCGCCTCGGCGAGACCCTGGCCGGTCTGACACGGCAGGGGACGGAGGTCGAGTGGCCCGGGGACCCGGTCTGCGTGCAGTTGCCGACCGGTTCGGGTCCGCCGGTCCGCTTCGGCTCGTTCACCTGGGACCTGGAGACCGGCACGGTCACGCTGGACGACGGGCTCGTGGCCGTCCTCGGGGCGGAGGTCTCCTCGCCCTGCTCGATCGAGGCGCTGACATCCCTCCTGGACCCCGAGGACGGGTACGCGCTGTGGGCGGCGGCCCGGCAGGCGACGGGGTCGGACGGGCGGCCGTCGGTCCGCAGGATCCGTCTGAGGGGGCCGGACGGCGGCCTCCACCTCCTCGAGGTGTCCACGCGGGCGCGGCGGGCCGCACCGGGGACGGGGCCCGCGGGCGGCGCGCGACTGGAGGGCACGCTCGTGGACCTCGGTACGGGTCTGGTCGGCTCGGACGCCACGGACCGGCTGCCGCGGGCCATTCTGGCCGTCGACCGGCTGGGCCGCGTCACCTATGTCAACGAGCAGACGGAGCACCTGCTGGGCCGGCCGCGCCGGGTGCTGGCGGGGCGGCCGCTGTGGGACGCGCTGCCCTGGTTCGGTCACCCCTTCCACGAGGAGCAGCTGCGCGCCGCGCTGCTCTCCGGTGACCCGGTGCGCTTCCTCGCCCGCCCGGAGCGCGGCCACTGGCTGTCGGTCTCGCTCTACCCCGGCCGGGACGGGGTGACGATGGTGCTGGTCCCGGAGGAGGAACCGGTGCCGGTCGCCCGTGGAGCCGCGCGCGGCCGCCGGCGGACGGACGACGTCCTGACGGAGCCCGGCGACCGGGCGGCGGCGCTGTACCGGCCGGTGGCCCTGGCGATCGCGCTCTCCGAGGCGGTGACGGCGCGCCAGGTGTCGGCGGTGGTGACGGAGGAGCTGCTGCCGGCGTTCGGCGGCCGGCAGCTGGCGATCTATCTGCTGAGCGACCGGCGGCTCTATCTGGCCTGGGAGACGGGCTTCCCACCGGGGTTCCTCGAACCCTTCGACGGAGTCGCCCTGGACGCCCGGGTGCCGGGCGTGGAGACCCTGACGACCGGCAGGCCGCTCTTCTTCGAGTCCATGGAGCAGCTGGGGCGGGCGTATCCGGATCTCCCGATGGACGCGCACTCGGGCGCGCGGGCCTTCCTTCCCCTGATCGCCTCGGGCCGGCCGGTGGGCTCCTGCATCCTCGGCTTCGACTCGCCGCGCGGGTTCAGTCCGGAGGAACGGACCGTCCTCACGGCGCTCGCCGGGCTGATCGCGCAGGCCCTGGAGCGGGCGCAGCGGTACGACACGGAGTCCGCGGTCGCGCGCGGTCTGCAGGACGCCCTGCTCCCGCACCGGCTGCCGGTGCGGGAGGGGGTGGAGACGGTGGGCCGCTACCTGCCGGGCACGCAGGGCATGGACGTGGGCGGCGACTGGTACGACGTGATCGAGACCGGTCACGGGCGGCTCGCCCTGGTGATCGGCGACGTGCAGGGGCACGGGGTGGCGGCCGCGGCCACCATGGGTCAGCTGCGCAGCGCCGTCCGGGCGTTCGCGCTGGGGGGCCATCGGCCGCAGGACGTGATGCGCGGCACCAACCGGCTCCTGATCGATCTGGACCCGGGGCAGTTCGCGAGCTGCTGCTACGTACTGCTCGACCCCGAGACGGGTGAGGCGCGGGCGGTGCGGGCGGGGCATCCGCAGCCGCTGCTGCGGCGGCCGGACGGCACGACGGAGCAGGTGGAGCTGGCGGGCGGGATGGTCCTCGGGGTCGACGCGCAGGCGTCGTACCCGGTGACACGGCTGAGGCTGGCTCCGGGTGACGTCCTGGCTTTGTTCACGGACGGTCTGATCGAGCGGCCGGGCCGCGACATCGACGAGGGGATCGAGCGGCTGAGCCGCGCCTTCGCCGCGACGGGTTCGCTGGCGCTCGCGGAGACGGCCGACCGGCTGATCCGGGAGGCCAGGGCGGCCACGTCCCGGCCGGACGACATCGCGCTGCTGCTCGCGGCGCGGTGGGCGGACGGCGACTGAGCCCTCCCCGCGGGCCGGGGGGTTTCACCCGGTCGGTCCCGTGGCGCTGGTCGGGGGACGGCTGTCCGGGGAGGCTGGGAGTGCCGTGCCGATCAGGCCGGACGAGTCAGGGCGGCAGCCCGAGGAGGACACGTGCAGCAGGACAAGCAGCCCGAGTACGGCCCCGTGGTGTTCCGCGACCGCTCGGCGGGGTACGCGTTTCTGACCCGGTCCACCGCGACCAGCGACCGGACCATCGAGTGGGACGACGGCAACACGTACCCCGTGATCGACGTCGAGATCTCCTCCGAGAGCCACCCGTTCTACACGGGCACGGCGCGGACCGTGGACTCCGAGGGCCGGATCGCCAAGTTCGAGCGCCGGTTCGGCGAGAAGGAGTGAGCGGCCCGGGCGGAACGGAACGCGCCGGCCTTCGTCTGAGGCCTCGGAGGCCGAACGCGCCGGCCTTCGTCTGAGGCCCCGGAGGCCGGGCGTCACACGGCGGAGGCGGGGACGCGCGTCCGATGGACCGCGTTCCCCGCCCCGTCCGGGTGCGAGCAGGGGGCTCCGGGCCCTCCGCTCAGCTCAGGAAGGCGTTCAGGCCTTCACGATGCCGGACTCGGCAATCTCGATCTTGGCCTTGGTGGCGCCGGAGGAGGAGCCGAGGCCCTCGATCTTCTTGACCAGGTCCTGGCCCTCGACGACCTCGCCGAAGACGACGTGCTTGCCGTCGAGCCAGTCGGTGACGATCGTGGTGATGAAGAACTGCGAACCGTTGGTGTTCTTGCCCGCGTTGGCCATCGACAGGAGGAACGGGCGGTCGTGCTTCAGCGTGAAGTTCTCGTCGGCGAACTTCTCGCCGTAGATGCTCTTGCCGCCGGTGCCGTTGCCGCGGGTGAAGTCACCGCCCTGGAGCATGAACGCCGGGATGACGCGGTGGAACGGGGAACCGGCGTAGCCGAAGCCGTGCTCGCCGGTGCAGAGCTCGCGGAAGTTCTTGGCCGTCTTCGGGACGACGTCGTCGAACAGCTTGAAGGTGATGCGGCCCGCGGACTCGCCGTTGATGTTGATCTCGAAGTAAACGTTCTCGTTGCTCATGGGGACATCCTGTCATTACTCACGTACGGCGCGCGCACGGGCCACCTCCTCCCGGGTCACGGCGTGCCGGTGCCCCGCGTTCCGCCCGGGAACGCGGGGCACCGGTCGCCACCTGGGACACGAGGTCAGAGCAGCCCGCCGGCCTGCTGGTTCTGGAGGGCGCCCTCGGCGCCCTGGACGGTCTCGTGGAGGACGGTCGCGGTCTGGTCCTCCTGGAGGAGGCCCGTGGTGCCCGCCAGGGGGTTCTCGGCGGCGTTGGCCTGCGGCGGCGGGGTGATGATGGCGGTGACGACGCCTGCGGCGAGGGAGGCGATGGCGAGCATGCTGCGCTTCTTCATGCCCTGGTCAACTGCTGAGAGGCCGTCGGGTTACGGCCGGCCGGCCGCGGATCCGTATACGGCCGCCACCGGCCGCCGCCGCCCGCGTACCCAGGCGAACAGCAGCAGCGAGGCAGCCGCCGCGAGGGCGCACCAGGTCGACACGAACGCGGTGCGCCACACGAGGGCGCAGACGACCGCTCCGAGGCCGACGACGAGCCCGAGGCTCCGCAGGAGCCGGTCGCGGGCGAGGAGCAGCGCTCCGACGGTGGCGAGCAGGTATCCGGCGAGGACGAGCGGGGCGTACGGCAGGTCGACGGCGTAGCCGAGGGTGTGGCCGCGGACCTCGGCCGCGGCGGGGTGGACGGCGAGGCGGTACGCGAGGACGGCGGCGGTCACGAGGCCGGCGGCGAGCGGTACGCGCAGGCGTGGACGGTCGGCGGGGCGGGCGGCGGTTAGGACGCCCAGCGACACCCAGAGGGGCAGCAGGGGAAGGGCGATCGCGGCCCAGGCGAGGGTGGCGGGCCCGGTGCCGCCGCCTGCGTGCCAGACGGCCGCCTCCACGACCTGGTGGGCGCCGAGGAGCAGGGGCAGGGCGGCGAGCGGGACGTCCCCGGGGCGGCGTACGGAGGCGAGGGAGGCGACGCCGACGGCGCCGATCCCGAGACCCGCCCAGAGGTCGGCGGTCGCACTCCAGCACATGGGAACTTTTTACCCTATATACCGCAGAACGGGTGGAACCGTATCGTGGTGGTGGTTGTCTCTGCCAGTGACACCCCTGTCCCCGGAGCAGCAGAAAATTGGGGGACGTCATGCTTCACCGCCACACCCTCGCGGCCGTCGCCGCGGGAATCCTGCTGACCGCCGGGATCGGCGCCACGATCCCGGCAGGCGCCGCCAACGCCCCTGCCCTGAGCGCCTCGACCCCGGCCACGGCCCAGGTCGTCAACGTCCGCTGGGGCGGCCACGCCACCTTCGACCGGCTCGTGATCGACGTCCGGGGCGCCATGCCCCCGGTCACCGTCCATCAGGTCCGTTCACTGCACTACGACGGATCGGGAAACAGGGTCCCGCTCGCGGGGAAGCACTTCCTGGAGATCAAGCTCTCCCCCGCGACCGCCCACGACGACGCCGGCCGGTCCGTCTACCACGGCCCCCGGCTGCTGAAGATCTATCTGCCCGCGCTCAAGGGGGTCGCTCTGACCGGCGACTTCGAGGGCGTGGTCACCATCGGAGCCGCCTTCGACACCAAGCCCGACTTCAAGACCTTCCGGCTGCACTCGCCGGAGCGCTTCGTCGTCGACATCGCCCACCCGATGGCGGGCTGCCGCGCCTGAGCGCGCACGGGTGGGGCCCGTCCCGGCGGACGGGCCCCACCGTCACGTTCCGGTGGGGCCGGTCTCCACGTACACGGTGTGGCCGTTCCTCCGCGCCCGGTCGATCTCGGCGAGGCGGGCGAACTCGCGCGGGTTCATCTCCCGCTCCCATTCGTCCAGGGTCCGCAGGCGGTACTCGCTGTGCTCCTCCGGGTCGAGGACGACGGAGGCGATCTGCTCGTCCGTCAGCTCGCCCCCGTCGAAGATGAAGCCGATGTGGTTGGCCGGCCAGTCCGCGCCCCGGTGCGTGACGAAGTGGGCCGCGAGGAGCCGCGGCTCGCCGGTGAAGACGAGCCCGGTCTCCTCCTGGCACTCGCGCACCGCGGTCTCCCAGGGGGTCTCCCCCGGGTCCATATTGCCGCCGGGCCACTGCCACGGCTCCGTCGGATAGGTGGCCCGCAGCTGCAAGGGGCGGCCGGCGGTGTCGGTGAAGTAGAGGCAGGCGTACGCCGTCGCTCTCGGCAGCGTGTCGACGTACTCGGCGGGCGGCAGCCAGGTGTTCGCCATGGGCGGCTCTCTCTCGACGGACCGGATGGGTCGCCTCCATCCAAGCGGTCCGGGGCGGGCGGGCCGGCGGCTCGCGAGTGGATCACCGGATCGTGTGAGCGCCGCCGGACCGTCAGACGGCGGAGACCAGGCCCGCCTCGTACGCGATGATCACGAGCTGGACGCGGTCGCGGGCGTCCAGCTTGGCGAGCAGCCGGGTCACGTAGGTCTTCGCGGTGGCGATGCTGATGTGGAGCGTGCCGGCGATCTCGGTGTTGGAGAGGCCGCGTCCGACGAGGGTGAGGACCTCGCGCTCGCGGTCGGTGATGCCCTCGGCGCGGCGGCGCGGTGCGGCGGGCGCGGTCCTGGGGCGGTCGGTGAACTCCTTGATGAGGCGCCGGGTGACGCTGGGCGCGATGAGGGCGTCGCCGGAGGCGACGACGCGGACGGCGGCCAGGATGTCGTCCAGGGCCATGTCCTTGACGAGGAATCCGGACGCGCCCGCGTGGAGCGCCGCGTACACGTGGTCGTCGTCGTCGAAGGTGGTGAGGACGACGACGCGGGCCCCGGTGGGCCCCTCGGTGATGATGCGGGTGGCCTCGATGCCGTCCGTTCCCGGCATCCGCAGGTCCATGACGGCGACGTCCGCGCCGGTCTCCTCGACGAGACGGACGGCCTCGGCGCCGTTCGCGGCCTCGCCGACCACGACGAGGTCCGTCGTGTCGGTGATGACCATCCGGAGCGCGGTGCGGACGAGGGGCTGGTCGTCGGCGAGGACGACGCGGACCGGCTGCCCGGTGGTGGTCTGGCTCATCGGGTGGTGACTCCAGTGGGGAGGGGAAGGCGGGCGGTGACGCGGAAGCCGCCGCCGGGGCGGGGTCCCGCGCTGAACTCTCCGTGCAGCACGGCGACGCGCTCCCGCATCCCGGTCAGGCCGTACCCGGAGCCGGGGCCGGTGCTCACGCGCGCGTGGCCGGGGACGGGGCCGCGGTCCTCGACGGTGACGGCGAGGGTCTCGGGGTCGCGTTGGTCCACGGTGACCGTGCAGGAGTCGGCGCCCGAGTGCCGTACGACGTTGGTGACGGACTCCTGGACGATCCGGAAGGCCGAGAGGTCGATGTCCGGAGGGATCGGGCACGGGGCGCCGGCCCTGCGGACGGCGACCCGGACGCCGGCGTTCCCGGTGAGCTCCGCGAGCCGGTCGAGGGCGGCGAGACCGGGCATCTCGGGGAGCCCCGGAAGCCCGTCGGGGGCAGCGGGGCGGCCGGCGGCGGCCGGATCCGGCTCGGATGCGACCGTCGTCTCCGGGTCCTCCGTGCGCAGGGCGCCGACCATCCGGCGCAGGCCGGCGAGGGTCTCGCGGCTCGCCGTCTCGATCTCGGAGAGGGCCTGGCGGGCCGCCTCCGGCTGGGTCTCGATGACACGCCGGGCGGCGCCGGCCTGGAGGGCGACGATGCCGATGCTGTGGGCGACCGTGTCGTGCATCTCGCGGGCGATCCTGAGGCGTTCGCCGGTGACGGCCTGCTCGGCGGCCCGGGCGCGGGTCTGTGCGGCGTGTGCCCGCGTCTGCCCTGCGGAGCGGCCGAGGAGCCAGGAGACGGCGGCGGTGAGGGCCACGGCCAGTTCCGTCGTGGTACCGACGCTCCAGCCCGCCAGGAGACGGACCCCCAGATAGCCGGCGAGGACGCCGAGGGACAGCGCGAGCGCCCGGTTCGCCTCGCGGGGCGGCCGGCCGGCGGCGATGACGTACAGGGCGACGTCGATCGAGAGGTACTGGGCGAAGGGGATGGCCATGACACCCAGCGGGGTGCAGCCGACGACCGCGGCGGCGAAGAGGTACACGAGGGCGGCCGTCGGGCGGCGGGTCAGGAGAGCGCTGCCGCGCAGCGCGAGACCGGTGGCGACGGCCAGCATGATGATGCCGTCCCAGCGGAGGAACACCACGCCGGGGAACACCTCCGCGCTCTCCTGGCCGGGCAGCCGCATGCGCAGGAGGGCGGTGAAGAGGAGGCCCGCGAGCCAGGCGAGCGCGACCCAGCCGCCGGGTGTGACCCTTCGGGGGAACGGTGCTGACGGGGTGGCGGACATGCGGTGATCGTAGAGGGCTGTCCCCGGCGCGGGCATCGGACCGGGGGTGTACGACCTGGGGTGACAGGGCCCCCGGGCGATTGTCCGTGCTGGTCCGATGCCCGGAGCGGGGCCCGGGCGGCACGGTGGTGCCCATGATCGAAGTAAGGGAACTCACCAAGCGCTACGGCGCCACGACCGCCGTCGACGCGCTCACCTTCACCGTCCGGCCGGGCCGGGTCACCGGCTTCCTCGGGCCCAACGGCTCGGGCAAGAGCACCACGTTGCGGATGATCCTCGGCCTGCACGCGCCGACCAGCGGGTCGGTGACGGTCGACGGGCGGCCCTTCACGGACCGCCCGCGCGGCCTGCGGCACGTCGGCGCGCTCCTCGACGCCGGGGACGTGCACGGGGGCCGGACCGCGCGGGCGCATCTGGCGGTCCTGGCGCGCAGCAACCGCATCCCCGTCTCCCGGGTCGGCGAGGTCCTTGAGGAGGTCGGCCTTGCGGGGGCGGCCGGGCGCCGGATCGGCGGGTACTCGCTGGGCATGCGGCAGCGGCTCGGCATCGCCGGCGCGTTGCTCGGCGACCCGCCGGTGCTGCTGTTCGACGAGCCGCTGAACGGCCTCGACCCGGAGGGCGTGAAGTGGGTGCGGGGCCTGTTCCGGCGGCTGGCCGCGGAGGGCCGCACGGTCTTCGTGTCGAGTCATCTGATGACGGAGATGGAACACACGGCGGACGAGCTGGTCGTCATCGGCCGGGGCGCGCTGATCGCGGCGGAGAGCCTGTCCGCGTTCGCCGCGCGGGGCAGGCGCCTGAGCGTGACGGTCGGCACGCCGGACCGGGCGGGCCTGACGGCGCTGCTGCTTGAGGAAGGGGCGGAGGTCGAGGAGGAGGGCGGTCTGCTGACGGTGACCGGCCTCTCGGCGGCCCGCATCGGCGAACTGGCCCTGGCGCACCGGGTGCTGCTCGACCAGCTCACCACCCGTACGGCCTCCCTGGAGGAGGCGTTCATGGAACTGACCGCCGACAGCGTCGAGTACCTGGCAGGAGACGCCCGATGACGACCCTCGATGTTCCCGTGGCCTCCGTGGTGGAGCCCCGTGCCCGTTTCCGTGACCTGGTGGGGTCGGAATGGCTGAAGCTGTGGTCGCTGCGCTCGACGGGCTGGTCGCTGCTGCTCGGCGCGCTCGCCGTCGTCGCCTTCAACTTCGGTACGGCCTGGGACCACTACCGCTACTGGCTCCAGTACGACGCCGCGAGCCGGGCCGACTTCATGGCGAACGACATGGCGCTGTGGGACGCCTTCACGTACAACGCGGCGCTGGTCCTGATCCTCGCCTCGGCCGCCATGGGCGCGGTCGCGGTGGTCGGCGAGTACAGCAGCGGCCTGATCCGTACGACGTTCACGGCGGTACCGGCCCGGGGCTCGCTCATGGCGGCGAAGGTCCTCGTCGTCACCGTGGTGCAGGTCCTCTTCGGAGCCGTGGTCGCGTTCGGGTCGTTCTGGTCGACGCAGGCGATGCTGTCGGCCCGGGACATCGGGCTGCCGATCACCCACCCGGGGGCGCTGCGCATCGTCGTGGCCTCGGCCCTCCTCGCTCCCGTGTGCGCGGTGGCCGGGATGGCGGTCGGCGCACTGCTGCGGAAGAGCGCGGTCTCGGTCGTCGGCGCGTTCGTCCTGCTCCTGCTGCTGCCCGCGGTGCTCACGGACCGGCGCCACTTGAGCGCGGTCCTCGCGCACGCGACACCGCTGCACGCCTGGCAGCGGCTCGGGGACGCGGGACCGGCCGCCCCCCAGCTGTTCCCGTGGTCGGCGGGCGGCGCGTGGCTGGTGTTCGCGCTGTGGGCGCTGGGCGGGGCCGTGGTGACGGTCCTCGCGGTGCGGCGCCGGGACCAGTAGGGGTCACAGCAGGCGCCGCATGCGGCGGCGGACGAGGTGCTCGTGGACGAGGCGCCCGGCGAGGGCGCCTCCGTACACGACGAAGCCGACGCCGACGAGCCAGGACTGGAGGACGAGGACGGTGCCGAACTGGCCGTACGTCACGGCGTTCGAGGCGATCAGCGGGGAGAAGACCAGCTGCGAGAAGATCCGCAGCCCGAGCAGGCCGAGCGCGGTGAGGGCGGCGCCGGGAGCGAGGGCGCGCCAGCGGATGCGGCCGCAGAGCAGGAAGCGCTGCGACCACCAGAAGAAGACGAAGGCGCCGAGGACGTCGCCGAGGGCGATGACGACGGTGACGCCCGCGGACGCCTTCTCGCGTGCGGGGAAGTCGACGAAGAGCAGCAGGGAGCCGACGAGGACGGCGAGCCAGACGACGTGCCGCCACATCGTGTGCCAGCGGGCGGTGGGGAGGTCCCAGACCCGCTCGTACCCCGTCTGTACGGCGGACCCGAAGGTGACGCCGAAGGCGGCGAGGGCGGCGAGACCGAAGGCGGTGGTGCGTTGCAGGGCCTGTCCCGGCTGACCGAAGAGCCGCTCGACCTCCTCCTGGGAGACCTCGGTGACGCCGAGGCCCTGGACGAGCCAGCGGGCGAAGCCCTGGCCGCTCGCGAGGTCGGCCGCGGCGACGACGATGAGCAGGGGGACGAGGGTGAGCAGGCTGAGCGCCGCGAAGCCCATGGCGCGGTGCATGAGTTCCATGGCCCGGCCGCGGCTCCAGGCGAGGCCGACGGAGGAGGCGAGGACGCGCGCGTGGAGCCGCGCGAACCAGTGGCCGTGTTCGTCGGGGGCACCGTGGCGCGGCGGACCGGGTGTGGAGGGCATGACTGGTGAGGTACCCGGTCGGGCCCCGGCGCATCGCAGGGATGCGGCCGAACGGATGAGGCCGGCGGGTGCCGCGAGCGGGTACGGCGAACGGAGGTGCGCGGGCGGGGGTGTGGTGGGGCGTCAGCCGGCGCGGCGAGGGGGGCGGCGGGGCAGTGGGGCGTCAGCCGGCGTGGGGGGGTGGGGCGTCAGCCCGCGTGCGGGGGCGGTGGGGCGTCAGCCCGCGCGGTGCGGAGGGCGGTGGGGCGTCAGCCGGCGCGGCGTGGGCGGGCGGCCGGGCCCGGGCGGACGGTGACGTCGCGGGGTGAGAGGACGGCCCGCTCCTCGCCCTCGCACTGGACGACGACGCGGACGGGGGCGCCGCAGTCGGTGTGCCGGATGTCGAGGACCGGGCCCTCGGGCTCGGCGGCGTGGGTGTCGCCCCACTGCTTGAGGGCGAGGAGCACGGGCCAGAGGTCGACGCCCTTGCGGGTGAGCCGGTACTCGTGGCGGGTGCGGGCGCCGGGTTCGCGGTAGGGCTCGCCGCGCAGGACGCCCGCGGCGACGAGCTTGCGGAGCCGGTCCGCGAGAACGGCCTCCGAGAGGCCGAGGTGCTGGCGGAACTCGTCGTACCGGCGGACGCCGTTGAAGGCCTCGCGCAGGATGAGCAGGCTCCACTTCTCACCCACGACGTCCAGTGCGCGGCGGACCGGGCAGTTCTCCGTATCCGTCTCCAGCCAGTTCATCCGCCCACTGTAGCCACCTGGCTCTGCCGTTGACAGTCAGCCGACACGGAAGCTAGCTTCGCAGTACAGAGTCAGCTGGTGAGCGGAGTGGAGTGGTCATGGGGCGGTCACGCACGGTCGAGTGGGAGGACGCCGGGGCCACCGCGCGGGCCGCGATGTCGATGGAGGGCATCGACTTCCTGCGGGAGATGGTGGCGGGCCGACTGCCCGGGCCGCCGATCGCCGCCCTGCTCGGCTTCACCCTGGAAGAGGTCGAGCCGGGGCGCGCCGTGTTCGCGATGGAACCGGGCGAGGAGCACTACAACCCGATCGGGAGCGTGCACGGCGGGGTCTACGCGACGCTGCTCGACTCGGCCGCCGGCTGCGCCGTGCACAGCACGCTCCCGCGGGGCATGGCGTACACCTCGCTCGACCTGTCGACCCGCTTCCTCCGCCCGGTCACGATGGACACGGGCAAGATCCGGGCCGTGGGCACGGTGCTCTCACAGGGGCGCCGCACGGCACTCGCGGAGGCGGGCCTGTACGACGCGGAGGACCGGCTCCTCGGTCACGCGACGAGCACCTGCATGCTCTTCCCGCTCCCTTCGTAGCCGTCGTTCAGCGGCTGCCGGAGACCGGGCGGGTCCGGGTGCAGCCGTCCGGGGCCACGTCGGGGACGCCGCTGGCCTGGAGGGCGGCGCTCACCAGGGTGGCGAGCAGGTCGATGTCCGAGCCCATGTCCAGACGGACCGTCACCCAGCCGGAGCCGGCCCGCAGCCGGACCGCGCTCGACCCGAGGAGGGCCGGGCGCAGCTTCGCGATCATGGCGCGGGTGAGGTGGACGTCCGCCTCGTGCTCGCCGTGGAAGTGGACGATCTCCTGCGTCCCGGTGCCCAGTCCGAGCTCGGCGCCGCAATGGGCGCGGCCGGGGGTCAGCGAGGGCCAGCTCATCAGACGTTCACTGGCATGCCTGGCCGTGTTCATACGAGGAGCGTGCCGGGCGCGAGGGCCGCGCACAAGCGTCCTGCCGCAACAATCCCGCGGCGGCGCGAAACATGTCGTCGGAGGGGGTGGTGTGACCGTGCGTCACGGCAGCGCGTGGGGCGGTTGTGACGCGCTGTCACGGTTCCGGGCGGGTGCGGACGCGGGCCGCGAGGACGGCGACGTCGTCCTCCGCGTGGCGCGCGTCGAGGCGACGGAGCACCTCTTCGACGACCTGCTCGGGGCCGCAGTCCGCGGGGAGCCGGAGGGCCGCGAGACGGGCGAGCGACATGTCGATGTCCTCCCCGCGGCGTTCGACGAGGCCGTCGGTGAAGATCAGCAGGGTCTCGCCGGCGCCGAGCGGGCGCGTGGTGGGTTCGTAGCCTCCGACGCCGGTGCCCAGCGGCGGCCCCACCGGGAGGTCGACGAGCTCCACGGAGCCGTCCGCGCCGAACACGGCGGGCGGCAGGTGCCCGGCGCCGGCGAAGGTCGCGGTGCCGCGGGCCGGGTCGACCCGGACGAGCAGGCAGGTGGCGGGGCGGCGGGCGTCGTCCTCGGCCACCACCGAGTCGAGGTGGCGCAGCACGCGGTGCGGCGGCAGATCGGTCGAGGCGGCCTCGCGGAGGGCGGCGCGGTAGGCGTTCATGTCGACGGCCGCGTCGAGGCCGTGGCCCATCACGTCGCCGACGACGAGCAGGCTGCGGCCGTAGTGGAGGCGTACGGTCTCGAACCAGTCGCCGCCCACGAGAGCGCGCGGGCCCGCCGGGAGATATCTGCCCGCGACCTCCAGGTTGGGGTGCGGCCGGCCCGGTTCGGCGACGAGGGCGCGCTGCAGGTGGAGGGCGGTGTCCTCGGTGGCGGCGAGCCGGCGGGCGTGGCCGAGGTGCCGCGCGGCGAGCCGGGTCACGTGCTGGAGCACCGCGATCTCGTCGGCGGAGAACCCGGGGCCGCGCCGCCTGACGATCACGGTCCCCATGGGGCGCCCACCGGGGACGGCGAGGGGTACGGCGAGGCCGGGGCTCCTGTCGGCGCCGAGGCTGGAGGCCGTGCGGGCCGCGTCGGCGTCGGCGCTGGAGGCCGTGGGAGCCCTGTCGCCGTCGGCGTCGGCGCTGGAGGCCGCGGGAGCCGCGTCGGCGTCGGCGCTGGTGGCCCCGCCGTCGATGGCGGCGGCGGGCGCCCTGCCACCACCCACCGTGCCGGGCGTTCCCGCCAGCGCCACCCGGCGGATCGGGCCTCCCGGTTCGTCGAGGAGGTCGACCGTGACGGAACCGTGCAGGTGGCGGGCGAGCAGGGCCGCGAGTTCGCGGCAGGTGGTCGTCTCGTCGAGCGTCGTGCCGATCTCGGCGATCGCCTGTTCAAGGGCGCGTGCCCTGGTCAGGAGGGCCTCGTCCCGTTCCGTCACGACACCTCCACCGCCGTGCGGGCATCCGGGTGCCACACCCGGTCCCCCCATTGCACCAGCGCCCGGCGCCCCGCGCGCGGCACGGAGCACGCGCGGGACGGTTGTGCGCCGGTGCCCGATCTGATCAAGTACCGCTGAGGCTACTGGCCAGTACGAGATTTCGCTTCCCGGGGGGACAGCCATGACGACCGGATTCTTCACCTCCGTCGACGACGTCGCCGAACGGCTCGCCACGACCGGCTACCTGGCGTCGCCGGCCGTCGCCACCACCGTCTTCCTCGCCGACCGGCTGGGCAAGCCGCTGCTGGTCGAGGGCCCGGCCGGCGTCGGCAAGACGGAGCTCGCCAAGGCCGTCACCGCGGTCACGGGCGCGCGCCTGGTCCGGCTGCAGTGCTACGAGGGCGTCGACGAGTCCCGCGCGCTGTACGAGTGGAACCACGCCAAGCAGCTGCTGCGCATCACGGCGGGGCGGGGCGAGACCTGGGACGAGGCGCGGACGGACATCTTCGGCGA
Source organism: Streptomyces sp. NPDC037410 (assembly GCF_055602235.1). Lineage (NCBI taxonomy): Bacteria > Bacillati > Actinomycetota > Actinomycetes > Kitasatosporales > Streptomycetaceae > Streptomyces > Streptomyces sp. NPDC037410. The sequence continues at coordinate 169,237 of NZ_JBVJWR010000003.1, read as the reverse complement.
GGAGTTCCTGCTCCCCCGGCCGCTGCTCACCGCCATCCGGTCCGAGGAGCCGACGGTGCTGCTCATCGACGAGACCGACAAGGCCGACGTCGAGGTGGAGGGGCTGCTCCTGGAGGTCCTCAGCGACTTCCAGGTGACCGTGCCCGAACTCGGCACGATCACCGCGACGCGACGGCCGTTCACCGTGCTCACCTCGAACGCGAGCCGCGAACTGTCCGAGGCGCTGCGCCGCCGCTGTCTCTTCCTGCACATCGGCTTCCCCGAGGAGGAGCTGGAGCGCCGGATCGTGACCCTCAAGGTCCCCGGCCTGGACACCGCGCTCGCCGCGTCCGTCGTGCGGGTCGTGGGGGCGCTGCGGGCGATGGACCTGCGGAAGGTGCCGTCCGTGTCGGAGACGATCGACTGGGCCCGCACGCTGCTCGCGCTCGGCGCGGACCGGCTGGACGAGCGGGTCGTACGGGAGACCCTCGGCGTCCTCCTCAAGCACCAGGAGGACATCGTGAAGGCGGCGGCCAAGCTCGACCTGGACACGGTGTGAGCCGGGCGGACGGGGCGGGCGCGGCGGGCGCGGCCGGGGCTGCGGGAAGCCAGGCGGACGGGGCGGGCGCGGCCGGGGCTGCGGGAAGCCCGGCGGACGGGCACGGCGCCTCCAGGGCCGTCGCACGGCTCGCCGGGCTCGTCGCCGCGCTGCGTGCGCACGGGTTCGGGATCGGGACCGGTGAGACCGTGGACGCGGGGCTGGCCCTCGAAGCCGTCGGCTTCGCCGACCGGGAGCGCGTCCGGGAGGCGCTGGCGGCGACCCTGCTCCACGGAGAGGGCCAGCGGACGGTGTTCGACCAGGTCTTCGACCTGTACTTCCCGCTCGGCGCCGCTCCGGGGTCGCCCGAGGCGCCCGGGAGCACCGCCGCCGGCCTCGCCGCGCTCCGGGACCGGCTCGCTGAGGCCCTCACCGCCGGTGACGGCGCCGCGCTCGACCGGCTGGCCGCCGAGGCGGTGGGCGGGTTCGGCGGCTACGGCTCCGGTCCGGAGTCGGACGGCTGGTCCTCGTACCAGACGCTCTCCCGGCTGCGCCCCGAGACGCTGCTCGCCCGGGTGCGCGAACGGCTGCGGGCCGCGGACACGGCCGAGGACCCCGAGTTCACCGAGCGGCTCCTCGACGACGAGATCCGGCGCCGGATCGAGGCCTTCCGGGAGCGCGTGCGGACCGAGGCCCGGCGGCGCGTCGCCGAGCGGCAGGGCCGTGACCGGGTCGCGCGGCGGGCGGTCGCGGGGACGGCGGACAGCGTGGACTTCCTGCTGGCCGGGCGGGCGCGGCTGGACGAGTTGCGGCGTACGGTACGGCCGCTGGCCCGGAAGCTGGCCACCCGGCTCGCGGCGCGGCGACGCCGGGCGGCGCGCGGGGAGATCGATCTGCGGCGGACCCTGCGCGGCTCGCTGTCGACCGGGGGCGTGCCGGTGCGGCCGGTCCTGCGACGGCGCCGCCCCCGCCGCCCCGAGCTGGTCCTGCTGTGCGACGTGTCGGGGTCGGTGGCCGGTTTCGCGCAGTTAACGATGCTGCTCGTGCAGGCCCTGCACGACCAGTTCAGCCGGGTACGGGTCTTCGCGTTCGTCAACCGGGTGGACGAGGTGACCGGGCTGATAGCAAGGGGCGCGGCGGACCCGGCGGGGCTCGGCGACCGCATCCTCGCGGAGGCGGAGCTCACGGGGTGGCACGGGCAGAGCGACTACGGGACGGCGCTCGGGGAGTTCGCCGAGCGGTACGCGGAGGCGGTCGGCCCGCGCGCGGTGGTCTTCGTCCTCGGCGACGCCCGTACGAACGGTGCCGACCCGAATCTCGCGGCGCTCCGTCTGATCGCGGACCGTGCCCGACGGGTCCACTGGCTCAACCCCGAGCAGCCCTCGCTCTGGGGGACCGGCGACTCGGTGGCACCGGCGTACGCCGAGCTCGTGGAGATGCGCCCGTGCCGGAACGCCCGCCAGCTGGGGGCGCTGATCGGCCGCCTGCTCCCGGTGTGAGGGCCGGGGCCCCGCTCCCCCGCCCGGCCCCGTGCCGTCGACCGGCTCCCGGCTCCCGGCTCCCGGCTCCCGGCTCCCGGCTCCCGGCTCCCGGCTCCCCAGCGTGGCACGATCGGTCCATGGCAGACGCATCCGACCGACCCGAGACCGACCTCCCGCGCGGGATCGGCGCGCCCGCGACCCGCGCGCTCGTGGCGGCCGGGTACACCGGACTCGCCCAGCTCGCCGGCGTGCCCGCCGCCGAGCTCGCCGCCCTGCACGGCGTGGGACCGAAGGCCCTACGGGTGCTCGGCGAGGCGCTCGCCGAGCAGGGTCTCTCACTGGGCTGAGCCCCGCCCGGTTGTACGCGGGGCGCCCCCTCGAACTAGCGTGGCCCCCATGGAACTCTTGGGAGAGATCACGGCCGACCGCCCGCTGTTCGTCCTCGCCGTCAAGGAGGAGGCGCAGTTCCTCGACACGGAGCTGCCCGTCCTGCTCACCGGCATGGGCAAGGTCAACGCGGCCACCGCGCTGTCGACCGTCCTCGGCCGGGGCCCGAAGCCGTCCGGGATCGTGAACCTCGGCACGGCCGGGGCCCTGCGGCCCGGCTGGACCGGGACGCACGTCGTCGGCACCGTGGTGCAGCACGACCTGGACGGCGAGCTGCTCGCCACGCTGACCGGCGAGACGTACGGGGCCCCGCTGACGCTGCCGGACGGCGGTGACGTGGTCCTGGCCACCGGTGACACGTTCGTCTCGGACGAGGCCGCCCGCGCCCGGCTCGCGGTGCGCGCGCCGCTCGTCGACATGGAGGGGTACGCGCTGGCCGCGGCGGCGGAGCTCGCCGGGGTGCCGCTGCGCATCGTGAAGCACGTCAGCGACGAGGCCGGTGACGGCGCGGCCCGCACCTGGCGCGAGTCGGTCGCCGAGTGCGCGCGGGCGCTGGCCGACTGGGCGGCGGCGAACACCCCGCACTACCGCGCCTGAGCCGTCGGCGACAACCCCGCACCACCGCCCCCGAGCCGTCGCCGACAACCCGCACCACCGCGCCTGAGCCCTCGGCGGCACGGGAAGCGGACCCCGGGGTTCACGGGCGCCGGGCCGGGATGCCGACACGATCCGACACGATCCGACACGATCCGGCCCGGCCCGGCCCGGCCCGGCGCCGATGGACGGACCGCCGTCGGCGAGCCTCCACCCCAACTCCCCTCCCCCGTCCCGCCGTCCCGCCGGGCGGGAAGGCCTTGACAGCCTGGAATGCCGCCTGCCTAAGGTGAGGCGCATCCGGACGGGACCGGAACCGGGGGAGGCGCGCGTGCTCGCAGTGCTCACCGCCGCGCACGTCCCCGCCCGTTCGCGTGCCCGCCTGGTCTGCCGCCGGCACGTCGACTTCTGCCGCACCTCCTCGGCCATCTGTCCTTCCCTTCACGCCTGACCCCGCCCCGCGTGGGTCCGCGCGTCCCGTGACGTCCCGTCGCCCGGCCCCGTACAGCCGTGCCCCGCACCGCTGCCGTGCCGGCGCGCGTCCCTGTCGTTCGGAAGGACTCCCATGCCCCGCCCTGCCCTGCACCTGGCCGTCGAGATCGACGGCGACGGTGCCCATCCGGCCGCGTGGCGCCGTGCCGCCCACTCCCCCGGCGAACTGCTGACCCCGCGCCGGCTCGCCCGCGTGGCGGCCGTCGCCGAGAACGCCGGGTTCGCCCTGGTCACCCTGGAGGACTCGATCCTCCCGCCCGATTCCCCGAGCGGCTCCGGTCCCGTGGGCCGGATCGGCGCCGTGGAGCGGGCCGCGTTCGTGGCCGCGTCGACGAGCGTCCTCGGCGTGGCGCCGGTCGTGGCCACCACGTACGCCGAGCCGTTCCACGTCTCCTCACAGCTCGCCTCGCTCGACCACGTCTCGGCCGGCCGGGCCGGCTGGGTGGTGGGGACCGAGGAGGATCCGGCCGCCGCGCGCGCCTGGGGACGGCCGGTCGTCGAGGGCGCGGACGCGCTCGCCCGCGAGGCCCGTGACGGCCTCCGTGTCGTACGGGACCTGTGGGACTCGTGGGAGGACGACGCGGTGATCCGGTCGGTGGCCACGAGCCGCTATCTGGACCGGTCGCGGCTCCACGCCATCGACTTCGCCGGGGAGACGTACTCCGTCAGGGGCCCGTCGATCGTCCCGCGCCCGCCGCAGGGCCGTCCCGTGGTCCTGGCCCGCCCGGAGCTCGTCCCGGCCGGTCTCGCCGACGTGGCACTGGTCGGCGGGGCGACGCCCGCCGAGGCGGGCGGGGCGGCGAGGGCCGCCGGCGCGCCGCTCGCGTTCGCCGAGGTCGAGGTCGCCCTCGACACCCCCGGTGAGTCGGCCCGGGAGCGGATCGCCGACCTGGAGCGGTACTCCCCCTGGGAACCCGGCCCGGACCGGCTGCGGTACACCGGCCCCGCGGCGGGTCTGGTGGGCCTTCTGGCAGAGCTCTCGGGGCATGTCGACGGGGTGCGCCTTCGACCGCTCGTCCTCGACGAGGACCTGGCGGTGCTCTCCCGTCTCGTGCTGCCCGAGCTGTTCGCCCGGCGCCTCGCCGCCCGCCCGCTGCCGGGCACCACCCTGCGCACCTCCCTGGGCCTCCCCCGGCCCCTCAGCCGCTTCACGACCGACGGTGCCGCCACGCCCGTCCGGGAGGAGACCCGATGACCCGCGCCGACGCGAACGACGTTCCCCGCCCGGACGCCCGGCTGCACTTCGGGGTGTTCTTCCAGGGCGTCAACCACTGGACGATCTGGTCGGACCCCTCCAGCGGCTCCCAGATCGATCCGGCGTCCTTCCTGCGGGTGGCCAGGACCGCCGAGCGCGGGCTCTTCGACGCGTTCTTCCTCGGCGACGGCCTGCGGTTGCGCGAGTCGGAGGGCGGCATCCACGAGCTGGACGTCGCCGGCCGCCCGGACTCGATCACCCAGCTCTCCGCGCTCGCCGCCGCGACCGAGCGGATCGGTCTCGTCTCGACGTCCAACACGACGTTCAACGAGCCCGGCGACCTGGCCCGTCGGCTCGCGGGCCTCGACCTGCTCTCCGGCGGCCGTGCCGGCTGGAACGTGGTGACCACGCACAACGCCTGGACCGGGGAGAACTTCCGGCGCGGCGGCTTCCTCGGCCACGCCGACCGGTACCGGCGCGCCGAGGAGTTCCTCGCGGTCGCGCGGGCCGTGTGGAGCGGCTGGGCGGACGGCGCCGTCGCCGGTTCCGTCGAGGCCCGGTCCTGGTCGGTGCCGGGTGCGGTGGGACGCGTACGGTCGCGGACCGGTCACTTCGACGTCGATCTGGCGCCGACCCTGCCGCGTAGCGCGCAGGGGCATCCGGTGATCTTCCAGGCGGGCGACTCCGGCGAGGGGCGGGACTTCGCGGCGCGCAACGCGGACGTGATCTTCTCCGCGCACGGTACGGACTTCGACGACGCGCTGGCCTTCGCCGAGGACATCCGGGGTCGGCTGCGGGCGGCCGGACGGCCGGAGGACGCCCTGCGGATCCTGCCGGGCACGGAGATCGTCATCGGGGCCACCGAGAAGGAGGCGGAGGAGAAGGCCCGCTGGGTCCGCCTGGAGCAGGTCACGCCCGCCGTCGCGCTGGGCATCGCGAGCCGGCTGTGGGGCTTCGACCTGTCCGGGCGGGACGCGGACGGGCCGCTGCCGGCCGAGGATCCGGTGGTCGCCGCGTACGACGGGAAGTTCGGCACCCGTCAGCTGGGCGAGACCCTGGACACGGTGGCCGAGTGGCGGGCGAAGGCCGAGGCCAACGGCTGGTCGCTGCGCGAGACGGTCATCGAGCTCGGTCCGCAGCGCGGGCACGTCGGCACCCCGGCCGGGCTGGCGGAGAAGTTCGCCCGGTTCGCCCGGCACGGCGCCGTCGACGGCTTCAACATCTCGCCGTATCTGGTGCCGGACGGCCTGGACGACATCGTCGACCTGCTCGTGCCGGAGCTCCAGGAGCGGGGCGTGTACCGGACGGCGTACGCGGGGACGACGCTCCGGGAGCACCTGGGGCTCGCACCGGCGGTCTGACACGGGAGCCGAGCCGGGGCGGTGTCCCCGCCTCGGCTCCGGCGCCCTCACCCCAGCGGCAGTTCCAGGAACGCCGGGGCCCCCTCCGGGGAGCTGACGACGGTCTGCGTCCAGGTGACGGAGGCGTCGCCGTACAGCGGGTCCTTGCTGTCGACGACCAGCATCAGACGGTGTCCCGCGGCGATGTCGTACGCGGCGGCCTGGAGCCGCCAGGTCATGGTGCGGTCCTGGTCGGGCGTCAGCCCGTACACGTTGAGCGGTTCGTGGGTGATGATCCGGGCGGTGCCGTCCTCGGCGACGTCGAAGAGGTGGGCGACGAGGCAGGCGGAGGCGGCCGTGGAGCGGACCGTGAGGCGCAGGCGCGGCACGCCGCGGATCCGGCGGCCGGCCGTGCCCTCGCCTCCCGGGGCGATGCACGAGGCCGTGAACGGGGTGGTGGTCCAGACGACGGCGTGCCGGCGGTCGATCTTGCGGGTGTCGTAGGCCTTGGGGTTGCCGGCCCACTCCGCCTGGCCCGTCTTCATGAGGGCGTCCATGACGGTGGCCTCGGTGTCCACGCCCGCGAGGAACGCGCGGCGCCAGCCGGTGACCTCCGAGGGCGCCGACGTCTCGCCCGCGGGCAGGAGCCGGCCGTCGGTGCCGCCCGCGCCGTCGCCGGTGAGGCCGAGGACCTCGACGCCGGTGGTGACCCGGCTCCAGTCGGCGCGGCTCTCCCGGCGGGCCTCCTCGACGATGCGGTGCTCGCCGGTCGGCTCGCCCGTGCCCGGGTCCAGGACGGGTTCCGTGACATAGGTGAACATGACCTGGTTGCAGACCTGTTCCCAGTCCTCCACCCCGTTGCGCTCGCCCTTGAGGTGGTGGTCGAGCCAGGCGTACGCCTCGGCCAGGGGCAGGTCGGCCTCGCCGGGCTCCGAGCCGATGAGTCCCGGTCCCTCGGGGGCGGCGTGGTCGCCGATCCAGAGGTTGAGCCGCTTGGGGACGTCGAGGCCCTCGAAGGTCCGCAGGAGCTGGTTGACGGCGAAGAGGCCCTCGTGCCAGGTGTTCGAGAAGAAGGTCGGGGTCTCGTTGTCGTTGGTGAGGTGGAGGTACGACTCGGGGGCGCGCAGCCGGCCCCACTCGACGACCCGGTCGAGGTTCCGGTCGGCGAGGAAGTCGGTGAGGATCTCCCGGTTCCGCTCGTCGAACTTGGTCTCCACCGGGCCGCCGGTGAGCGCCAGGAGGGCCTTCACGGCCGCGAGGTGGCGGGTGCCGTGGTCGTAGAGGCTGGTGGCGAGGTTCCCCCACGTGCTGAGGCCGACGACGGCGGTCACGCGGTCGTCGTGGGCGGCGACGAGCTGGCTGATGCCGGAGCCGTAGGACTCGCCGAGGAAGCCGATCGCGCTCGGGGCGAGGTGATCGGTCGCGAAGTCGATGACGGCGGAGCCGTCGGCCCAGTCGTGGGGTCCGGCGACGTCGACGAAGCCCTCGGAGGTGGAGGGCAGTCCGGGGATGCCGAGGCCGCGGGGCGTGTAGGCGAGGACGTGGTAGCCCCTGCGGGCGAGGTCGAGGTACGCCCGGAGGAAGAGCGGCCAGCCGAAGGGGGTCCAGCCGGCCGGGACGACCACCAGCGGGTGGGGGCCGGGGCCGAGCTGCCGGAGGCTGAGGGCGGAGAGCCGGATGCCGTCCATGGCCTCGATGCGGTGGTACGAGGGCAGGGCGAGGTTCCGTACCTCGTCGACGTGCGCGGCGAGTTCGGCGGGGAGCAGGGCCGCGGGTCCTTCGCCGGTGCCGTTCAGGAGCGCGGTGGTGAGGGTCTGGCCGAGCCGGACGACGTCGGGGTCGACGGTGCCGTCGGCGGCCCAGAGGCCGCGGCCGGTGAGGCGGGAGGCCTCGGCCGCGGTGAGGCCCGCCGTGATGCCCGGGAAGCCGGGGAATTCTTCGGACGATCCGTTGGCGAAGGGATTGGCCTGGGGCACGTGCACCCGTTCCTCTCGACTGGGCTGCTGGCGGTCCGCGCTGCGGATGGTCGCAAGCCTCACGTACCGGGAACGGAGCGACCAGAGCGCACGAACGGCGCACAGGACGCGCAACCGGGCGTCAACGACACAAGCCGCCCCGGGCGGGTGGTTTGGAAGGTCAGGGCCGACGCGCGACCGTGCGGGGCACGGCCTCGTCACTGGCTTTCGGGCGGGCGGACCACGAGGACGGCCGCCACGTCGTCGTCGAGTCCGTCCGCCCCGTAGTCGGCGAGGTCGCTGTGGAGGAGCGCGGGAAGCTCCGCGGCCGGTTTCCGGGCCCAGCCGCCCAGGCGCAGCTCCAGCGGGTAGAAGGTGCCGGCCCGGTCGCGGGTCTCGCTGACGCCGTCGGTGTAGAGGAGCAGCCGGTCGCCCGGGCCGAAGGGCACCTCCTCGATCCGGTGGTGGTTGTCGGCGAGGCCCGCGAGGTTGACCGGCAGGGAGGGGTCGGCGAAGTGCACGGGCTCGACGCCCGTCGCGCGCTGGAGCAGCGGGGCGGGGTGGCCGCAACTGAGGAGCCGTACGACGTCACGGCCGTCGGGGAGCTCCACCAGGACGACGGTGGCGAAGCGTTCGGCGGCGTCGGAGTCCGGGTCCCAGGCGCCGTAGCGGGCGAGGCCCTCGTCGAGCCGGTCCGCGAGGTCCGCGAGGTCGCGGGCCTCGTTGACGGCGGCGCGGAAGGAGCCGAGCAGGACGGAGGCGGTCTCGACGGCGCCGAGGCCCTTGCCCTGGACGTCGCCGAGCATGACGCGCACCGCGCCGGGGATTCTGACGGCCTCGTAGAAGTCGCCGCCGATCCTCGCCTTGGCCGCGGCCGCGACGTACAGCAGATGCAGGTCGAAGCGGCCGAGGCGCTCGGGCAGTGGGCGCAGCACGACCCGCTGGACGACCTCGGCGACGGCGGTGACCTCCCGCAGGTCCTGCTCGTAGCGGGTCCTGACCCGGCTGACCCAGGCCGCGACGCCGGTGACGGCGGCGATGACGGCTTCGCTGGCGAGGAGCTCGGAGGGGGACGACACGTCCCTGGTGGGGTTGAGGAGCACGCGGGCGGCCATGGCGAGCAGTCCGATGCCGATGGTCCCGCGCACGCTCCACGTGACGGCGGCGAGCGCGGGCGCGGCGACGAGGATCCGGTCGAAGCGCTCCCGGTCCGGGGTGAGCAGGTCGGCGAGGACCGCCAGGGCCAGGACCAGGAAGGGCAGGGCGCGACCGAGGTTGAACTGGGTGCGCGTCGCCGTGCCGGGAGGAGGGCGGTGACCGGCTGCGGGCATCTCATGATCGTACGCAGGGCCGTCGGCGGGGCCGGGGTGCCGCGGGCTCCGGGCGTGTCCCACCGGGGAGGGCGAGTGCGGCGGGGAGGGCGAGTGCGGCGATCGCCGCCAGGACGGGGAGGGCGGCGCCCCGGGCCGGTACGAAGCCGCCGTCCGGGACGAGGGCGAGGAGCAGGGTCGCGGTGGCGACGCCGAGCGCCGGGCCGACGTTCATCGCGGTCTGCTGGAGGCCGCCGGCGACGCCGGCGTGGGCCTCGGGGGCGCGGTGCACGACGACGGAGGTCGCGGTGACCATGAGCGTGACGAACCCGGCGCCGATGAGCGCGGACGCGCCGCCGACGGCGGCCGCGCCGGCCGTCGCGTCGAGCCGGGAGAGCAGCGTGACCCCGAGCGTGAGCAGCGCGGCCCCGGCGGTCGCGGTGCGCCGGGGCCCGAAGCGGCGCTGGAGCGGCGGGCAGAGCGGCGTGCCGAGGATCATGAGGGCGGCGAGGGGGAGGACGCGCAGCGCGCAGGCGAGGGGGTCGAGCCTCTGGACGTCCTGGAGGAAGTACGTGACCACGAAGAGGGCGCCGGAGAGGGCGGCGGAGGCCGCGAGGAGCACGGCGAGCCCCGCGACGACCGGCACGCTCCGGAGCAGCGCCGGGGGCAGCAGGGGGTCCACGGCCCGCCGCTCGTGCCGCGCGAAGGCCACCCCGGCACCGAGGGCCGCGCCACAGGCGAGCAGGGCGATCCCGCCACCACCGGGGCGGGACGCCTGGTCGAGCCCGTGAACGAGCAGCCCGAGCGCGGCGGCGAGCAGGAGGGCGCCGAGCGGATCGATCCGGGCGGGGCGGGACGCCGGGCGGGCGGGGGAATCCGCCGGGGGGTGGTCCGGCGCGTCGAAGGCGCCACGCGGCGCGAGCACAGGCGGGCGGGACGCCGGGCGGTCGAGGGAGTCCACCGGACGGTGGTCCGGCGCGTCCAGGGCGACGAGGCTCGGCGCCGGTCGGTGCGCGGTGTCCGCCGGTCGGTGGTTCGGCGAGGTCAGGGCGCCCGCAGGACCCCGCACAGCCGGGCCAGACGCCGGGTGTTCGGGCGTGTGTGCCGGGTGGGGGTCCTTCGCCGTCAGGGCCAGCAGGCCGATCGCCAGGGTCGGGGGTACTCCGAGGAGGAAGACCGCGCGCCAGCCGTACGAGGAGACCAGTGCCCCGCCGATGACGGGGCCGGTCGCGGCGGCGAGGCCGATGGCGGCGGTGCGTACGGCGATCGGGGTCGCGAGCCGCTCGGGCGGGAAGGCCGTGCGCAGCATGCCGAGGGTGGCGGGCTGGAGGAGCGCCCCGCAGACGCCCTGGAGCACGCGCAGGGCGATCACGGCGCCGATGCCGGGCGCCAGGGCGATTCCGGCGGAGGCGGCGGCGAAGCCGAGGGCGCCGACGGCGAAGACCCGGCGGTGGCCGTACCGGTCGCCGAGGCGGCCCGCGAGGACGAGGAGGCTCGCGACGGCGAGCAGGTAGCCGGTGCTGGTCCACTGCACCTGGCCGACGTCGGCGTGCAGATCGCGCTGGAGGGCGGGCTGGGCGACGGTCAGGACCGTACCGTCGAGGGCGACGACGGCGGCGCCGACGACGCTGCAGGCGAGGGTGCGGTTCACAGGGCGGTGTCCCCCAGGTGGGCTGCGAGCGCGGCGGACAGGAGGGGGCCGGGGTCGTCGCCGCCGGTGGCGAGACGGAGGCTGCCCCAGTGCCAGAGCTGGGCGATGCCGTGCAGGTTGGCCCAGAGGGCGCCGGCCAGGACGGCGGGGTCGGCCGCCGGGCGGGCTCGGGCGACGAGCCCGGTGAGGTGGGCGAAGAGCGGCAGGCTGGTCTCGCGCAGCCCGAGCCGGCCGCTCTCGAGGAGGTCGTGCCGGAACATCAGCTCGTACATGCCGCGCCGGTTCTCGGCGTAGTCGAGGTAGACCCGGGCGAGCACCTCGATCCGCTCGCGCGTCGGGGCCCCTTCGGGGTCCTCCTCGGCGACGCGCGCGGCGAGTTCGGCGAAGCCCTGGCGGGCGATGGCGGACAGCAGGTCGAGGTGGGTCGGGAAGTACCGCCGTGGGGCGCCGTGGGAGACGCCGGCGCGGCGGGCGATCTCGCGCAGGGAGAGGGCCTGGGCGCCTTCGGCGTTGACCAGTTCGACGCCGACCCGGACGAGCCGGACGCGCAGTCCGTCCTCGTGCGTGTCGTCGGGAGTGTTCTCGTGCAGGGACATAGACACTGTCTACCAAGATCGAGTAGACAGTGTCTACCCGATCGCGCGCCCTGATCCGTTACACTGGGCGACAGCGAAGGGGAGTAGCCCTGCGAACCGGTCGTCGACACACTGGAACCCCCGGGTTCCCGGTGACCGGGTCCGCGTATGACGCGGACGGGCGAGACCTTCGGCCAGGCAACAGCCACGTCCGCGTTCCCGTGGGCGTGGTCCGTCATGCCGGGCCGAGTGGTCCTCCCGTCGCCCACCGAGGTGTCGTGCGGAGCCGCGGGGCCCGGACCGAGCAGAGAGCCCCGGTATGCACCTCGACCCCTTGGCGATCCTCACCGCCTTCGGGCTGATCTTCCTCGCCGAGCTTCCCGACAAGACGATGTTCGCGTCCCTCGCCATGGGCACGCGCATGCGTCCGCTGTACGTGTGGATCGGCACCTCCACCGCCTTCCTGGCCCACGTCGCCATCGCGGTGGGCGCCGGCAGCCTGCTCGGGCTGCTCCCGGGCTGGACCGTCAAGCTGGTCTCGGCCCTGATGTTCGGCTTCGGCGCGTTCATGCTGCTGCGCGGCGGGGGCGACGACGAGGCCGACGAGGGCGGCCGGACGGTCAGCGGCTTCTGGCCCGTCTTCTCGACCGCGTTCATGGCCGTCTTCATCAGCGAGTGGGGCGACCTGACCCAGATCACCACTGCCAACCTGGCCGCCACCAACGGCACCTGGTCGACGGCGATCGGTTCCTTCGCCGCCCTGACGACGGTCTCCGCCCTCGCCCTGGTCGCCGGCCGCTTCATCGCCAAGCGCGTCCCCCTCAAGGTCGTGCAGCGCATCGGCGGCGTCTGCATGGCGGGCCTCGCGCTCTGGTCCCTGACCGAGGTCTTCACCGGCTGAGCAGCCCCTCGCTCCGGCGCACGCCCCTTCCCGCTCCGGGAAGGGGCGTGCACCGTTCCGGGCCCGGTGGAGGTACAGCGGGTGCGCGGCGAGCTGGACGGTCTCGTCGCGCTGGTGGAGTCGCACTTCACGTACGAGGAGAAGAAGCTCGTCTCGGCCCTCGACGAGCTCGGCACCCCGCTGCCGGACGACTTCGCGCTCCGCGATCTGACCGGCGGCTGATTTCTCGGCACCAAGAGGGCGGGCGCCACCGTCCGGCCTCTTGATGAAGCAGTGAATCACTGCTTCACTCCTTCCATGCCCTACCGACGCACCCCCGCCGTCCAGGCCCGGCTCGACGCCCAGCGCGTCTCGGTCGTCGACGCGGCCCTCGGGCTGCTCGCCGAGCAGGGGTACGCGGGCTGCACGATGGCCGCCGTCGCCGCGCGCGCCGGAATCGCCACGGGCAGCGTGTACCGCCACTTCCCGAGCAAGGCCGAACTCTCCGTCGAGCTGTTCAGGACGGTGGTGAGCCGGGAGGTCGCGGCCGTCTCCGAGGCGGCCGGGCAGGCCGGGCACCGATCGGCGGCCGAGCGGGTGGTCGCCGTGATCGAGACCTTCGCCCAACGGGCCCTGAAGTCGCCGCGCCTGGCCTACGCGCTGCTCGCCGAACCGGTCGACCCGGCCGTGGACGCGGAGCGGCTCGTGTTCCGGCGCGCGTTCCGGGACGTGTTCGCCGCGCGCGTCCAGGAGGGCGTGCGCTCGGGCGAGCTGCCGCCGCAGGACGCGGTCCTGACGGCCTCGGCGCTCGTCGGGGCGGGCGCGGAGGCGCTCGTCGGACCGCTGGCGGAGGGGTCCGTGGGGCCCGAGACCGTACCCGCACTCGTCACGTTCACCCTGAGAGCTCTGGGAGTTCCCGATGCCGACCACGCATGAGGTCACCAACCAGGTACCGCCGCTGACCGGTTACGACGTCTCCGCCGACCCCGCGCTCCTGGAGGCGCTGCGCCGGGAGGGCGCGGGCTGGGCCGAGGCCGAGGTCCGCGAGCTCGGGGCGAAGGCGGGAGGCGAGGAGGCGCAGGAGTGGGGGCGGCTCGCCGAGCGCCACTCCCCCGTGCTGCACACCCACGACCGGTACGGGCACCGGATCGACGAGGTCGAGTTCCATCCGTACTGGCACGAGCTGATGGACACGGCCGTCCGGCACGGGCTGCACGGTGCCCCCTGGCGCGACGAGCGGCCGGGCGCGCACGTGGCCCGCGCGGCCAAGGTGTTCGTGTGGGGGCAGGCCGACGCCGGGCACCTGTGCCCGGTCTCCATGACCTACGCGGCGGTGCCCGCGCTGCGGGTCCAGCCGGAGCTCGCCGAGGTGTACGAGCCCCTGCTGACGTCCTCCTCGTACGACTTCGGGCTGCGGGTGCCGACGGAGAAGCGCGGGCTCATCGCCGGGATGTCGATGACCGAGAAGCAGGGCGGCTCGGACGTCCGGGCGAACACGACGCGTGCGGTGCCGACGGGCGAGCCCGGGCAGTACGCGCTGACCGGCCACAAGTGGTTCACCTCGGCTCCGATGTCGGACGTCTTCCTCACCCTCGCGCAGGCTCCCAGCGGCCTGTCCTGCTTCCTGGTGCCCCGGGTGCTGTCCGACGGCACCCGCAACGCGATCCGGCTCCAGCGCCTCAAGGACAAGCTGGGCAACCGGTCCAACGCCTCCTCCGAGATCGAGTACGAGGGCGCCCTCGGCACGCTGGTCGGCGAGGAGGGGCGCGGGGTGGCGACCATCATCCGGATGGTCAACATGACGCGGCTCGACTGCGCCATCAGCTCGGCCTCCGGCATGCGGCTCGGGCTCGTGCAGGCCGTGCACCACGCCACGCACCGCGAGGCGTTCGGGGCGCGGCTCGTGGACCAGCCGCTGATGCGGAACGTGCTCGCGGACCTGGCGGTGGAGGCGGAGGCCGCGACGGTCGCGTCGCTGCGGCTGGCCGGCGCGGTGGACCGGGCGGCGCGCGGTGACGCGGAGGAGGAGCAGCTGCGGCGGCTCGGGCTCGCGGTCACCAAGTACTGGGTGTGCAAGCGGGCGCCCGCGCACGCGGCCGAGGCGCTCGAATGCCTCGGCGGCAACGGCTACGTCGAGGACTCGGGCCTGCCGAGGCTCTACCGGGAGTCGCCGCTGCCGTCGATCTGGGAGGGCTCGGGGAACGTCGCCGCCCTCGACGTGCTGCGGGCGATGGTCCGTCAGCCGGAGGCGGTGGAGGCGTACTTCGCGGAGGTCGACCGGGGCGCGGGCGCCGACCGGCGTCTCGACGCGGCGGTCGCGGGCCTCCGCAAGGACCTCGCGGGGCTCGGTGACCCGGAGGCGGTGGCGTACGGGGCACGGCGGCTCGTCGAGCGCCTCGCCCTGGTCCTCCAGGGTTCGCTGCTCGTCCGGCACGGCCACCCGGCGATCGCGGACGCGTTCTGCGCCTCACGCCTGGACGGGGACCGGGGTCTCGCCTTCGGGACGCTGTCGGCGGGCGTGGACACGGCGGCGATCATCGCGCGCAGCGGCCCGGACGCGGTGAGCACACCGGCCTGACCGGTCCGACGGAAACCTCCGGGGTTCCTTCATGTCGGACAGGATCTGGCCTACTTCACGCCTAGCGTCATTCCTGTCCGGCACCGAGGGTCACATCGACGGAGGGATCACCATGTCCGAGCAGAGCGGCACCGCCCCGAAGGGCTACACGACCATCGCACCCTGGGTCGTCACCGACGACACGGGAGCCTTCCTCGACTTCGTCGCCCAGGCGTTCGGCGGCGAGGAGCTCGCGCGGGTCGCCACCGAGGACGGCGCGATCGGGCACGGCGAGATCCGGGTCGGCGACACCGTCGTACTGGCCTTCGACCGGCGCGCGGACTGGCCGGTCCTGCCGAGTCTGCTGCGCGTGTTCGTCGCCGACGCGGACGAGGCCTTCGACCGGTCCGTCGCGGCGGGCGCCCACGTCGTCACCCCGTTGGCCGACGACGCCTTCGGGCAGCGCGGCGGGCGGGTCCGGGATCCCTTCGGCAACATCTGGTGGGTGGCGAGCCGGGTCGAGGAAGTCGCCGAGGACGAGATGTGGCGGCGGCTCAAGGACCCGGTGTACGCCGAGGCCATGCGCGTGGCCCAGGCGACCCTCGACGCCGAGCTGAGCGGTCGCGACCACGGGCGCAGCAGTGCACCCGTCGGCCCGACCGACTGACCTCACGGTAGGTGTCCGCACCGTGCCTCGTCACGCCCGGGGTGGCAGGCTGTTCCCGCACGGTTCCCGGCCGCGGCGTCAGCCGGTACGAGAGGGAGTCCCCTTGGGCAGCGAGGCGATCCACGAGGAACTGGACAAGCGGGCGGCCGGCGCGGCCGAGCAGGTGGTGGCCTGGCGGCGCCATCTGCACCGGCATCCGGAGCTGTCCAACCGGGAGGTGAACACGGCCCGTCTGGTGGCGGACCATCTGCGCTCCCTCGGCCTCGACGAGGTCCGTACGGGCATCGCGGGGCACGGCGTCGTGGGCGTCCTGCGTGGTTCGGCGGCGGACGGCGGGCGGGTCGTGGCGCTGCGGGCGGACATGGACGCGCTGCCGGTGAAGGACCTGTGCGGGACGGACTTCGCCTCCGAGACGGTGGACGCCGACTACCCGGGCGGCCCGTTCCCCGTGTCGCACGCCTGCGGGCACGACTGCCACACGGCGATGCTGATGGGTGCGGCGACGGTCCTCGCGGGTGTCCGTGAGCGGCTTCCCGGCACGGTCCTCTTCGTCTTCCAGCCCGCCGAGGAGGGCCCGCCGGTGACGGAGGAGGGCGGGGCGCGGGCCATGGTCGAGGCGGGCGCGTTCGCCGGACCGGTGCCGACGATGGCCTTCGGCATGCATGTGACGCCGTATCCGAAGGGGTACGTGGGATACAGGATCGGCAACCAGTACGGGGCGTCCACCCTCGTCCGTATCGTCGTCACCGGAAAGCAGGTGCACGGCTCCACGCCCTGGGAGGGCGTCGACCCGATGCCCGCGGCCGGCGCGGTCCTCACCGGCATCGGCCAGCTGTACCGGCAGGTCTCGGCCTTCGACCCGGTCACGGTGACGATCGGGCACGTCGAGGACGTGGGCCGGTTCAACATCATCGGCCAGACGGTGACCCTGTGGGGCACGGTCCGCTGCGCCGTGGAGTCCGACATGGCCGAGGTCACGCGCCGTCTGACCACGCTGGCCGAGCACTCGGCGGCGGCGTACGGCGCGACGGCCACGGTGGAGTACCTCCAGTCCGTGCCGCCCGTGCACAACAGCGGGCCGTGGGTGGAGGCCGCGCTGCCGACCTTCCGCCGGGTGGCCGGCCGGGAACGCGTGGGGGAGACGGGTGCGACGCTCGGCTACGACGACGTCTCCGAGTTCATCGGCCGGTTCGGCGGTCTGTACGTGATGCTCGGCGTCCAGGACGCCACGCTCGACGCCTCGGGACGACCGGTCCCGGTGGAGGGCGGACGCGGCCTCGTCACCAACCACAACCCGCATTTCTACGCCGACGACGACACCCTCGTCACCGGTGTCCGTCTCCACGCGCATGTGGCGTACGACCATCTGACGGGCGCTCTGGTCGTCCGGTAGCGAGACCTTCGACCGTCGCCACGAAGGCCCTGAGCAGGGCGGAGTCGGCGCCGGTGGGCCACACGAGGCCGTAGGCGAGGGGCGGGACGCCGTGGAGCGGCACGTAGGCGATGCCGGGCCGGGGGTGGTAGCGGGCCCCGCGGGCCGCTCCGGGGGAGGCGCCCCGGCCTGCGGTCACATGGGAGAGGACCTCCTGCCAGGTGGCGGCGACCGGCCCGCGGCCGACGGGGGCGCCGGACGGGGTGCTGCGCGGGTAGTGGTGGTCGGTCCAGTAGCGGGGTACGGCTCCGCCGGGTGCGATGAGGTCGAGGCCCGCGAGGTCCTCCGGGCCGAGGGCATCGCGGCGGGCCAGCGGGTGTCCGGCGGGCAGCAGCAGGACCCGTTCGTCGGTGACGACGACGGGGCCGGTGGTGAGGTCCGGCTCGTGGACGGGGAAGGTGGCGCACTGGACGTCGAGCGTGCCGTCCCGGAGGGGACGGACCCCGCCGTCGAGGGGGACCTCACGGACGGTGATCTCGCAGTCGGGGTGCGAGGCGAGCAGGGCGTCGGCGGCGGCCGTGAGCACTTCGCCGCCCCACGGGGTGCCGAAGCCGACGCGCAGCCGGCCATGGACTCCGCGCCCCGCTGCGGTGGCGCGTTCGAGAGCGGCCCTGATCTGCCGGTACGCGGGCAGCAGGTCCTCGTAGAGGGCGTGGCCGACGGGGGTGAGCCGGACGCTGCGGCTGGTGCGGGCGAAGAGCGGGGTGCCGAAGCGGCGCTCCAGCTTCTTGACGGTCTGGCTGATCCGGCCGGTGGAGACGCCGAGGCGCACGGCGGTGCGCCCGAAGTGGAGTTCCTCGGCGAGGGTCAGGAACGCCTCCAGTTCGTACCGTTCGAGCACCGGCCCCTTCCCTCCACGTCCGCTGATCGTTGAGTGTGGCTCAACGCCGGTTTCATGATGACAGCTTGATCGGCCGGGGTGGCGGCCGGGAGCCTGGAGACCACCCCCTCCCCCGTACGGAAGGCCCTCCGTGGTCCCACGCCCCCTCGCCCCCGCCACCCCCGCCGGGCCCGTGAACGTCCTGCTCCTCGCCGTGGCGGGGGCGGTCACCGTCGCCAACATCTACTTCCCGCAGCCGCTGCTCGCCGCCGTGGCGCACGGCCTCGACGTGTCGGAGCGGACGGCGGGTCTCCTCGCCTCGGCCGCCCAGATCGGGTACGCCCTCGGCATCCTGCTGCTCGTGCCGCTCGCCGACTCCGCGCGGCTGCGCCGCCTCACCTCGGTGCTGCTCGCCCTGACCAGTGCCGCCCTGGTCGTCGCCGCGGCGGCGCCCGACGTGGTCACCCTGGCGCTCGCGACCCTCGCGCTCTCCACCACGACGGTGCTGCCGCAGATCCTCACCCCGGTGGCGGCGGTGCTCGCGGGGCCCGGGCGGCAGGGCCGGGTCGTGGGTCTGGTGGGCCTGGGCCTGACGCTGGGCTCGACCCTGTCCCGTACGGTCTCGGGCGCGGTGACCGACGCGAGCGGCAGCTGGCGGGTCGCCTACCTGGTGGCGGCCGTGACGACGGCGGCGCTCCTCCTCGTCCTTCCCCGCCGGCTGCCCGAACGGCTGGGGTCGCGGGGAGACACCTCGTACGCCGGGCTCCTGGCCGGGCTTCCCCGGCTTCTCGTGGTCCATCGGGAGCTGCGGATCTCGGCGCTGCTCGGGGCGTGCGTCTTCGCCGCGTTCAGCGTCTTCTGGTCCGTGCTCGCCTTCCACCTGGCGGCCCCGCCGCTCGGGTACGGGCCGGGGGCCGCGGGGCTCTTCGGGGTGCTGACCCTGCCGGCGGCGCTGCTCTCGGCGGCGGCCGGGTCGCTGGCCGACCGGTACGGGGCCTCGGCGGTGAACGCCGGCGGGCTGGTCTGCGCGGGGCTCGGCCTCGCGGCGGCCGGGCTCGCCCCGTACTCCCCCGTGGCCCTCGTGGCCGGGGCGAACCTGCTGGTGGTGGGGGTCAGCTCCTGCCAGGTGGCCAGTCAGGCGCGGATCTTCGGGATCGGCCGGGCGGTGGCGGCCCGGGTGAACACGGTCTTCATGCTGGCCACGTTCGGCGGCGGGGCCCTCGGCTCGCTCGCCGGGACCTGGCTGTACGCGGCGCACGGCTGGACGGCCGCGCTGCTCGCCGCGGGAGCGTGCGTCGCCCTCGGCGGGCTCGTGGTGGTCCGCGCGCGACCCGCGGCCCCGAGTTGCGTCCGGGACGTCACACGGGAGGCTGGGGGTATCCGTCCGCGCATCCCGCAGGGAGAGTCATGATGCTGGACCTCACCGCCCTCGCCGACGAGCACCTGGCCGCGGCCCGCACGGCCGCGCACGGGCGCAGCGCCCACCTGGTGATGCATGACGGGGTGCTGCGGCAGACCGTCATCGCCCTGACGTCGGGCACGTCGCTCGACGAGCACAACGCGCCGCCTGCCGCGAGCCTCCTGGTGCTGCGGGGCCGGGTGAACCTGACGGCGGCCGGGTGGACGGAGGAGCTGCGTTCCGGCACGCTGCGGATGATCCCCAAGGAGCGGCACGGGCTGACGGCGCTAGAGGACGCGGTGGTGCTGCTGACGGCCGTGAACGACTGAGGGCCCGATATTCCGGTGCCGTACGGGTGCGTGGCCGTGCAGACTCGCCCCATGGCAGACATGAGGGCGTTCCAGGAAGAGATGGGCCGCTGGGCGTTCGACGATCACGGCGGCGACACGGCACGGGAGCTGGCCGTGGCCCTGGGGCTGCGGACGGCGGTGCTCCTGGAAGGGCCGAGCGACTTCGCGGCCGTCGAGACGCTGGCCGCGCGGCACGGCCGGGACCTCGCCGCGGAGGGCGTGTGCGTGGTGTCGATGGGCGGGGCGATGAGCGTCGCCCGCTACGCCGAACTGCTCGGACCGCCCGGTCTCGACCTGCGCCTGACCGGCCTGTGCGACAGACGCGAGCGGGGCTTCTACGAGCGCGGTCTCCGCCGGGCCGGCGCGCCTGACCAGGACTTCTTCGTCTGCGTGGCGGACCTGGAGGACGAGCTCATCCGCGCGCTTGGCCCGGCGAAGGTCCAGGAGATCATCGAGGCGGAGGGCGACATGCGCCCCTGGCAGACCTTCCTCAGCCAGCCCGCACAGCACGGCCGGCCCCGGGAGCAGCAGCTGCAGCGCTTCCTCGGGACGAAGAAGGGCCGCAAGATCCGCTACGGCACCCTCCTGGTGGAGGCCCTCGACGCGGGCCGGGTGCCGGCGCCGCTGGACGGGCTCCTGGCCAGTCTCTGACCGGTGTTGCTCCCGGCGTGGCTCAGGGGTCCGTCGTGACCAGGACGAGCGGAGTGCCTCCGCAGGGCCGCAGACGCAGGCCGTCGACGCGGTGTTCGACCGGTGGCCCGGCGAGGACGGCGGCGAAGTCGGGGCCCTTGGTGAGGGATCCGGCGAGATGGCCGGGGTCGGTGGAGGCGGCGACCCGGCCCCGCGCGTTGACGAGCCGGGCCGGTGCGGGCAGCCGCTGGAGCACCGGGAGCACGGCCGCCTCGAAGTGCCGCAGGTAGACGTCGGCGGCGGCCACGCCCACGAAACGGCCGCCGAGTTCGACCGGCGCGGAGAGCGTGAGGCTGTACTCGTCGGAGCACAGGTAGTCCACGTAGGGGCCGGCGGCCGCCCGGTGACCGGTCTCGCGGGGCAGGGTGTACCAGTCCCAGTGCGTGTAGTCGGAGTAGGCGGAGTGCTCCGGGTCGAGGTCGAGGAGGAGCGGGCGGACCGCTCCGTCGGGGCCGCGCTGCCACCACTCAAGACAGCCCGGTACGTCGGCGAGGAGTCCGGGAGCGGCGACGAAACCCACGCCCGAGACCAGCGGATGGTCCGCGAGCCGGGCGCGCAGGCCGGGGCGCAGGGCCGTCAGGTCGGCGGAGACGGGCTGGCGGCCGGGACCGGCCACCCGGGCGAGCAGGGCGGCCGTGTCGGCGCTGGTCTCGGCGACGGCGGCGAAGACCTCTTCGAGGGTGTCCCGGACGCGTCCGACCACCTCGTCGGCGGCCTCGTCGAACGGGTCCGGGGCCCGGTGCGCCGTCGTCACGCCCGCGCGCGCGGTGTCAGTGACGGCCCCCGCGGGGCTCGCGAGCCCGGTGCTCCTGCCCATGCGTGTCCTCCTCGGGACGGGACTCGGTCGCGCGGCCGGGGGTGCCGAGGCGCAGCGCGATCAGCCGCCCCACCGACTCCCGTACACACGTCTCGGAGAGCGTTCTGGCCCGCTCGTCGGCCTCATCCTGCACGGCGGAGATCACGGCGCGGTGACGATCCGACACATTGCCGAGATGGGCGGGGTCGTCGAGGACGAGGCAGAGGAGCGCGCCGAGGTCCGTCTGGAGGGCGATCTCCTCGCGGGTGAGGCGGGCGGACTGGGCTGCGGCGGCCAGTTCGACGTGGAAGCGGCCGTAGAGCCTGCTGCGGGTCGCCGGGTCGGCGGCGGCGGCGAGTTCCTCGACGGTACGGGTGAGGGGGCGCAGGTCTCCGGGCTGGGTGCGGCGGGCGGCGAGCAGGGCGGCGGCGCCGGAGACGGCGGCCCAGTGGTCGCCGAGGTCGCGGAGCTCCTCGGTGGACCAGGCGGCGAGGCGGGCGCGCAACCGTTCCTGCGGCGGGGTGTCGGGCAGGGTGACGAAGCTGCCGCCGCCGCGGCCCCGGCGGGTGGTGACGAGGCCTTGCTGGCGCAGGGCCATGAGGGCTTCGCGCAGGGTGACGGTGGAGACGCCGAGCTGTCCGGCGAGTTCGGTCTCGCCGGGCAACTGCTCGCCGTCGGCGAGGAGTCCGAGTTCGATGGCGTCGCCGATGCGGCGGGCGACGGTGTCGACCCGGGCCCGGGTGTCGACGGGGGTGAAGACGGCCCTGCGGGCGGCGCCGGTCCGGGCCGCGCCGCCTCCGTCGTCCGGCCTGCCGTTCGGTCTCACGGTTAACCACCTCGCGTCGAGCGTTGACTCAGGCTTTACCTTAAAGGGGTCTTGAGATTTGAACTATGACTTCATATCTTTACGCTCACGCCCGAGCAACGCTCCACCGCACCAGAAAGGTTCCCGCCCATGGAGGGAATGGCGATCCGGCTGACGGGACTGCGCAAGACCTACGGCCGGACCGAGGCCGTGGCCGGGGTGGACCTGGAGATCGCGGACGGCGAGTTCTTCTCGATGCTCGGCCCTTCCGGTTCCGGGAAGACGACCGTGCTGCGGATGATCGCCGGCTTCGAGGAGCCGACCGCCGGCACCGTCGAACTGGCCGGCCGCGACGTCACCCGGCTCGCCCCCTTCGAGCGGGACGTGCACACCGTCTTCCAGGACTACGCGCTCTTCCCGCACATGACGGTCGAGCAGAACGTCGCGTACGGGCTCAAGGTCCGCGGCGTGCCCCGCGCCGAGCGTCTCGTGCGCGCCCGTGCCGCCCTCGCCCAGGTCGGCCTCGACGGTCTCGGGAAGCGCCGGCCCGCCGAGCTCTCCGGCGGCCAGCGCCAGCGGGTCGCCCTGGCCCGTGCGCTCGTCGGCCGTCCCCGTGTGCTGCTGCTCGACGAGCCGCTCGGCGCGCTCGACCTCAAGCTCCGCGAGCGGATGCAGGTCGAGCTCAAGGAGATCCAGCGGGAGGTCGGCATCACCTTCGTGTTCGTCACGCACGACCAGGAGGAGGCCCTCACGATGAGCGACCGGATCGCCGTCTTCCACCAGGGGCGGATCGAACAGGTCGCCGCTCCCGCCGAGATCTACGAGCGCCCCGCGACCCCCTTCGTCGCCGGCTTCGTCGGCACCTCCAACCTGCTGACCGGGGAGACCGCCCGACGGGTGGTCGGGGCGCCGGGCACGTACAGCATCCGGCCGGAGAAGATCCGGATCCTCTCCGACCACGAGGCACCCGGCGACCCCGGGCACGCCACCGCCGCCGGCACGGTCGCGGAGGTCGTCTACCTCGGCGACTCCACCCGCTTCCTGGTCGACCTCGACGGCGGCGGCCGGTTCACGGCCCTCCAGCAGAACCTGGAGACGTCCTCCGCCGACCTCGCCGCCTTCCGGGGCGCCCGGATCGGCCTCCAGTGGCACCCGAGCCACGCGGTGAGCGTCCCGGAAACCCCGTAAGTCCCCCTGCGTCTCTCTCGTCAGGCCCCGTCCCCTCACGCAACGGAGAACCACGTGCGCCCGCACCGCTCCCTCCTGACCGCAGCCGCCCTCTCCGGGCTGCTCCTCGTCACCGCCTGCGGATCGGCCGACCCGGCGGGGTCCGGGAAGTCCGGCGGCCTCAACCCGCCCGCCCTGAAGGCGCCGACGGCGCTCGGCAAGGCCGAGGGCGAGGTCAATCTGATCGCCTGGGCCGGTTACGTCGAGGACGGCTCCAACGACCCGAAGGTCGACTGGGTCAGCGCCTTCGAGAAGCAGACCGGCTGCCAGGTCAACGCCAAGACCGCCGCCACCTCCGACGAGATGGTCTCGCTGATGAAGACCGGCGCGTACGACGCCGTCTCCGCCTCCGGCGACGCCTCCCTCCGTCTGATCGCCTCCGGCGACGCCGCGCCCGTGAACACCGCGCTCGTGCCGAACTACGCCGACGTCTTCGCCGGGCTCAAGAACAAGGACTGGAACTCGGTCAAGGGCGTCGCCTACGGCATCCCGCACGGCCGCGGCGCCAACCTCCTCATGTACGACGCGCAGAAGGTCACGCCGGCCCCCGACTCCTGGTCCGCCGTCTTCGACAAGGCCTCGGCGCACAGCGGCAAGGTCACCGCCTACGACTCCCCCATCTACCTCGCCGACGCCGCCCTGTACCTCCGGGCGACCAAGCCCGAGCTCGGCATCAAGAACCCGTACGCCCTCGACCAGAAGCAGTTCGACGCCGCCGTGGCCCTGCTCAAGGAGCAGAACGCGCACATCGGCGAGTACTGGAGCGACTACCTCAAGGAGATCTCCGCCTTCAAGAGCGGCGACTCCGTCGTCGGCACCAGCTGGCAGGTCATCGCCAACCTCGCCAAGTCCGAGGGCGCGAAGGTCGAAGCGGTCCTCCCGAAGGAGGGCTCCACCGGCTGGTCCGACACCTGGATGGTCTCGGCCAAGGCCAAGCACCCCACCTGCGCCTACAAGTGGCTCGACTGGATCGTCTCGCCGAAGACCAACGCGCAGGTCGCCGAGTACTTCGGCGAGGCCCCGGCCAACGCGAAGTCGTGCGCCGAGACCGCCGACAAGAACCACTGCGCCGTCTTCCACGCGAGCGACGAGGCGTACTGGAAGCAGGTCCACTTCTGGACCACGCCCATCGAGCAGTGCCTGGACGGCCGCACGGACACCCGCTGCGTGCCGTACGCCAAGTGGGTCCAGGCCTGGACCGAGATCAAGGGCTGACCCCGAAGCCATGACCGCACTCTCCCCCGGGCTCTCCCCCGAGTCCGCGACGCGAACCGCCGGCCCCGGACGAAGCGCCGTCCGGCGGTTCGCCGGGGCCCTGCACCGGCGGCCCCGGCTGCGCCTCGCCGCCCTGCTCACCGCCCCGCTGCTGTGGCTGGTCCTCGCCTACCTCGGCTCCCTCGCGGCCCTGTTCCTCTCCGCCTTCTGGTCGACCGACGCCTTCACCTCCGAGGTCGTCCGGATCTGGACCTCGCAGAACTTCGAGGAACTCGTCAGCTCGCCCGTCTACCGCACCGTCGCCCTGCGCACCATCGGCGTCGCCCTCGCCGTCACCGCGCTCTGCGCCGTCATCGCCTTCCCCCTCGCCTTCTACACCGCGCGCGTCGCCCACCCGCGCCGCCGCCCGCTGTTCGTGGTGGCGCTGCTCATGCCGCTGTGGGCCGGCTACCTCGTGAAGGTGTACGCCTGGCGCCTCATCCTCTCCGAGGGCGGACCGCTCGACTGGGCGCTGCGGCCGCTCGGCCTGAGCGGACCGGGGTACGGGCTCACGGCGACGGTGCTCGTCCTGACGTACCTCTGGCTGCCGTACATGGTGCTGCCGATCCACACCGCGCTCGCCCAGCTCCCCGACAACCTCCTCAACGCCTCGGCCGACCTGGGGGCGAGGACCTGGCGGACCTTCGTCTCGGTGGTGCTGCCGCTGGTGTGGCCCGCGGTGGCCGCCGGGTCCGTCTTCACCTTCTCCCTGAGCCTCGGCGACTACATCACGGTGCAGATCGTCGGCGGCAAGACCCAGCTGATCGGCAACCTCGTCTACTCCAACGTCACCCTGAACCTGCCGCTGGCGGCCGCGCTCGGCACCGTGCCGGTCGCCGTCATCGTGCTGTACCTCCTCGCCGTGCGGCGCTCCGGCGCGCTGCGCAGCCTGTGACCGGCCGGAAGGACCGCGACCGATGAACCTCTCCCGTCCCGCGCGGATCGCGCTGCGCACCGCGGCCGGTCTCGGATTCGCGGCGATCTACCTGCCGCTGCTGCTCGTCCTGCTCGGCTCGCTCAACCCGGACCGCTCGGCGAGCTGGCCGCCGCCCGGGCTCACGCTCGACTGGTGGGCGAAGGCCTGGGACAACGAGGGCGCCCGCGCGGCGCTGTGGACCTCGGTCCAGGCAGGGCTCGCGGCGACGGCGGTGGCCCTGGTGCTCGGCACGCTCGTCGCCTTCGCGGTGCAGCGGTACTCCTTCTTCGGACGGGAGGCCGTCTCGTTCGCGGTCGTGCTGCCGATCGCGCTGCCGGGCATCGTCACGGGCATCGCGCTCAACTCGGCCTTCGGCACGGTCCTGGCGCCCCTCGGCGTCGGACTCGGGATGTTCACGGTGGTCGTCGGCCACGCCACTTTCTGCATCGTGGTCGTCTTCAACAACGTGGTGGCGCGGCTGCGGCGGCTGCCCGGCTCGTACGAGGAGGCGGCGATGGACCTGGGGGCGCACACGTTCCGCGTCTTCTGGGACATCACCTTCCCGCTGCTGCGCTCGGCGCTGCTCGCGGGCGGGCTGCTCGCCTTCGCGCTGTCCTTCGACGAGATCGTGGTGACGACGTTCACGGCGGGACCCGGGGTGCAGACACTGCCGGTGTGGATCTTCAACAACATGACCCGCCCTCAGCAGGCGCCGGTGGTGAACGTGGTGGCGGCGGCGCTCGTCCTGCTCTCGGTGATCCCGATCTACGCGGCGCAGCGGCTCTCCTCGGACACGGCCGGCGGCGGACGGGTGTGAGAGGTCGGCGGGGTGCCTTCCGCACCCATGCGAGCGTCACGCGCACGCTCGCGCTCCTCCCTGTGTTCAGAGTGTCGGGCTCAGCGCCCCCGCGGCCGGGCTGGACGCGGGGGCGGCGGCTTCTGTCGTGTCGGTGGTGTCTGCGCTTTGTCCGCTGTCTGTGCTGCCTGTGCTGCCTGTGCTGCCTGCGGCCAGGGCGCTGCCCCGGAGCCACTGGGGCCAGCTGAGGTTCCAGTCGCCGAAGCCGTTGTCGAAGGGCGTCATGAGCTTCCCGTACCCGTTGACGACCCGTACGAGATCCCCTTCGCGCACCGTCCGGAACAGCCAGGCGGCGTCCTCGGTGCTCATGCCCGTGCAGCCGTGGCTGACGTCCTCGCTGCCCTGGGAGTCGAGCGACCAGGGCGCGGCGTGCAGGTACTCGCCGCTCCAGGTCACCCGGGTGGCCCAGCGGACCTTGAGGTCGTAGAAGTCCGTGCTGCCGCGCTTGATGCCGATGGAGTCGCCGCGCATGCGGACCAGCGGCTCCTTGCCGAGGACGACCTTGATGCCGCCCCGGGTGCGGTAGCCGGCCTTGCCGGTGGTGACCGGGAGGGTGCGCAGGAGCTCCCCGTCGCGGAAGACGGTCATCTCGTGGGCGGAGACGTCGGTGACGGCCTCGATCCGGGGGCCGGTGGTGAACATGAGGGGCCGTGAGGGGCCGCCGTAGAGGCCGCCGCCGATGTGGGCCCCGTCGAGTCCGCTGTGGACCCGGACCGTGGCATGGGCCGGCCAGTACGTGCGGGGCCGGTAGTGGAGGGTGGCGTCGTCCACCCAGTGCCAGGCGCCGTCCACGGGGGGCACGGACCGTACGTCGAGCGCCCGTTCCACGGCGCGCCGGGCGTCGGGGGCGTCCTCCGGCACGGGCCGGCTGAGCTCGGCGGTGACCGGTCGGCCCACCCCGAACGTGCCGCCGTCCTCGGGTCCGAAGGTGACGGTCAGCCGCTCCCCCGCGGGCATCGGGGCCGTCCGGAAGTCGAGGCGGGCGCGGTGCGCGCCGCCGGCCCCGGTCCCGTCGACCACGAGGCGGGCGGCGTAGCGCGCTCCGGCCGGCAGGGGCGCGGCGCTGGTCCACCGGGTGTGGTCCGCGCTCTGCCATCCGGCGATCCGGTGGCCGCGCTGATCGGTGACGGTGACGTCGGCGAGCGCTCCGGGGGTGCGGAGCACCAGCTCGACGGGCCCGGTGGCCCGCGGGCCGAGTGTGAACGGCCGCCCGGTGAGGACGCGGTCGCCGCCGAGGACGACCGTGTGGCGCGGGTCGGAGCACAGGCCGCCGCCGGCGGCACAGCCGTCGACCGCGAGGACGGCGGTGGTGTCCCGGAAGGCGGAGGCCCGGTGGGCGCGCTCGGGGTCCCCGTCGAACGTCTGGGCCGTCGTGCTGACGAGGACGGCTCCGACGGCGAGGGAGAGCGCTCCCCACCCCCGTGCGGATCGGCGTGACGACACGTCGGACATCCTCCCGTTTCCCGCGGAGACGTCGGCGGACAGTGCCGACCGCAGCATCAAAGCGGATGAGAGGAGGAAAAGATGATCACGTCGGTGGGCGTGGCGGCGGAGTCGGGGGCGAGACGACTCGAATGGGTCAGCGGGGCGGTTCCGGAAGCTCCTCACCGGTCTCCAGGAGGGACTTGAGGCTGGAGATCAGCGCGGGCCACCCCTCGCCGATCAGTGCCTTGATCGTGCCGTCGGGCTCCAGGTCGCCATGGGTCACCGTGAGCTTGACCGTGTCGCCGGAGGGCTCGATCACGAAGGTGACCCGGGACCGGCGCTCGCGCACGAGACGCTGGTACACCTCCTCGTCGAGCCGGACCGCCTCCGCCCAGTCCGGGGTGAAGGTGTGCCAGGTGTACGAGAGGAGGCGGCCCGGCTCGGCCGCGAGGACGACCTGCTCGGGGTCCACGGTCCTGCGGCCGTTCTCGTCCCAGACCATCGACGCGCCCGGGGTCCACACCGACTCGAAGGCGACGCCCCAGTAGCGACGCGTGAGCTCCGGCTCGGTGAGCGCCTGCCAGAGCTCCTCGGGGGTGGTCCGGATATAGGTGGTGTAGACGAACGTGTCGCTGTCCATCGCGCTGCCCCTCGGATCTGCTCCCCCGCGGCCTGCCCCTCTCCAGCCTAGGCAGGCGCCGGACGGACGTGCCAGCGAAGAACCCCCGTCCGGCACCCCGGTGCCCCGCCGGTCGACCGGGTGCGGAGGAGTTGATTAGGTGCGGAGGAAACTATTCAACGTGCTGCTAGCGTGTCCTGATGTCCCTCAAGCACGCCGTCCTCGCAGCTCTCCTGGAGGGCGAGGCCTCCGGATACGACCTGGCCAAGATCTTCGACGTGTCCGTCGCCAACTTCTGGGCCGCCACCCCGCAGCAGCTCTACCGCGAGCTGGAGCGGCTCGCCGAGGCCGGTCTGATCACGGCCCGCGTGGTCGAGCAGGAACGGCGCCCCAACAAGCGGATGTTCAGCCTCACGGAGCCGGGCAGGCAGGATCTGGTCGCCTACACGACGGTGCCGCCGCGTCCGAGCGCCGTCCGCGACGAGCTGCTCGTGCAGGTGCAGGCCTGCGACGAGGGCGACACCGCGGCCGTCCGGGAGTTCGTGGCCCAGCGGATGGAGACGGCGCGGGCGAAGCTGGCCCGCTACGACCGGCTGCGGGACTGGATGCTCGACGGGCGCGACGAGGACACCTATCTGGGTGAGGCGGAGCGCGTCGGCCCGTACCTCACGCTGATGCGCGGGCGGTTCTTCGAGGAGGAGAACCTGCGCTGGGGGGAACAGGCCCTCGCCGTGCTCGACCGGCGCGCCGCCGCACGGAGCGCGGCTCCCCGGGCCGCCCAGCGGGCGTGAGCCGCCCCGAGGGATGACGCCGGTCCTACTCTGCGGTAACGTCACCGCCGGCCACCGGAGGCACCGGCGGCGACCCAGGAACGGATCGGGACGGGCCTGAGATGAACGTCGGTGACCTCGCCGAGGACTTCGCGCTGCCGGACGAGACGGGCGCCCCGCGTTCGCTGACCGGCCTGCTCGCGGAAGGTCCGGTCGTCCTCTTCTTCTACCCGGCGGCCCTCACACCGGGCTGCACCGCCGAGGCCTGTCACTTCCGCGACCTCGCGGCCGAGTTCCGTGCCGTCGGCGCCCTGCCCGTCGGCATCAGCTCCGACGGGGTGGAGCGGCAGCAGGAGTTCGCCGAGCGGCACTCGCTCGGCTACCCGCTGCTGTCCGACCCGGACGGTGCCGTACGGGAACGGTTCGGCGTGAAGCGCGGGTTCTCGCTCGCCCCGACGAAGCGGGTCACGTTCGTGATCGGCCAGGACCGCCGGGTCCTGGAGGTCGTCCGCAGCGAAATCCGCATGAGCGCCCACGCGGACCGCGCGCTGGCGGCCCTGCGGGGGGCCTGATCCCGCTTCCGGTCGTACGAGGGTGCGTCGCCGGGAGCGGCCTCCATCCGAGCACGGCGGTGTCGGGTGCGCACGTGCAGCCGACACGACATGCGGACCCGTGGCGACTGAGTGAGACTCGCTCCATCGCCAGGCCTCCCACCGGCCTGCGCGGGAACGGAGTGTGCCGGAATGGACGACTACCCCGCCCTCAACCTCTTCTGGACCATGCTGTGGTTCTTCCTCTGGATCATGTGGCTCTTCCTGCTGTTCAAGGTGATCACGGACATCTTCCGTGATCACTCGCTCGGCGGATGGGGCAAGGCCGGCTGGCTGATCTTCTGCATCCTGCTGCCCTACCTCGGCGTCCTGGTCTACGTCATCGCCCGCGGCAAGGGCATGAGCCAGCGGGACGTCAAGCAGGCCAAGGACAGCGAGGCCGCGTTCCAGGACTACATCCGCAAGACCGCCGGTCCGCAGGGCGGTGGTGGCGGGGCCGCCGACGAACTGACCCGGCTCTCCGACCTCAAGGAGAAGGGCGCGATCACGGCCGAGGAGTTCGAGAAGGCCAAGGCCAAGGTCCTGTCCTGAAACCCCACAAGCGGCGCTCCGGACGACGCGGCGCCGGTACGGCGGGAGGCGGGAACGGCGCCGGGCTCGAGGGTTCGCTGCTGCGGGAGGTCGCGGCGGAGCCCGGGAGGCTGCCGGAGGCCCTCGCCTCCTTCGCCCTGCGCCACCTCGGCCCCGGGGCGGGACCGGCGGTCGAACGCCTCCGCGCCGCCCATCCCGACGCCGACGCGCCGGCCCTGCGCGCCCTCGTCGTCACCCGCGGGCGGCGGAGGGTGACGGCGGAGGGCTCCTTCGTCGGCGGCCCGTTCATGGCCCTGATCCCGGTGGCGTTCTGCGGCGCCCTGCTCTCCCAGGTGCGCATCGTGCTCGAACTCGCCGCCACCGAAGGGCTCGACACCACGGATCCGGAGCGCGCGGCCGAACTGCTCGTCCTGCAAGGGGTGTACGCGGACACCACCGCGGCCCGGGCCGCCCTCGCCGCCGCCCCCGACAGGCCGCGGCCGGAACGGAAGGGCCGCATGACGGCGTTCCGTGCTCTGGTGCTGCGCATGGCCTGGCTGCTCGGGCTGCTCACGCCCTCCGACGAGAAGGTCGGGCGCTGGACCCGCGTCGGCCAGTGGGCGCTCGTCGGCTGCGTGTTCCTGGTGGGCCTGGTGGTCCCGCTCGTCTGGCTGCCGTACATGGCCTTCTCGTACAACCGCGCCACCACCCGTCTGACCGACCGGGCCACCGTCTTCTACGTCGGCTCGCGCGACCAGCGCACCCCGCGGGGCGTCCGGGTCGACCCCGCCACGGCCGTGGCGGGGATGCGCGCGCTGGCATCGATGATGCTGCCGGCGGTCGCCCTGCTCCTGGTCATCGCCACCGACACCCGCATCGCGGGCGGGCGGTGGCCGGTGGCCGGGATCGTCCTGACGACGAGCTGCCTGGTCACCGGCGGCTGGTGGCTATGGCGGAGACGGCGAAAGCACCGAGAAGCAGCCCCCTAATACGTACGCGAGATGCGTCTTTGATACGGTCAGACCGTGAGGCTGACGAAGTTCACCGACCTGGCGCTCCGTGCCGTGATGCGCCTGGCGGTCACCGCACCGGAGGAGTCCGTCACCACCCGAGAGGTGGCGGAGTCGATGGACGTGCCCTACGCCCACATGGCGAAGGTGGTCACACGGCTCCAGCACCTCGGCGTGGTCGAGGCGCGGCGGGGCCGTGGCGGCGGTCTGGCCCTGACGGAGCTGGGGCGGCGCTCTTCGGTGGGCTGGCTGACCCGGACCCTTGAGGGCGAGGAGGAGGTCGTCGCCTGCGAGGGCGATCCGCCGTGCCCGCTGCGCACCGCGTGCCGGCTGCGCGGAGCGCTGCGCGAGGCTCAGGAGGCCTTCTACCGCGCGCTCGACCCGCTGACCGTGGCGGAACTCGTGGGCTCTCCCACCGGCCCGCTGCTCCTGACCCTCAGCCCGCGCCCCACGCACTCACCCTGACCGTGCCCGCTCCCCCGGGAACATCCGCACACCTTTAAATACGCAGATCATCTACCAGATTGGAAGTCCCCATGCTGTCCGAGCAGGCCGTTCCGGTCGTCCGCGCCACCCTGCCCGCCGTCGGCGGCGCCCTCGACGAGATCACCGAGCGCTTCTACGGGCGCCTCTTCGCCGCCCACCCCGAGCTCCTGCGCGACCTGTTCAACCGGGGCAACCAGGCCAACGGCGAGCAGCGGAAGGCGCTGGCCGGCTCCATAGCCGCCTTCGCCGTCGCCCTCCTGGAGAACCCCGACAGCCGCCCCGACGCGATGCTGTCCCGGATCGCGCACAAGCACGCCTCGCTCGGCGTCACCTCCGAGCAGTACAAGATCGTGCACGAGCACCTCTTCGCCGCGATCGCGGAGGTCCTCGGCGACGCCGTGACCCCCGAGGTCGCGCAGGCCTGGGACGAGGTGTACTGGCTGATGGCGAACGCGCTCATCGCCGTGGAGGCCCGCCTCTACCAGGAGGCCGGCGTCGCCGAGGGGCAGGTCTGGCGGCCCATGGAGATCGCCGAGCGGCGCGAGGAGACGGCCGACACGGTCTCCTTCGTCCTGCGGCCCACCGACGGGAACCCCGCGGCCCCGTTCCGGCCGGGGCAGTACGTGAGCGTCCGGGTCGCCCTGCCCGACGGCGCCCGGCAGATCCGCCAGTACAGCCTGTCCGCCGCCCCCGGACACCCGCAGTGGCGGATCACCGTGAAGCGGGTCGACGGCGACCCGGCGGGCGAGGTCTCCTCCTGGCTGCACGCCCAGGCCGGCGCCGGCGACACCGTGGAGGTCTCGGTCCCGTTCGGCGACCTGGTCCTGCCCGAGGGCGACACCCCGCTGCTGCTCGCCTCCGCCGGAATCGGCAGCACGCCGATGCTGGCGATGCTCGACCACCTGGTCGCCACCGGGTCGACGCGCCCGGTCGTCGTCGTGCACGCCGATCGCTCGCCCGCCTCCCACGCGCACGCCGGCGAGCTGCGGCGCCTCGTGGACGCGCTGCCGCAGGGGACGCTCCACCTCTGGTACGAGGAGCCGGGCGAGTCCGGCGCCCGGCCGGGCCGCGCGGACGTCACGCTCGCCGACCTCCCGGCGGGCACCACCGCTTACCTGTGCGGGCCGCTGCCCTTCCTGCGCGCGGTCCGCGGCGACCTCCTCGACCGGGGCACCGCCGCGGCCGACATCCACTACGAGGTGTTCGGCCCCGACCTCTGGCTCGGCACCGAGGGCTGACCCACCCTCACCACCCGCCCCCTTCGATCCCCAAGCACCATGGCGTCACAGCCACGGATATTGCATAGTGAATGCCATATCAACCTCGCAATCAGCGGGTTTCGCAGGAAATGGACGGAAGCGATGGGATCGTTCGGAGCAGCAGCGGCCGGCCGGGCCACGGGTCGGCCGGTGCGTGGGATCGCCCTCGACATCGGCAGTTCCCGGACCCGCGCCTGGGCGCCGGGGGCGGGCGTCTTCGCGGACGTGCCGAGCGCTCCCGTGCGGCGCGGCCGGGTGACCGATGCCGACTCCCAGCTCCGACTGCTGCGCCGCCTGGCCGCCTCGGCGCCGGGCGACGGCGGGCACGACACCGTCGTGATGCTGACCCACCCGGTCCTCGCGGGTCCGGAGGAGCGGGCGGCGGCGCGGCGAATGGTGGCCGGTCTCGGCCCAGTGCGGGTCATCGCCGTGGACAGCGCCCGCGCGGCCGCCGCCTACGCCGCCCCGTCCGGCGGGGGACCGCTGCTCGTCGTCGACCTCGGCGCCCAGCTGACGGAGGTCGCCCTCGTCGTGGACGGTCTCGTCGAGGACGCCCGGCTGGCCGAGGTCGGCCTCGACGACCTGCCGGACGCGGGGAGCGGGGCGAACGCGATCGCCGCGACGACCGCCGACATGGTGAGCGACCTGTGGCGGCACGACGGCACCGGCGCCGTCCGCGGGGCGCTGCGCCGGGGCGTCCTGGTGACCGGCGGCGGTGCGCTGCGGCTCGATGTGACCCGGCGCCTGGCCCAGCTCCTGCGCGCCAAGCTCCGCCTGGCGAACGACCCGTCGACCAGCGTCGTCCGGGGCGCGGGCCTGATGCTGGCCTCCGCCCTGCGTCACCCGGCGGGCGCGCGCCCCCGCGGCTGACGGCGACAACGCTGGACGGGAACGACAGAGCCCCGGTTGGACGGGGGATTCCAACCGGGGCCGATTGCCGTGACGGCGCGAAGAGCGGTCACCTCTCGGGGGGGGGACCTTGGGGACCGGGCCCCTTCGCAGTCACGTACATATGAACGGTAAACCTTTCCCGAATGTTCCGAGGCATCCCCGGTGGGCGATGTGAGTCACCTCACCCGATTTCGGCAGGTCCGTCAGTCCTTCTCGGGGCGGTAGACGGTGCCGGGCTCGGCCTTTCCGGGGGCGAGCAGCTCCGGCACCGTCACGAACGTGAAGCCTCGCCGCTTGAGCTCGTCGATGATCGAGGGCACGGCCGGCACCGTCCCGTCGTAGATGTCGTGGAGCAGGATGATGCCGTCGCGGTGCGCCTGCTCCAGGACCCGCTGCCGTATGAGCGCCGAGTCGGTGGTCGAGTAGTCCTTGGCCGTGACGCTCCACAGGACCTGAGCCAGCCCGAGCTCCCGGCTGACGTCGGACACCGTGCCGTCGGTGCGGCCCTGCGGCGGGCGCATGAGCGTGGGCTTCCGGCCGGTGATCTTCTCGATGGCGTCCTGGGTGCGTGACAGCTCCTCGCGGACCTCGGACTCGTCGAGGTCGGTCAGGATCCGGTGCGACCAGGTGTGGTTGGCGACCTCGTGGCCCTCGTCGGAGATGCGCTTGACCACGTCGGGATAGCGGTCGACGTGCTTGCTGCCGAGGAGGAAGAAGGTGGCGTGCACCTGCTTCTCCTTGAGGACGTCGAGGAGGTGGGGGGTGTCCTCACCCGGCCCCGCGTCGAAGGTCAGGGCGATACACTTGACCTTCGTGCAGTCGACACGGGGGGCCGCACCGCCCGCCTTGCCGTCCGTCCCGGCCTCCTGCCGGGCGTCCTGCGGGGTGACCGGCTGGACGCCGCAGGCTCCGAGCGTCAGCATCAGCGTGGCCGCGGCGAGCACGGCGGTGCCCACCGTCCTGCGGCGGCCAGGACTGGTTCGGAACATGGTGGACCCGCTTCCCCGTGGTGTCTTCGTCTTCGGTGCGGCCGTCACCGCTGGTCAGGGCGGTGATCACGACCGGAAGGCACTCTACACATGGTGTATACCGGGGAGAACGGCGGGGTCCGCCGACCGTTCAGGCGACGCGGGCCGGTGCATCGACCGGTAAGGCGATGCAGGCCGACGCATCGGCCGGTAAGGCGATGCAGGCCGACGCATCGGCCGGTAAGGCGATGCAGGCCGACGCATCGGCCGGTAAGGCGATGCAGGCCGACGCATCGGCCGTTCGGAAGATCACGGGCACGCCGAAACCCCGGGTGGCGCCCGTCCGCGCCACCCGGAGCCTTCACACGCCCCGCTCAGCGGGACGCGAGCAGTAGCCGGGCCTCGGTCTCCTGGTCACCGGAGACGGACTGCATCGACTGGATGTCGAATCCCGTGGCGAGCACCTTCTCGACCTCGTCGACGGCGTGGTAGCCGCCGGTGAGCGTGGCTCCGACCGGGGCGGACAGGTGGGTGGGGGCCACCTCCTCGTGCCGTCCGTCGGCCGTGTCGAACGTGGCGGTCCAGACGGTGGGAGCCGGTCCCGTGGCCATCTGCGGACTCGGTGTCGTCATGTCCTCCAGCTGGTAGACCCGGTCGAGGACGTCGAACACGGCCTGGGCGTCCTCCTTGCAGCAGTCGCTGAGCTGCACGGTGACGTCGGTGTCGATGTGCAAGTCGTACACGTCGCTCATCTCCTCGCGGCCCGCCGGCCGCTCGTGGTGCCACGCACGCCTCGTGCCGGACGCTCGTCGTGCCACGTCTCCAGCATCCCTCGCGGCAGGCCGCCCCGCGAGGCCCGTCGACGTCGGCCGCCGTCAGCGGCCTTCGATGACGCGCTCCACCGCGTCGGCCTCCGCGGCCCGCTTGTCGGGCCGGTGCCGTACGACCCGGGCGAAGCGGAGCGTGACGCCCGCCGGATAGCGCGTCGAGGCCTGGAGCCCGTCGTACGCGATCTCCACGACGAGCTCGGGCCGCACCCGCACGGTGAACCCGTCGTCCGACACGGCGAGTTCACGGAGCCGCTCGGTCTGCCAGCGCAGCATCTCGTCCGTGAGCCCCTTGAAGGTCTTGCCGAGCATGACGAAGCCGCCGTCCGCGGTACGCGCGCCGAGGTGGAGGTTGGACAGCAGCCCGGTCCTGCGACCGTGACCCCGCTCCACGGCGAGCACGACGAGGTCGACGGTGTGGACGGGTTTCACCTTCAGCCAGGTCCGTCCCCTGCGGCCGGCCACGTAGGGCGCCTCCAGCGCCTTCACGAGCACGCCCTCGTGGCCCCGGGCCAGCGTGTCCGCGTAGAACCGCTCAGCGGCCTCGGTCTGCGCGGCGTCGGCCGGATCGGTGACGACGGTACGGCGCACCCGCTGGGCCTCCGGCAGGAGCCGGGCCAGGACGGCGTGCCGCTCCAGGCCCGGCCGGTCGATCAGCCCGTCACCCGCCACCGCGAGGACGTCGAAGAAGACCGGCGTGAGGGGAAGCGCGGCCCGCGCCCCGGCCACGTCGGCCCGGGAGCCGACCCGGGCGGCGATCGACTGGAAGGACACGGGGCGGCCGGTCTCCGGGTCGAGGGCGATCACCTCACCGTCCAGGATGAAGGCGTCGGCGTCGACCGCGCGGGCGGTCGCGACCACCTCGGGGAGCCGGCCGGTGATCTCGTCGAGCGACCGCGTGTACACCCGGACGTCCTCGCCGCGCCGATGCACCTGGACGCGGATCCCGTCGAGCTTCTCCTCGACGGCGCACGCCCCCAGACCCGCGATCGCCTCGGCGACGGAGCTCGCGGTGTGCGCGAGCATCGGCTGCACGGGGCTGCCGACCCGCAGGGTGAACCGGTCGAGCGCGGACTCCCCCTCGGCCAGCACGGCCTGGGCGACCGGGGGCAGCGAGCCTTCGAGCATCACGGCACGCCGCAGGTCGGTCGCGGGCACCCCGGCGGCCCGCGCGACACCCTCCAGGGCGACCGCGTCCAGGGCACCCTGCCGCACCTCACCCGCCAGCAACCGCACCAGCAGTTCCTGTTCGCCAGGGGTCGCGGCGGAGATCAGCCGGCGCACGAGCCTGATGCGCTCGGCGCGCGCTCCCGCTCCGGACACGGCGGCGAGCTCCGTCATCGTCTCGTCGACCTGCCCGAGGGTGAGGGCGGGCCGCTCGGCGGGCGG
The DNA here is from genome assembly GCF_055602235.1 of Streptomyces sp. NPDC037410. Lineage (NCBI taxonomy): Bacteria > Bacillati > Actinomycetota > Actinomycetes > Kitasatosporales > Streptomycetaceae > Streptomyces > Streptomyces sp. NPDC037410. Next base: position 132,326 of record NZ_JBVJWR010000003.1, on the reverse strand, counting down.
AACAGCCGGCGGGACGACGTCCTTGAGGATGCTCCACCCGACCCCGATCCGCCCCTGCGGCAGCCGCCCGGACAGATAGGCGATGACGAGCGGACTCTCGTCGGACCCCGCCTCGGCGAACAGCTCGGCCAGCAGTGCGATCTTGCGCGAGCGCGCCGAGGCGGCGGCGACCTCCCGGGACACTTCCGCGACTCGCGCCAGCAGCATGGGCCCATCCTCTCCGCCCGTCGCCCCGACCGCATGCCAGGGCGCCGCCCGGTCAGGGCCAGGCCACCGGACGCCTCCGCCGCCGGGGACGCCCCACGCCCGCCGCTTTCCCCCGCCGGAAACGCTCCAGGAACCTCGCCCGCGCGGGACGGCCCGGCGGACGATCGATCACCCCGGACCGAGCCTCGGGAACCGACACCACGGGAACCTCCCATACGGGAACCTCCACCGCGGGAAGCTCCACCACCGGGGCCTCCACCGCCGGAACCTCCACCACCGGAAGCTCCACCCCCGGGGCCTCCACCACGGGAAGCTCCACCGCCGGAACCTCCATCGCCGGAACCCTCACCGCCGCAACCCCCGCCGGCGGAAGCTCCCTCCTCGTAACCGGCACCGTCATCACCGGCTCACCGACCTCACCCCCACGCATCTCCCCTGGATGAGGCGCCTGCCGCTCCGCGCGGGCCTCGTCCAGGGCCATGGCCAGGCTCAGTCGGTGCCAGAGGATCTCGTCCGGGTCGTCGGCCCGCGTGAGCCGTTCGGCGATCTCGCGCGCGACCGGCGGCATCGGCATCCCGGGCGGCGGAGGTGGCCGCAGCCGGTCGAGGTGGGTGCGTTCGTAGGGATCGTCGACGACCTCGGCCACCTGGACGGGGTCGAGCAGGGAGGCGATGGCGGCGGCCCGCGCCCATGGGTCCTCGGTCCCGCGGAGCAGCAGGGCAAGCCGCCGCGCCCGCCAGTTCCTGGCCCGCAGGTCCTCGTGCGCGGCAAGACGCTCGCGGACCTCGAGCGGCAGCCGTCCTGTCAGCAGGGCCGGACAGGAGAGGCCGAACTCGGCGACCTCCTGCGCCAGGTACAGCCACACCACAGCCCGGTAGCGGTTCAGCGAGAACCGCACCGGACTGACGTGGCCCGTGCGGGCGAGCCGCGTGAACCGGTCGGCGGTGATCCCGAGCAGGGCGGCTGCCTCCGCCGTGCCGACCGCGCGCACCCGCTCGCGCAGGCCGACGGGGAAGTCCGGGGCGCCCCTGAGGCGGTCGAGCTCGCCCTGCTCGACCCGCTGCCGTCCTCCGCCGCCGCTCGGCACCGTCCTCACCAGGCCGAGCTGGGCGGCGAGTCGGAACTCGTCGCGCCTCAGTTCCAGTTCCTGTGCGGCCCGCCCCGGTGTCACCGTGCGCGCACCTTCGTCCACCGTCATACCGCGGCCCTCCCCCTGCGTCCGTGTTCTCTCCCGATCGCGGGCCTCTCGGACCCACGAAGAAAACCGTAACGTAGAGTGACGACATCGGCACGACCTGTGGACAACGGCCTGTGGACAACCGTCCCGGCAGCAGTGTCAGAGCAGTCCTCCCGGCAGGAGTGTCAGAGCACTCCGCCGCCCGGGATCCCGGGCTGTCGCGCCGCCACGCCCAGGTGCTCGCCGACCCGGTTGACCAGCAGCGTCATCTCGTAGGCGACCTGGCCGACGTCCGCCTCCGCCGCGCTGAGGACACACAGGCAGCTGCCTTCGCCCGCCGCCGTCACGAAGAGCAGCGCGTCATCGAACTCCACCATCGTCTGCCGCGCCCTGCCCGCCTGGAAATGCCGGCCCGAGCCCCTCGCCAGGCTGTGCAGGCCGGAGGAGACGGCCGCGAGGTGCTCGGCGTCCTCACGGACGAGTCCGCTGCTCGCGCCCGTCACCAGGCCGTCGTTCGACAGCACCAGCGCGTGCCGTATGTGTCCGACCCGCTGCGTCAGGTCGTCCAGGAGCCAGTCCAGTTCCTTGTCCAGGGCCATCAGTGTTCCTCCCCCTAGCCGGTGCGTCCCGCCCGGGCCGGACCCTGGTGGTCCTCAAGGCCCTCGTGGTCCGTGCCGTCGTGGTCCGCGTATCGCCGCAAGCCTTACGCACTGTCGTGGACAGGGCAAGCACCGCACCACGCCCGCGCGTGCCGCAGGACGGGAAGCGCCGGCCCCGGCCCCGGCACGCCCTCCCCGGCCCGTCCCCCGACTCCCCTTCAACTGACCGTGTTCAGGAGGCGGGCGGTGTGCATCCGGCCGGCGTACTCGACCAGGCGGATCAGTACTTCCTTCCCCGAATCGCGGTCGCGCGCGTCGCACAGGACGACGGGCGTGCCCCGGTCCAGGTCGAGCGCCCGGGAGACGTCGTGCGCCCCGTACGTACGCGCGCCCGTGAAGCAGTTGACCGCGACCACGAACGGGATCTTCCGGTGCTCGAAGTAGTCGACCGCCGGGAAGCAGTCCTCCAGGCGTCGCGTGTCGGCGAGGACGACGGCCCCGAGGGCCCCCTGGGACAGCTCGTCCCAGAGGAACCAGAACCGGTCCTGGCCGGGCGTGCCGAAGAGGTAGAGCGAAAGCCCGGAGCGGATCGTGATGCGGCCGAAGTCCATGGCGACGGTCGTGGTGGTCTTCTGGTCGACGCCCCCGGTGTCGTCGACCAGTTCGCCGGCCCTGCTGAGCTGTTCCTCCGTCCGCAGGGGCCGGATCTCGCTGACCGCGCCGACGAGGGTGGTCTTGCCCACGCCGAATCCGCCGGCGACCAGGATCTTCAGGGCGAGGGCGGAGGTGTCCGCGCCGTCGCCCGCGCCGGTGCTCTCAGAGCGCTCGTAGGCCATCGATTACTTCCCTCAGGATTCTTTCGTCGGGGAGCTGTGCGGGCGGGACGGGCCGGCTGACGCGCACGAAGCCGGATTCGAGGAGGTCGCCGAGGAGGACCCGGACGACGCCGACGGGCAGGTCGGCGTCGGCGGCGAGTTCGGCCACCGACTGGGTCTCGGCCCGGCACAGGGTGAGCAGGGACCGGTGCTCGGGGCCGAGGAGCGCCTCCTCGGCCGGTCCGGGCGGCTCGTCGTCGACGACGACGAGGGCGATGAGGTCGAACCGTACGTTGCTGGGACCCGGCTTGGTCCGTCCGCCGGTCATCGCGTACGGACGGACGAGCGGTCCCGCGTCGGCGTCGTACCACTGACTGCCCGGCACGGACGGGCCGCCGCCGGTGCTGTCGTCGTTCATGGGTCTCTCCGGGTCAGCCGGCGGCCGGCGGGGTCACCGTGAGGCGCGGCGGGGTGTGCAGGTGCTCGCCGACGCGCTTCACGAGGCGGGCCATCTCGTAGGCGATGAGGCCGATGTCGGCGCTCACGGAGCTGAGGACGGCGAGGCAGGAGCCGTCTCCCGCCGCGGCGACGAAGAGGAAGCCGTCGTCCATCTCGACCATCGTCTGGCGCACTCCGCCGGTGTGGAACTGGCGTCCGGCGCCCTTGGCGAGGCTGTGGAAGCCGGAGGCTATGGCGGCCAGGTGCTCGGCGTCCTCACGGCTGAGCCCGTTGGAGGCGCCGACCGCGAGACCGTCGTTCGAGAGCACCACGGTGTGGCGGACGTCGCGGACCCGCATGACGAGGTCGTCGAGGAGCCAGTCCAGTTCGCCGGACCGGTGGTGCGAGATCCGCTCGTGGTCGATCATGCGTCGTCTCCTTCGGAGCGAGGGTCGTGAGGTGCGGTGCCGTGGCCGGGGTCGTGGCCCGTGTCGGTTCCGAAGCCCGTGCCGAGGGGGCGTCTGGTGCCCGGGGCCGCGCCGCCGCCCCGCTGCCAGCCGTCCCGGTACGCCGCCATGCGGTCCCGGGCCTGTTCCGGGGTGGGCGCGTCCGTGCCGGGTGCGGCGGGAACGGCCGCCGGCGTCGGGTCCGGTGCCTCGCGCAACTGCGGAACGAGACTCGCCTGCCGTATGCGACGCGGCAGTTCGCCTTCGGAACCGGCTCGGTCGGCCGGCTCGCCCGGCGGCTGCTCACGCGCGGGCGTGGGTACGGAGGGACTGCGGCGGCGCAGTTCGGTGACGTCCGCGGAGCCGGGTCCCGGTACGGCTCTGGGCATGACTCCCGGCGCTGCTCCCGGTGCCGCTCCCGGCTCCGGGCGCGCCGCGAGGGCGGGCACGGCGGTCGGGCGGGCCGACGGCTGCGGGCGCCCGACCTGCGGAGGCTCGGCCTGCGGGGGCTGGAGCGGGCCGGTGGGCCGCGATCCGTCCGCCTGCCGGGGCAGGTTCCCGGGGCGCGCCGGCGGCTGCGGGGCGGCGCGGTGTCCGGACGGGACGGACGGAACGGACGGGACGGTCGGGGCGGGAATCCCGGGCAGCGCAGGGCTCGCCGGAATGGGCGGCGCGGCCGGGGCGGGCCGCGCGACCTGGGGTCGGCCGAAGCGGCGGGCTTCGGCGCGGTGCGCCTCCTCGCGCTCCCGCGCGGCGCGCTGGTTGTCGGCGTGCGGGGCCTCTTCGGCACGGAAGTCGTTCCTCGGTCCGTCGACGCCCGACGCGTGGGTACGGGGGTCCCCCGCGCGCGGGGTTCCGGCGTGCGGCGTGCCGGAATCGCTCTCCGATGTGCCGCGGCCGGGTGGCAGGGCGCCCTGGAGCAGGTCGGTCGGGAGCAGGACGACGGCGGTCGTACCGCCGTAGGGGGACGTCCTCAGATGGACCTTGATGTCGTGGCGGGAGGAGAGGCGGCTGACCACGAACAGGCCGAGCCGGTCGCTGTCGAAGAGGTCGAGGGCCTCGGACTGGGCGATGCGGGCGTTCGCCTCGGCAAGGGTCTCCCCGCCCATGCCGAGCCCCCGGTCCTCGATCTCCAGGGCGTAGCCGTTTCCGACGGGTTCGCCGCTGACCCGGACCTTGGTGTGGGGCGGGGAGAACTGGGCGGCGTTCTCGATGAGTTCGGCCAGGAGGTGGGTGAGGTCGGCGACGGCTCCGCCGACGACGGCCGTCTCGGGGAGCCGGCGCACCTCCACGCGCGCGTAGTCCTCGATCTCGGAGACGGCGGCGCGGACGACGTTGGTGAGGGGGACGGGCATGCGCCAGGCGCGCCCCGGGGCGGCTCCGGAGAGGATGATCAGACTCTCCGCGTGGCGCCGCATGCGGGTGGTGAGGTGGTCGAGCCGGAAGAGGTCGCCGAGTTCGTTGGGGTCGTCGGCGCGCCGTTCCATGCTGTCCAGGAGGTTGAGCTGGCGGTGGACGAGGACCTGGCTGCGGCGGGCGAGGTTGACGAAGACCCCGGAGATGCCGCTGGCGAGTTCGGCGCGTTCGACGGCGGCGGAGAGGGCCGCGCGGTGGACGGTGGTGAGGGCTTCGCCGACCTGGCCGATCTCGTCCTGGGAGACCGGCCCGGGCGGGGCTTCGGCCTGGACGTCGATCTCCTCGCCCGCGCGGAGCCTGCGCATGGCGGCGGGGAGTTTGCGGCGCGCGATGCCGAGGGCGGTGTTGCGGAGGCTGACGAGCTCGACGACGAGGCCGCGCCCGATCCGTACGGAGATGACGAGCGAGGCGGCGACGGCGGCGAGGCCGAGTGCGACCGCCGCGCCGCCCGCCGTGAGGGCGCCGTCGGCGAGCGGATCGGCGTGGTCGGCGGCCGCGCCGCGCGCGTCCGTCTCGATCGCGGCGAGTCCGCCGCGGACGGCGGCGAGGGAGTCGTCCCATTCGGCGGAGGTGACCGCCTGGGCGGCGGGGCGGCCCGGGCTCGCGGCGCCGACCCGGTCCTCCGCCCGGGTGAGCCGCGTCTGGTCGCCGCCGGCGGAAAGCCGGGCCCAGGCGGCGCGTGCGGCGGCGGGCAGGTCGGCTGTGGCCGAGGCGGTGAGGGTGCGCCGGGTCTCGACGGCACCGGAGAAGTCGCGGAGCCGGTCCGCGCTGAGCCGGCCGGTGAGGTGGGCGGAGGTGAGGAGGGCGTCCTCGCGGGACAGCATCTCGCCGGCCCGGCCGAATTCGAGGAGTACGCGCGCGTCGGCCCCCTGCTGGGCGCCCTGGATGCCGGTGAGGGCGCCACCGACGGCGAAGGCGGCGGAGATGGCGTCGGTGTACGCCTCGTACACCTGGTCCCCGTCGGCGCGTCCTTCGGCCGCGGCGGTGCGGAGCCGGGCGAGCCCCTCGACCTTGCCGACGAACGCGCTCACCCGGCCGGCGAGCTCGCCCGGCAGGTCTCCGGTGTCGCCGACGGTGTGCGTGCCGTCCAGGCGGAGCCGGTCGACGGCCTCGTCCGTCCGGCGGATGCGGTCCTTGAGCTCGGCGGCCCGGGTGGACCCGGGCGCCGCGACCTGCCGTACGGCGGCGCGCCGTTCGTCCTGGAGGGCGGTGAGGGCGGCCGTCACGGGCTCGCGGATCTGGGCGTCGACTCGCTGGAGCTGGCGGAGCCGGGCGACGTCCTGTGCGGTGCTGACGGTGGCCAAGCCCCACAGAGCGAGGAGCGAGACGACCGGCACCATGAGGAGCGAGACGATCTTGGCGCGGACCGAGCGCGGGCGCAGCCCTTGGAACGCGGGTCGGGCAGGGCGCGCGTCGGGCGCGTGCGGCACGTCGGAGGCTTCGTTGCGTGCCGCGTGCCCGCCGGTCGGGGGAGTCTCCGGAGTCCGGAGCCGTGCCGTGTACTCGGTGGCCGAAGCGGCCTCGGCGATCCGAGGTCGTGCCCCGTGCCCTGCGGTCGAGGAGGCCTCCGGGGTCAGGGGTCGTGCCCCGTGGGCCGCGGGGGTCCGCTCCCCCGGCTCGTCGGCGGGCGGGCCGGCGTGAGCGCGCCGCCCGCGCGCGGCCGCCGTCGGCGGCGTGGCCGCGTCGGCGCCCTTGGTCTTGCGGGGAGTTCGCATGGCCTCCTCGTTCCGGCTGCGTCGGTCTCTGGTGCGGTGTGGCATGGCGTGGCGTACGTCGGGAGGACGGGTCAGGTCGTGGGTGTGCCGCTCGCCCCCGCGGTGCGGAAGCCGGGCGGTGCGACGTCGACCGCGCGCTCGTCCGGTTCGGCGAGGCGTCCGGCCGAGGCGTACGCGGCGCGTTCACTGGCTGTCGGGGTGAGGGCGACGAAGGCGGAGGTGATGAACAGGTACGAGCCGAGGCCGACGGCGAGGGGGAAGATGAACTGCATGAGCATGGCTCCCGGGAGGGGCGCGCCGGAGGGGACGACCTCGATCCGCACGGCGAGCATGCCCGTGTAGTGCATGCTGGTGACGGCCGCGCCCATCACGAGCGAGGCGACGGCCACGGCCACGGGCGCGTGGATGTTGAGCGCCGCCCAGAGAGCCGCTGTGGCGGCGATGACGGCGATCAGCACGGAGAGTCCGACGAGGAGCGGGTCGTACCGCACCTGGCCGTGGAGCCGGAGTGCGGCCATGCCCAGGTAGTGCATGCTCGCCACGCCGACGCCCGTGGTCAGCCCCCCGATCAGGAGCGAACGGACCCGGTCGCGTCCGTAGCCGACGGCGAAGACGCCGACCCCGACGACGGCCATCGCCATGACGAGGCTGAGGAGGGTGAGCGGAACGTCGTAGCGGATGTCGGTGCCCGTCACGCCGAACCCGAGCATGGCCACGAAGTGCATCGTCCAGATCCCGGTGCCGATCGCGGAGGCGGCGGTGAGCAGCCAGTTGCGCCGTGACCGGCCGGTCGCGTCGAGCGCTCGTACGGTGCAGCGCAGCCCGAGGGCGGCGCCGATGCAGGCCATCGCGTACGACAGCACGGGTGTCAGCCAGCCGAAGGTGGCGTGGTCCAGGTGTCCCATGGCTCAGGGACGCTAGTGCGCAACGGGGGGCGCACCGGGGGCGCATTTCGAAACCTGTTGGAATATGACAGAGAGATGATCCCGAACGATCAGACCGGACTCGAACGGACACACAGAACGTTCACCCCTCCGAGTGTCGAATCGTGCGGGATCATGAACGCATGAGTGACGACCCCACACAGGTACGAGAGTTCTTCGGCGCCCGCGCGGCCGCCTGGGACAGCCGCTTCCCGGACGACGGCCCCGCGTACGCCGCGGCCGTGGGTGAGCTCGGCCTGCGCCCCGGCGACGCCGTGCTCGACGCCGGCTGCGGGACCGGCCGGGCGCTTCCGCCGCTCCGCGCCGCCGTCGGCCCCTCCGGTACGGTCATCGGCGCCGATCTCACCCCCGAGATGATCGAGCGGGCCGTCGACGCCGGACGCGGCGGCGAGGACGGCGGGACACTGCTGCTCGCCGATGTCGGCCGGCTTCCCGTACGCGACGGCGCGCTCGACGCCGTGTTCGGAGCCGGGCTCATCTCGCACCTCGCGGACCCCGTCGCCGGTCTGCGGGAACTCGCCCGGGTCGTACGGCCCGGAGGGCGCCTCGCCCTCTTCCACCCGATCGGGCGCGCCGCCCTCGCCGCCCGCCACGGCCGGCAGATCACGCCGGACGACCTGCGCGCCGAACCCCGACTGCGTCCCCTTCTCGCCGAGGCCGACTGGCGGCTCGTCAGCTACGTCGACGAGGACGCGCGCTACCTGGCCCTCGCGGTCCGCGAGGCTTGATACCAACGCCCCCTTCTTTACCGGCACTTCACTGTCTACCGTGGACATGCCGGGCAGTCGTGCCCGGGAAAGGCGGCGGGCCGTGGCACTCCTTCCCGAAAGACTCCGCAGACTCCTCCCCTCCGGCCGCAAGGCCCCCGAAGCCGCCGCGCCGGCACCACCACGCCCTCGACAGGGGCACAACCTCTTCGAGGCGGCGGCCGCGTACGTGGCCGCCTGTGCCGAGGACGATCCGGCCAGGGCGGAGGAGGCCGCGAGCCGGGTCTCCCCCGGCATGCTGTCGTTCGGCGTGAACGAACTGGCCTGCCGCGCCCTGATCGCCCTCGCCCAGGAACGGAACCAGTCCCCGAGCAGCGTGGCCCGCCAGCTGCTCGGCCTCAGCGACCAGTCACCGGCCCGGCAGTCCGGCGAAGCGTGACGGGCATTCCCCGAAGAGGCGAGGTTCCGGGGCGGAGACCCTCGACGCGCGGGTTACCCACTGGTTAAGGTGCGCCGACGACCAGATGGGGAGGACGCCGTGGCTGGGACGGACCCGATCGCCGAGGCCGACGCCGACGCGCTCTTTGTGCTGACCGCGGCACTGCTGACGCCCGGGAACTTCCCGAGCGTGCTCGGGGACGACTACCCGGCGGCCTGCGCCGCGCTGGGCGTGCAGCCGTACGCCGACGGGTACGGGCTCGTGTTCGGCCAGGACGGTCTCGGGGCCCGCTGGACGGTCGTCGTCGACGACGTGTCGCTCGTCGCGGTGGCCATCTCCTCCTGGGACTGCGGCATGGCCTACGACCTGTCCCCCGACGAGCGTTCCGTGGTGGCCGGGCTGCCGGGCTGGCCGCTCCCGGTGGCGACCGTCGCCCCCGGCGTCCCGGCCCCGCACGACCCGGAGCCCGAGGAAGGTGATCCCGCGCCGCTGACCCCGCCCTCCGGCGAGGAGTGGGGACCGGTTCAGCGCCGGCTGGGGGCCGACGAGGTGGCGCTCCAGTGGGACGTGTGGCGGGCCAGGGTGGGCGACGAGGGCGCGGAGGGACAGCCGACGGCGGCCCCCGCCGCGGGAACGTCGCGCACCGACGGCCCGAAGGCGCCCGCGCCGCAGGCGCAGCCCCCGGCCCCGGCCCCCGGTGGCGCACCCTCCGACCCGTACTCCGGCGTCAGGAGGGCCCTGCACGAGCTGCGCGGCTACCTGGAGGAGCCTCCGCCGGTCGGCCGGGTGCGATCGGCCGCCGGGATGCTGCGTGCCGACGGTCCCGGTTGGTCGCTCGTGGCCAAGGCCGACGACATGGCGTTCGTCCTCCTCGACGACCTGCCTCGCGAGGTGCTGCCCGTGACACGGGGGCCGCATCTGCCCGCCCTCCTCGAAGCACTCGACGCGATGGCCGTACGCCCGTCCTGAGGACCTCCGTCCGTCACACCCTGTCTCGACTCCCCATAGGGCGAAGGACGGAGGTGTGGTTTCGAGCCATGGCCCGGTGGCCGGGGCGCGCCGCACGATGTGGCGCCGCACCCCTTTCACGTCGTCCCACCGGAGGCTCTCATGCGCCTGTTCCCAGGCGTCCCCGTGTTCGCCGCGCTCCTCACCGGGCTCACCGTCCTCGCCCCCGCGAGCCCCGCCGGGGCGAAGGCACCGACCACCACGAGTCCCGCCGGGGCGAAGGCACCGACCAGCGCGAGCCCCGCCGGGGCCGGTGCTCCGGCCGCCGCGCACTGCGCCCGCCAGGACCGGGTCCAGGTGCCCGGCGCCGAGCGCCAGCAGTCCGTCTGTCTGGACGACCTGACGACCACCGGGCTCGGCGGCACCCCGTACACCGACCTTGCGGACCAGGCCGGACTCGCGGCGAAGGCGACCCGGAACCCCTCGGGAGTCCCCGGTGTCCAGATCGACGGCTACTTCCCCGACGACTCCCGTCTGAACACCACCCACGGCTGGGCCCATGACGCGCAGTTCGTCATCCGGCTGCCCGACCACTGGAACGGCGGGCTCGTCGTCACCGGCTCTCCCGGCAGCCGGCGACAGTACTCCACGGACGCGCTGATCTCCGACCAGGTGCTCGCCCGGGGCTTCGCCTACGCCGCCACCGACAAGGGCAACACCGGCCCGGACTTCTTCACCGACGGGAAGGAGCCGGGCGACGCGGTCGCCGAGTGGAACCACCGCGTGACCGAGCTGACCCGGGCCGCCAAGAAGGTCGTACGGCAGCGCTACGGCCACGCGCCGGAGCGCACGTACATGACCGGCATCTCCAACGCCGGTTATCTCACGCGCTGGCAGCTGGAGAACCGGCCCGAGCTGTACGACGGCGGGGTGGACTGGGAGGGCGTGCTGTGGACGACCCGCGGCCCCAACCTCCTCACGAGCCTGCCGGTGACGGTGGCCAGGACCCAGGGTCTGGCCACCGACGAGGACCTGATCGCGGCGGGCTTCGCTCCCGGCTCGCGTTTCCTGTGGCCGTACCACGAGAAGGCCTACTGGGGCCTGACGCAGAAGCTGTTCCGGGCCGAGTTCGACCCGGCGTACGACCCGGACTGCCCCGGCTCCACGGCCGGCGGGACCGTGGAGCAGATCTTCGCGCCGTGCGCCTCGGACGCCGGCTACGACTACGCCTCCCGGCCGGCGTCCGTGCACCGCGCGGTCGCGAAGGTCGCGCTGACCGGAAGGATCGGCAAGCCGCTCATCACGCTCCACGGCGATCTCGACACCCTGTTGCCGATCGCCACGGACTCCGACGTGTACGACCGGATGATCGACGCCCGGGGCCGGGGCGGGCTGCACCGCTACTACACGGTGCAGGACGGGACGCACACGGACGGCCTGTACGACACGTATCCGGACCGCCTGCGGCCGATCCTGCCCTGCTACCGCTCCGCGTTCGACGCCCTGACGCGCTGGGTCGAGGAGGGTACGGCGCCGCCCGCGGACCGCACGATCGCGCGGCCCGCGAGCGGTGACGTGGTCAACTCCTGCGCCCTGGACGGGTGAGCCGGCCCTCGCGGCGGCTCAGACCCTCTCCAGCGGGCGGTGCGGCTCGGCCGGCAGCTCGGCCCGGATCGGGTCGCCGGGCCGCACCTCCCCGCCGGTGAGAACGACACCCATGATGCCCGCCTTGCGCACGATCTCACCGCGTTCGTCACGCCCGATGACCTGCTTGAGCAGGCCGTGCCGGAAGTTGTCGATCTGCGCGCAGGGGTTGCGCAGTCCGGTGACCTCGACGACGGCCTCAGCGCCGAGGTGGAGGAGCGTGCCGGTGGGCAGGGAGAGGAGGTCGATCCCCCGGGTCGTGACGTTCTCGCCGAGGTCGCCGGGGGCGACCTCGAAGCCGGCGCCGGCGACCTCGTCGAACAGTTCGGCGTGGATGAGGTGCACCTGACGGAGGTTGGGCTGGGTGGGGTCCTGCGCGACGCGGGACCGGTGCTTCACGGTCACGCCCGCGTGGACGTCGCCCTCCACGCCGAGCCCGGCGAGCAGGGTGATGCCCTCCCGGTTGGCCTTGGTGAACGAGTACGTGCCGTTGCTGCTGACCGTCGTGACGGTACCGCCGCTCATGGTGAGAGCTCCCCTTCTCCGCCGGCCGGGGCGCAGGGCTCCCCACCCCCACCGGACCGATGATCACATCGCGCCTCAGGTACGACCCTACTCGGCGTCCTGGGTACGCAGCGGCGCGCCCACCTCGTGCAGATGACCCAGGGCCTGGCGGTACGAGTCCACGAAACCGGTCTCCGTGTACGGGACGCCGAGGGCGGCGCAGTGGGCCTTGACGGCGGGCTGCGCCAGTCGGAGGTTCGGGCGCGGCATGCTCGGGAACAGGTGGTGCTCGACCTGGTAGTTGAGCCCGCCGAGGAACCAGTCGGTCAGCGCGCCGCCCCGGATGTTGCGCGAGGTGAGCACCTGTCGGCGCAGATGTCCCCAGCTGTCGCCGTCCGCGTGCTCGTCCGGCCGGTCCATGCCCTTGTGGTTGGGGGCGAACGCCATGCCGAGGTGCACGCCGAAATGCATCTGGTGGGCGAGGGCGAAGACGAGGGCCTGGGCGGGCGTCAGGAGCGTGAGGAGCAGCGTCGCGTATCCGGCGAAGTGGGCCAGGAGGAGGGCGCCTTCGACGAGCCGCTCGCGCCGGGTGCGGCACGGGCCGTCCTCCGCGAGCAGGGCCTGGATCCCGTACACCTTGAGCGCGATGCCCTCCAGGGTGGTGAGCGGGAAGAACAGCCAGGCCTGGTGGCGGGTGAGGAACCCGCGCAGGCCCGTGCGGCCCGTCGTCTGGTGCTCGGCGAAGACGAGGATGTCGGCGGCGACGTCCGGGTCCTTGTCGAGGTGGTTGGGGTTGGCGTGGTGACGGTTGTGCTTGTCGTTCCACCACTCCCGGCTCATGCCGAGGAGGAGGTTGGCGTGGACGAGCTGGAGGATCCGGCTCACCCTGCGGTCGGCGGTGATCTGGGCGTGGCCGGCGTCGTGCCCGACGAAGGCGGCGCGCGCCGAGAACAGGGCCAGGGGCAGGGCGAGGAGCAGCGCCCACCAGGACGGTCCGATCAGGTCGAGTCCGGCCACCACGGCGGCGATGCCGAGGAGGTTGACGACGATGCCGCGGGCGTACCAGCCGGGGCGGTGTGCGAGGAGGCCCTGCTCCCTGACCGTCCGCAGGAGCGGGGTGAACTCGCTGCCGCCCCTGGCGCGGGCGGGCGCCGCGACGGGGGCGGCGGCCGGGGGCAGGACGGTGGCCTGGGACATGGCGTGGGCTCCGGTTTCTGTCGGTCGATACGCGAAGGCGGTCGGTCGATCTACGAAGAGGTCGGTCGATGTACGAGGCGCGGGCGCCTCCCGAAAACGTACGGATCCGTGATCGTCCGGGGCCATGGCGTCACCACCCGTCCACGACCTGAGGCGCGCCGGGGTACGGGGGTAGGGAGATCCCCCCTCCATCGCGTCATGTGACCCGCATCACCTCGGTCATGCGTCTGGTGATCGATTCCGTCGGGTATCCTCGGCGACTCGGTCTCCAGGTAGTCAAATTTGAGGAATGCGTTGTCGCTCTCGCACGGACAAGATGACCCGGCCCGCGAACCCGTCCCCGAAGCCCCCGAACTCCTCCGCCACTCCGCCGTCTTCCTTCCCGCCGATCCGCCCCGCGCCGGACGCGTCGCCTTCTGGTCACCGGACGGCGAACCCCTGCCGGACGCTCACGACGCCGATCCGGGCGACACCACGATCACGGTCGTCGACGGCGACTCGCTCCAGCTCATGACCGTCGCAGCCCGAAGCCTGTCCGTACGCGACGCCCTTCCGTTCCTCGCCCGTGCCCGCTTCTCGGACTCCGCCTCCCCCGCGACCGCGTTCTGGGGTGCCGCATCCCTCTTCGCCCTGGACCTCGTCGCGCGTGGCCTGCTGCTGCCCGGTCTCACGCCCGGCGACCACGACGCGTGGCGCGTCGGACCGCTCGGCCCCGGTGAGTTGGACGAACTCCGCACGCTCGCGGCGTCGATGCCGCCCGCCGCGCACGCCGTACCCCTGTCCGACGACGAGCCGCTGCTGCTGCCCGAACCCGAGGCGCTACTGCGCGCCTTCGCCGACGCGGTGGCCGACACGCTGCCCCGTACCCCCGCGGCACCACTGGCGGCCGGCGGGTCGGCCTTCGCGGCCGACGCGCCGCAGACCGTTCCCGAACAGCGGGCGTGGGCCGCCGACGTGGCGGCGGTGCACGACGCGGGCGTGCGGCTCTCGCTCCGCCTCGAACTGCCCGGGTTCACCCGGGAAGCACACGAGGCTCCCGCCTTCCGGGCGGTGCTCCAGCTGCACGGGGTCGCCGACCCGACCCTCGTCGCGGACGCGGCGGAGGTGTGGGCGGGCTCCGGCCGGGCCGGAGCCGCGTTCGGCCCCCGGGTCCGGATGGACGCCCTCCTCGCCCTCCGGCGTGCCGCGCGTGCCTGGCCCCCGCTGTCCCCGCTCCTGTCGGCGGCCGTACCCGACACCGTCGAACTCGCCGACGAGGAGGTCGGAGAGCTCCTGGGCCCGGCGGCCGAGGCCCTCGCGGCCTCGGGCGTCCAGCTCCACTGGCCGCGCGAACTCGCCGACCGGCTCACCGCGCGCGCGGTGATCGGCCCGGAGGGAGCCGTAGGTACCGGGGCGTCCGGACTCCGGGACGACGTCGGAGTCGGCGCCGGGGGCTCCGGACTCCGTGACGGCATCGAAACCGGTGTCGGGGTCTCCGGACTCCGTGACGGCATCGAAGCCGGTGCCGACTCGGATCCCGCTGATGGCGCCCGCGCCTCCGCGCTGCCCTCCTTCCTCGCCGCGGACTCCCTGCTCGCCTTCAACTGGCGCTTCGCCGTGGGCGACCACGAGCTCACCCGGGCGGAACTCGACCGGCTCGCCGAGGCCGGACGGCCGCTCGTACGGCTGCGCGACCGCTGGGTCCTCGTCGACCCGGCCGAGGTCCGCCGGGCCAAGGCCCACCAGGACCGCAAGGTCACTCCGGTGGACGCCCTCGCGGCCGTCCTCACCGGCACGACCGAGGTCGACGGGCGCCCGGTCGAGGTGGCCGCGACGGGCTGGCTGGAACGGCTGCGGGAGCGGCTCGCCGAACCCGAGGGCGGCCGGCCCGAGATCGAGCAGCCCCCGGCGCTCGCCGCGACCCTGCGCGACTACCAGCTGCGCGGACTCGACTGGCTCCACCGGATGACCTCCCTCGGTCTCGGCGGCTGTCTCGCCGACGACATGGGGCTCGGCAAGACGATCACGGTCATCGCCCTGCATCTGCACCGGCAGTCCGACCCGTCGTCCGCGGGGCCCACCCTCGTCGTCTGCCCGACCTCGCTCATGGGCAACTGGCAGCGGGAGATCGAGAAGTTCGCGCCCGGCACACCGGTGCGCCGCTTCCACGGCGCGGCCCGTGACCTGGAGGACCTCGCCGACGGCGGCTTCGTGCTCACCACGTACGGCACCATGCGGCTGGACGCCGAGCGGCTCGCCGCCGCGAACTGGGGGCTCGTCGTCGCGGACGAGGCGCAGCACGTCAAGAACCCGTACTCGGCGACGGCCCGACAGCTGCGGACGATCGGTGCACGCGCGCGCGTGGCGCTGTCCGGCACGCCGGTGGAGAACAACCTCTCCGAACTGTGGGCGATCCTCGACTGGACCACACCGGGGCTCCTCGGCGGCCTGGGCGCCTTCCGGACCCGGTTCGCCGCCGCCGTCGAGGGCGGGCAGGACCCGGCCGCCGCCGAGCGGCTCGCCGCGCTCGTACGCCCCTTCCTCCTGCGCCGGTGCAAGTCCGACCCCGGTATCGCCCCCGAGCTGCCGCCGAAGACCGAGACCGACCGGACCGTCTCCCTGACGCCCGAACAGGCCGGTCTGTACGAGGCGGTGGTACGCGAGACGCTCGCGGCGATCGCCGAGGCCGACGGCATGGAGCGCCGCGGGCTCGTCGTGAAGCTCCTGACGGGCCTCAAGCAGATCTGCAACCACCCCGCCCAGTACCTCAAGGAGGAGCGGCCCAGGATCGGCGGCCGCTCGGGCAAGCTGGAGCTCCTCGACGAACTCCTCGACACGATCATCGCCGAGGGCGCGTGCACCCTGGTCTTCACGCAGTACGTGGGGATGGCCCGGCTCCTGGAGGCGCATCTCGAAGCGCGCGGCGTGCGGACGCAGTTCCTGCACGGCGGCACACCGGTCGCCGAGCGCGAGGCGATGGTCGCCCGCTTCCAGAACGGGGAAGTGCCGGTCTTCCTCCTGTCCCTGAAGGCCGCCGGGACCGGCCTGAACCTGACCCGCGCCGAGCACGTCGTGCACTACGACCGCTGGTGGAACCCGGCCGTGGAGGCGCAGGCCACCGACCGCGCGTACCGCATCGGGCAGGACCGGCCGGTGCAGGTGCACCGACTGATCGCCGAGGGCACGATCGAGGACCGGATCGCCGCGATGCTCGACCGCAAGCGAGAGCTGGCGGACACCGTCCTGGGAACCGGCGGGGACGCCCCGCCGGAGCTGACCGAACTGACCGATGCCGAACTGGCGGAGCTGGTGCGACTGCGAGGGGACGGACGATGAGCGGGTACGGAGTGGGGCGCGGCCCCGCCCACGGGTACGGGGACGACGAGCGGACGTTCGAGGCGCTGCCGCCGGCGCACGGCGGCGGGTTCACCCGCACCTGGTGGGGACGGGCGTGGGTGAAGGCCCTGGAGGACAGCGCGCTGGACCTGCAGCAGCTCAAGGCGGGACGCCGGCACGCGCGCGCGGGGGCGGTGGGCGCCGTCTCGGTACGGCCCGGCCGGATCACGGCGATGGTCAAGGACCGTGACGGCACGGCGAACCGCAGCGACGTGCTGGTGCGCGAGTTCTCGGAGGAGCAGTGGGAACTGCTCCTCGACCTCGCGGTGGACAGTGCGGGCCACATCGCCGCGCTCCTCGACCGCGAGATGCCGCCGCACCTGGTGGAGGACGCGGCGGCGGCCGGGCTCGACCTGCTGCCGGGCATCGGGGACCTGGAGGCGGAGTGCGGCTGCGGGGCCTGGGACCACTGCCCGCACACGACGGCGCTCTGTTACCAGGTCGCCCGCCTGCTCGACGAGGACCCGTTCGTCCTGCTCCTGATGCGGGGGCGCGGCGAGCGCACCCTCCTGGAACAGCTGCAGGCACGCAGCGCCGCACGGGCCTCCTCACCGTCCGCGCGCGGCGAGGAGGAGGCCGGCGCGCCCGGAGAGGTCGGCGGGATGCCCGGCGTGTCGGCCGAGGAGGCGTTCGCGGCGGGGTTCCTCGTACCCCCGCTGCCCGCTCCGCCGGTCGTCCCGGCCGCGCCCGGACGGTCGCCGTCCCTGGACACGGACACCCCGCCGGAGCCGGGGGTCGACCCGGCGGCCCTCGAGTTCCTCGCGGCGGACGCGGCGGCACGCGCGCAGCGGCTGCTCGGCGCGCTCCTCGGCGGTGGGGACGCGACGGTCCCGGCCGGGGACCGTCCGACGGTCGCTCAGGACGCGGTACGGCTCACGGCGGGCGTTCCCGTTCCGTGGATCGCCGCGCGGCTCGCCGCCGGTTCGGGCAGGTCGCGGGCTGAGCTGGACCTGGCCACGCGCGCGTGGCGGTTCGGCGGCGCGGCCGCCCTCGCCGTACTGGACGAGGAGTGGACGCCGGACGCCGAGGCGCTGGAACGGGCCGGAGCCAGGCTCGCCGAGGCCTGGGCGGACGACGACCGGCCGGCGTTGCGGCGTGCGGGCGGCGCGCGGTGGACGGCCGTGGGCACGGAGGCTCAACTGCGGCTCGGCGAGGACGGGCGCTGGTGGCCGTATCTGAAGGCCGGGGCGCGCTGGTCCCCGGCCGGTCCGGCGGACCGGGACCCGGCGGCGGCCCTGGCGACGGCGTTCGCCGCCGGTGTTACTGGAGCCGGTGGGTGAGCCTGCCGCCGAGGACGGCCAGGCTGCAGGCGGCTCTGTCCGCGCCGAGGAGATGACTCGTCAGGTACGGGTACTGGACGAAGGTCGTCCATCGCGTGCCGAGCGGCTGCCGGGCGGCCTTGAGCCGAAGCGGTTCGCGGCAGAGCACGGTGGCAGCGTCGCGTACCGCCCGCTCGGTGGCGTAGGAGCCGACCAGGCGGGGCCGGGCGACGAGTTCGGCGTGGTGCGGCGTGTCGCAGCGCCGCCGGAGGGCGGTGCCGGGCGCGTCGCGGTCGATGTCGAAGCAGTCGCCGACGCGCAGTGCCTCGTAGGAGACGGACCGCTCGGCGGCTGGGTCGCCCGTCGGGCGACCGGAGGGGGTGGCACCCGTCGAACGCCTGCCGTTCGCGGGTGCGGGGGCCCCGGACGGAGACGGCTCCACGGACGTACGGGCCTGCGGGTGCCCCGAGCGGTCCTCGGGCGCCGTTAGCGTCGGCGTGCCGCCCGCGGCCGGGGAGTGCGGGGGCGTGGCCGGGCTCGGCGTGTCGGCCCTCCCGGTGGTCGGACCGGTCCCGCCGGTGACGACGGGCGCCGGCGCGCCGATCGGGTCCCCGCCCGGCCGGCCGTCGGCGAGTCCGCCACCTTCCACCCCGCTTCGGGCGGTCAGGAAGGCGCCGGCCACGAGGGCTGCCGCGAGGAGAGGCAGGAGGGGCACACCGAACCACCGAGCGCGCCGCGCCTCCGGCCCCGGCCGGGCCGCGCCGAGCCGCACGAGACAGGTGGACCAGGCGGACCCGCCACCTGTGGCAGGGGGCTTGGCGACGAGCGGGTCGGTCGCGAAGCGCCCGCGCCACCGCCGCTCCCCCGTCAACGCCGCCGCCCGGTCACCGTCGGCTACAGACCGAGCTGGCGCTCCGCGCCCTCGACCGTCTGGGCGAGGAGCACGGCGATGGTCATGGGGCCGACACCGCCGGGGACCGGGGTGATGAGGGAGGCACGCTCGGCGGCCGACGCGAAGTCGACGTCGCCGACGTTGCCCGGGTTGTAACCGGCGTCGATGACGACGGCGCCCGGCTTGATGTCCTCGCCCTTGATGAAGTTCGGCTTGCCGACGGCGGCGACGAGGACGTCGGCCTCGCGGACGATCGAGGAGAGGTCCTCGGTGCGGGAGTGGCAGTAGGTGACGGTGGCGTCGCGGCCGAGGAGGAGCAGGCCGGCCGGCTTGCCCAGGATCGCGCTGCGGCCGACGACGACCGCGCGCTTGCCGCTGAGCTGGACGTCGTACGCGTCGAGGAGGCGCATGATGCCGCCGGGCGTGCAGGAGACGAAGCCGGGCAGGCCGAAGCCCATGGCGGCGAAGGAGGCCATGGTGACGCCGTCGACGTCCTTCTCGGGGGCGATGGCCTCGAAGGCGGCGCGCTCGTCGATGTGCGGGCCGGCCGGGTGCTGGAGCAGGATGCCGTGGACCTCGGGGTCCTCGGACAGGGCGGTGATGGCGGCGACGAGCTCCTCGGTGGCCGTCTCCGCGGGCAGCTCGACGTGCTTGGAGCGGATTCCGGCCTTCGCGCAGCGGTTCTGCTTCATCTTCACGTACGTGACGGAGGCCGGGTCCGCGCCGACCAGGACGGTCGCGAGGCACGGGGTGACGCCGGTGCGGCGGGTGATCTCGGCGGCGCGGGCGGCGGTCTCCTCGACCGTGCGGCGGGCGAGGGCCGTACCGTCCATGAGGATGGCGGTGCTGGTGGACATGGCTGCTCCTGGGCGTCGTCTCTGACCGGTGGTTCGCCCAGGCGCACGGCATCGGCACGGTCGCGCCGCAGGGGGCACGCTCCGCCGGGCCGCTCCCCGGTGGTGATCCACCTCAAGCGCCAGTCACGGCCCGGGCACCACTCTACGTGAGGGGCCGGGGGCCGCTCCCGGACAGGGTGCATATGCCGAGGTGCGAGGGAGCTTGTCGGCGGCCGTCGGGCGCACCACGATGGCCGCGACGGGCCGGGACGACCTCGACGAGGAGGCCGAGTTGAGCGATGCGTGGGTGGCCGCGGAGCCACGGACGGAACGGGACGAGGAGGCCGGACGGCGGCGCGGGGGCACCGACCGGAGCAGGGCAACGCGCCGGGCCACGGCCGTCGACCGGCACTCCACGGTCGTCGACGACGGGAGCAGGGTCGTCGACGGCGGGAGCAGAGCCGTCAACGACGGGGGCAGGGACGTCGACGGCGGCGGTACGGACGCCGACCGACCCACCACGGGTGCCGACGACAGGAGTACGGACGCCGACCGGCCCTTCCGGGAGGCGCGCCCACTGGTGGCGGCGTCCTGGCGCCGGTCCGTACGCGCGCGCGTGAGCCCCGACGGGGCGGCGCGGGTGGAGCTGGACGAGGACGAGCTCGGCGCGTACCGGGAGGCGCACCCGCTGTCCGCGGCGATGCCGGTGATCCGGGAGCTGATGGGGGCGTACGCGACGGACGGGGAGCACCTCCTCGCGGTCTGCGACGCGGCCGGGCGGATGCTGTGGGTCGAGGGGCATCCGGGGACCCTGCGCAAGGCCCGGGGGATGAACTTCGTGGCCGGGGCCCGCTGGTCGGAGGCGGCCGCCGGGACGAACGCGCCGGGCACCGCCCTGGCCGTGGACCGGCCGGTGCAGGTCGTCGCCGCCGAGCACTTCCGGCGTCCGGTGCGGGCGTGGACCTGTGCCGCGGCCCCCGTGCACGACCCGTACAGCGGGCGGGTGCTCGGCGCGGTCGACATCACGGGTGGGGAGCGGCTCGCGCACCCGCACAGTCTCGGCTTCGTGCAGGCGGTGGCGCGCGCGGCCGAGTCCCAGCTGGCCCTGCTCGGGCCGGCCCCGGACCCGGGGCGGATCCGGCTGTCGGCGCTCGGCCGGGACGAGGCGGTGCTCTCGGTGGGCGGGCGGCGGCTGCGGCTGAGCCGCCGGCACAGCGAGATCCTGGTGGTCCTCGCGCACCGGCCGGAGGGGGTGGGCGGCGACGAGCTGCTCACGCTCCTGTACGAGGACGAGTCGGTCACCCCGGTGACGCTGCGGGCGGAGCTGTCCCGGCTGCGTGCGCTGCTCGGCCCCGACGCGCTGCGGTCGCGGCCGTACCGGCTCGCGGGGGCGGTGGACGCGGACTTCGCGGCGGTCGACCGGAAGCTCGCCTCGGGGGCCGTGGCGGCGGCGGCCGGGGACTACGCGGGCCCGCTGCTCCCGGCGTCGACCGCCCCCGGGGTGGTACGGCTGCGGGAGCGGCTGGCGGGCCGGCTGCGGGCGGCGCTGGTGGACCGGGCCGATCCCGGGCTGCTCTCCGACTGGGCGTACAGCGCGTGGGGCGAGGACGACGTGGTGGTGTGGCGGGCGCTGTGCGCGGCGGTTCCGGCGGCCCAGCTTCCTCCCGTACGGGCGAGGCTCGACTCCCTGGAGGCGGAACTGTCCGCCGGTGCAACGGGCTTGCAACGTTCGGGTCACCACACTCGGGCGTGAGCGCCGGCCAGGGACGGCCGGCGCGTCGAGGGAGGCCATGCCCATGACCCGTTACGCCGCACCCGGTACCGAGGGCGCGCTCATGTCGTACCAGGCCCGCTACGACCACTGGATCGGCGGCGAGTACGTCGCCCCGGCGGGCGGGCGCTACTTCGAGAACCCCAGCCCGGTCGACGGCCGGCCCTTCACGGAGGTCGCGCGCGGCACCGCCGAGGACGTGGAGCGCGCCCTCGACGCGGCGCACGCGGCGGCCCCGGCGTGGGGGCGGACGGCGCCGGCGGAGCGGGCGGCCGTCCTGCTGAAGATCGCGGACCGCATGGAGAGCAACCTGGAGGCGCTCGCGGTCGCCGAGACGTGGGACAACGGCAAGCCGGTCCGGGAGACGCTCGCCGCGGACATCCCGCTCGCGATCGACCACTTCCGCTACTTCGCGGGGGCGCTGCGGGCCCAGGAGGGCGCGCTGAGCGAGATCGACGACGACACCGTGGCGTACCACTTCCACGAGCCGCTGGGCGTCGTCGCGCAGATCATCCCGTGGAACTTCCCGATCCTCATGGCGGTCTGGAAGCTGGCCCCGGCGCTGGCCGCGGGCAACGCGGTGATCCTCAAGCCGGCCGAACAGACCCCGGCCTCGGTGCACTTCTGGCTGAGCCTGGTGGCGGACCTGCTGCCGCCGGGTGTCCTGAACGTCGTCAACGGCTTCGGCGAGGAGGCCGGCAAGCCGCTGGCGTCCAGCCCGCGGGTCGCGAAGATCGCCTTCACCGGCGAGACGACAACGGGCCGCCTCATCATGGAGTACGCCTCGCAGAACCTGAAGCCGGTCACCCTCGAACTCGGCGGCAAGTCCCCCAACATCTTCTTCGACGACGTGTGGGCGGCGGACGACGACTTCCGCGACAAGGCGCTCGAAGGTTTCACGATGTTCGCCCTCAACCAGGGCGAGGTCTGCACCTGCCCCTCGCGGGCCCTCGTCCAGCGGGGCCACTACGCCGACTTCATGGAAGCGGCGGTCGCCCGCACGGAGAAGATCGTCCCGGGCCACCCCCTGGACACGGAGACGATGATCGGCGCCCAGGCCTCCGCCGACCAGCTCCGCAAGATCCTCTCCTACCTGGAGATCGGCCAGAAGGAGGGCGCGAAGATCCTGACGGGCGGCCAGATCATCGAGCACGGCGGCGAGTTGGCGGGCGGCTACTACGTCCAGCCGACCGTCTTCGAGGGCGACAACCGCATGCGGATCTTCCAGGAGGAGATCTTCGGCCCGGTGGTGGCGGTGACCTCCTTCACCGACTTCGACGACGCGATCCGCACGGCCAACGACACCCTCTACGGCCTCGGCGCCGGCGTCTGGACCCGCGACACGAACACCGCCTACCGCGCGGGCCGCGCGATCCAGGCGGGCCGCGTCTGGACGAACTGCTACCACGCCTACCCGGCCCATTCTGCTTTTGGAGGCTATAAGCAGTCGGGCATCGGCCGAGAGACCCACAAGATGATGCTGGACCACTACCAGCAGACGAAGAATCTGCTGGTGAGCTACTCGCCGAAGAAGCTCGGCTTCTTCTAGCTGCACGAAAGAAGGCGCCTGACCTGGGGTTTTCCCCGGGTCAGGCGCCTTCTTGGAGTGCACGGCCCCTCCCATGGGGGAGGTGTCGAAATACCCCCCTTCTTCCAGTTCATCCCACCGGTATCCCAGTCCTGACCGGCAGTTCCGGGCCATACACGGGCCAGATTGCGGCTCAGCCCTTGGGGCTGCTGTCCTTGCTGCGCCGGCTCCACTCCTGCATCGACTCCTCGATGAGCCGGTTGGAATGCTCCTGCAGACCGTCCAGGAACTTGGCGTAGTACTGGAAGAGCACTTGGATGCTCTGGCCGGCCCGGCGCGCGCATTCGGCAGGATCCACGCCGGAGTGCAGCCAGAACGAGATCCCGGCGTGCCGGAGGTCATAGGGCCTCTTGGCGAGCAGCGTAGGCTGCTCGCTGGGAGCCAGGGCCTTCTTACGGGCCCGCTCCCACGTCTTGCCGTAGGCCGCTGCATCAACGTAGCCGCCGGCCGCATTGCGAAACACTCGGCCATCGGGCGCAACGCCGAAGCGATCGACGTGATTTCGCAGTGTGCGCACGAACGACGGCGGTATCGGCACGGGACGTGTGGCCTTGACGGCTCGCCGCTTCAAGGAGTGCACTTCGTGGACCTCACCATCGTCCGTCCACTCCTTGCCGGCCGTGACGACACCTCCGCTCAGGTTGAGCATGCCCCAGCCGCTCTTCGGCAGATGGCACTGTGAGATCTGCAGGTGGATGACCTCCGCCGGACGCATGGCCGCGTAGTACATGCAGCCGAAGAACGCCTCAAGGTGCGGGCCGCGACCCTGTTGTTCGCCAACAGCGGTCAGCAGGCGAGCAACCTGGGTCGGGTTCGGCACGCAGGCCGGGTCCACTTCCTCGCTCACCCCAGGAGCCTGCCACTTGACCCTTGCGAGCGGATTCTCCGTGAAGTATCCCTTGTCGACGGCAGTTCCGAGGACCTCGCTGAAGGCCGATCGCTTCCGCAGGGCGTCTTCGCCGCGGCGGACTCTCCGTCGATCTTCCGGCCGAGCGCGTCCAACGCCCTGCGCACGACGTCTGGTTCCATCAGCTCACTGACGGGCAGTGAGTGCCGCTTCATCCAGTCGAGGGCATGCTGCCATTCGGCGGACGGCTCACTCTCCCAGGCTCGCTTGTTGAACGCCCATGAATACAGCGCGCGCCGCAGAACCCTCGGCTCCGAGTAACGCGCTTCGCGCCTCACCAGCGCGGGCGTAATGGTGGCAAGTGCATCAGCGAGGGTACGACGGGTGTTGCCAGGCGTTCGATCCCATCGCTCATCGATGTAGGCATGAGCCAGGTCGTACCAGGTTGTCCGCTGCCTAATGGCGCGGATCTCGGAAGCCGGCAGACCAGTCTGCTCGTCGAACGCCTCACCGTCACGCGCGGCCGTCATGAGCTTCGCTCGCCGGCTCTCGGCCAGCCCCTTGGTAATAAAGGACTCCGACCGCTCGCGGCCGTTGACCGTCCATCGGACCTCGAACGGCTTGCGACGCTTCGGCCGCTCCCGGATGGTCCCAGAAGCGGACCTTGTAACTCATCGCCATTCAGGCGTATCCCTTTCGCACGCCTGCCACCAGGCGTCGAGGTCGGCACGACGGCAGCGGAGTTCGCCGTTCGGCAGCTTGATCATTCGAGGAGCCTGGTTGCGGGCACGCAGACGGTAGAACGCCGAGGTACTCATGCGGATCTCCGCCAGGACCTCAGCGAGCTTCAGCGCAGGGGGACGAGCCATTTCTTCCTTTCAGTCGGGGACAGGAAGGGCTACACAGGCGCAAATTACAAGGAAGCACTGCGTAGTCCCGGGACAGTGCGTCCGCCAGCTCCACTACCAAGCACGGCCGATGCGGACGAACATCAATGGTCGCGAGGATCGCCGGTTTGGCCAACCGGCGATCGTGGGCTATGTTGCGCGCCCCGCGCCCATGAGCTCGCAACACCTTGGATCACCAAATAGGCCAGCCGCGCAGGCGCAGACGCACAGTCGACAGTGACCGTTCCTTACTGAACTTGATTGGGTGATGTCGGGGATGTTTGCCTGACGTCGGCCTGTCGGCTGAGGTAGCTGTGGGGCTGTGAGGTACGCGCAGGGCGGCGGGCTGACCGACGCCGAGAGAGCCGCGCGGGAGCGGATCCGGCTGCAGGCCGTGGAACGCTTCGAGGGCGCGGAGAAGAACCGGGAAATCGCTGCCGCGCTGCGAGTGAGCGAGCGGTCGGTGGAGCGGTGGCGCCGGGCTTGGCGCGAGCGAGGCGAGGCCGGGATCCTGTCGAAGGGATCGCCCGGACGTCCCAGGCTCAGCTCCGTTCAGATCGCGCGGCTGGAGCGGGAGTTGGAGCGTGGACCACTGCTCCACGGCTGGGCCGATCAGCGGTGGACGATGGCGCGAGTCAAGACGCTGATCGGTCGACTGTTCCACGTTTCCTACACGGTGGAAGGCACGTGGCGGCTACTGAAGCGGCACGGCTGGTCATGGCAGCAGCCCACCCGCCGGGCGATCGAGCGCGACGATGCGGCGGTTGACCTGTGGAAGAAAGAGGTCTGGCCACGGGTAAGAGCTGTGCGGCGGCGTGCAACGGCTGGATCGTCTTCGAGGATGAAGCCGGCCAGTCGATGACGCCGCCGCGCTCTCGCACCTGGGGACGGATCGGCCGAACCCCGGTCGTCCGGGTTCGCGGCCGAGGCTCCGGACGGGTGTCGATGGCGGGTATGACCTGCTACAAGCCGGGCGAGCGGTCCCGGCTGATCTACGCCATCCGCGAGTACCGAGGGCGCAAGGGCGAGCCGAAGGGCTTCGGCTGGCGGGACCTCCGCGACCTCTTGGTGCGTGCCCGCATCCAGCTCGGCGGACCGATCGTGCTGGTCTGGGACAACGTCCGCCTCCACCTGACCGCCGGGATGCGGGAGTTCATCGCCGCGAATGCCGCCTGGCTCACCGTGTTCCAACTCCCCACCTACGCGCCAGACCTGAACCCGCAGGAGGGCATTTGGTCGCTGGTCAAACGCGACATCGGCAACCTCGCCGCAGCCGACCTGGGCCAGATCACCAGGGCCGTGAAGCGCAGGCTCAAGCAGATCCAGTACCGCCCGGATCTCGTCGACAGCTGCCTTGCGGGCACCGGCCTCATCACGGACGACTGACCGGCGCTGCGGATTCGTCAGTCGCCGTAGTACCGGTCGTAGGAGGCGGAGCGCTCCTCCACTGAGAAGCCCTCGAATTCACCGTCTGCCTCGAGCTCGCGCAGTCGATCCAGAGCCGCTGCCGCAGCAGGTGCACAGTTGGCCGAGAGGTGGGCCTTCGTCGCGTCGAGCCCGTGCCCGAGTAGGAATTCGATGTCGATCGAGCACGCTGCGTCGAAGCTGGCTTGCTTCGCACTCCAGATCAGGAGCACGTCGTCGACGTCGCCGCTGTTGAACAGATAGAAGCAGCAGAGCCTCATCAGCTCGGTGTCGCCCTCGCCCTGGGAGCGTCGCTCACGCGCCGTGTGCTCCCGGAGGAGTGTACGGATCTCGTCGAGGTCCGCGTCGACGGGACGCAGCCCATAGCGGCGCCAGCATTCCTCGACATCCATCACTGGTCTCCCTGATCGTCCGGCCCGGCCCGGTGCCTATCGGCCCCACCCATCGCCGTTCGGTTGGACGACGGCCCTCTGCCGGTCACAGTATGCACACCGAGGGCCGGCCCATGTGGGTCGGCGGTCACCGGCGCAGGTGACCGATGGCGCACGCCACCCGACATCACCCAATCAAGTTGAGTATCCAAAGGATCAAGCCTCGTGCGACAGAAGCAGACCACCGATTGCCAGCAGCGTCGCGCCGTGACCCCGCGACGCCGACCTTCCCGTGATCACCTCGGCAGCGGTGCCTCGTCGGACCGTTCGACCCCGGCGCGCGACTGTCCTGTGGGCCAGACTGGTGGTGTCGGATCCGGGGAGGTCTCCATGGATACCCAGCCGAGCGTTACCGCAACAGCCGAGCCTCTCCTGCTCGACGCGGCTCTGCCCGAGTTCCGGTTCTCCCGCCTGGAGTGCGCCGTGATCGCCGCCGCGCCGGACGTCGTGTACCGCGCGGCCCGTGATCTGGACATCCTGTCCATTCACTCGCCGCTGTTCGACGTGGGCACGTGGGCGCGTGGAGTGCCGGACCGAGTGCGCCGTCGGCCCGTGGCCACGCCACCTTCGATGCGGGTGTCCGACCTGTTCGACACCGCCGCAACCGGTGATCAGGGGGGCCTGGAGGTCCAACCCTGGGTTGCCCTCGGGGAGCGCGCGGGGCGCGAAATCGTCTTCGGGGCGGTCGGCAAGGTGTGGAAGCCCACCATCGAGTGGCGCCGTGTCGAACCTGGTGACTACGCGGGCTTCGAGGAGCCCGGCTGGGCCAAGATGGCCGCCGCCTTCGTCGTCCATCCCTACGGGGCACGCCGGTCCCTCCTGACCTATGAAGCGCGTACCGCTTGCACCGACCCGGCTTCCACCGCTCGGTTCGGCCGCTACTGGACGCTGGTTTCCCCGGGCGTCGGCATCGTGCTGCGCGGAGCGCTGCGAGCGATCGAAGCGGCAGCGGAAAGCGGAGAAGGAAGCACTTGAGGAGATGAGTCGTGATGCGTGCTGTGATCGTGTACGAGAGTCTGTTCGGCAACACGCGCGAGATCGCTGACGCGATCGGAGAGGGCGTGAAGGAAGCACACCCGGACGCCGAGGTCGAGTGCGTGGCAGTGGTCGACGCCGTCCCGGAGCGCATCGGCCCCACCGACCTGCTGGTCGTCGGCGGGCCGACCCATATACGGGGCATGACCACCGGGATGAGCCGGAAGATGGGGCTGAAGGCCGAGAGGCAAGAAGCTGAGAAGGGGGAGCGTCCCTTCACTCCCGAGGAGGGCGCCGAGGGCCCTGGGGTCCGCGACTGGTTCCACGACACGCTCCCTAAGGCCCACACCGGCACCCATGCCGCCGCGGCCTTCGACACTCGGGCGGACATGCGGCTGGCCGGGGCCGCCGCCAGCGGCATCGCGCGTCGGCTGCGCGGCCATGGCTACGAACTCGTCGCGGAACCGGAGGGATTCATCATCGAGGACACCGAAGGGCCGCTCCGCGCAGGCGAACGGGATCGCGCAAGGGCGTGGGGTGCGGCCCTCCAGGTCGCTTGACTGATCCACCTGGAACGCCACTGGCAAGCGTGGGAGTACCAAGGCCCACAGGCGACCGTGGCCGGTGGGCGAAGATCAGGGCCGCGCACATCCTGGTTCGCCGCTCGTCCGCACCGCGGGGGACGAGGCGGGCTCGTCTCGCCTCGCCTCGCACGGGCCGAAGAGGGCCCCAAGGGGGCCATCCGGCCCTCCTGTCCTTCACGGAACGCGGCCAGACTGGAGGAGACACCGATGCGGAGGCCCCGGTGAGCGGCAAGCGACCCGCACGTCGCCGACCCCGTCAGCACCGGCGAACTGTTCGGCTGTTCGTGGCTGTTCGAGCCGTACCGCCGGCAGTGCTCGCCCACCGTCTCCTCTCCGTCCGTGTGCGGCTGCTGGATCTCCACTGCCACGCACGGAAGCGGCCCGTAGATCTTCACCCCTCTGGGAGAACGTGATGCCCGCCTCGCGCTACACCGTCAGCGACGTCATGACCCACACCGCCATCGCCATCGGGCGTGACGCGCCGTACAAGGAGATCGTCGCGCTCATGGACCAGTGGAAGGTGAGCGCCCTGCCCGTTCTGGAGGGGGAGGGACGGGTGATCGGGGTCGTATCGGAGGCCGATCTGCTGCCGAAGGAGGAGTTCCGCACGGACGAGCCCCGCCCGGACGAGTTCGCCGCGGCGTCCAAGGCCGGAGCCGTACGGGCCGGGGAACTCATGTCCAGCCCGGCCGTGACCGTCCATCCCGACGCGACGCTCGCCGAGGCGGCACGAATCATGGCGACGCGCAGGGTGAAGCGCCTGCCCGTGGTCAACGACGTCGGCATGCTGGAGGGCGTGGTCAGCCGGAGCGATCTGCTGAAGGTATTCCTCCGTACGGACGCCGAGATCGAGCAGGACATCCGCCGCTCCGTCCTCGGCGAGCCGGCCGCCACCGTGGGACTGGATGTGACGGTCGCGGACGGTGTCGCCACGGTCCGCGGGCCGCTCGCCGACCGGTCGATGGTGCCGCTGGTCGCCCGCGCCGTGCGGGCCGTGGAGGGCGTCGTCGACGTCCGCATGGATCTCGGTGCCCCTTGAGCCGCTCTATGACGGACAATCCTTGTGGGGGCGGGTACGAACCCACCGACCGCAGGGATCGCCATGAACGATCTGACGACAGCCGATGCACCGACGCGGGTCTTCCTCGTCGACGATCACGAGGTCGTCCGCCGGGGACTGCGCGACCTGATCAACGACGAACCCGACCTTGAAGTGGTCGGTGAGGCGTCGACGGCGGAGCAGGCGCTGGCCCGGGGGCCGGCGCTGCGGCCGGACGTGGCGGTCCTCGACGTGAGGCTGCCGGACGGCGACGGGATCTCCGTCTGTCGGGAGCTGCGCTCTCGGATGCCCGAGCTGGCCTGTCTGATGCTGACCTCGTTCGACGATGAGGACGCGCTGCTCGACGCGATCATGGCCGGTGCGGCCGGATACGTCCTCAAGCAGATCAAGGGGTCAGACCTCGTGTCGGCGGTACGGACCGTGGCCACCGGGCAGTCGATGCTGGACCCGGCCACCACCGCGCGGCTGATGCACTCGCTGCGGGACCCCGAGGCGGCGAAGCCGCCGGAGGACGAGCGGCTCGCGGTGTTGTCCGAGCGAGAGCGGTCCGTACTCGAACTGATCGGCGAGGGGCTGACCAATCGGCAGATCGCCAAGCAGCTCTACCTGTCTGAGAAGACCGTCAAGAACCACATCTCACGGCTGCTCGGGAAGCTGGGCGTGGAACGCCGGGTACAGGCCGCCGTCATCGCCGCGCAGGCCCACGAGCACGACGCCACCGAGGAGGCGTAGCTCAATCGCGCTCGGTCGGCAGCGGGATCCGCCACTCGAGCACCGTGCCGCTGTCGCGCTCCGCCCGCGCGCGGACTGACAGGGTGCCGCCCAGCCGCTCGGCCCGTTCGGCCAGGTTCCGCAGCCCACTGCGCCTGCCGCCCTGCGGTATGCCCACGCCGTCGTCGCTCACCGTCACCGCCAGCACGCCCTCGTCGGCAACGACCGACACCTCGGCCCGGCGAGCCCGCGCGTGCCGGGCCACGTTGGTGAGGGCTTCACCGATGACCCCGATCACCTGTTCGGCCGCCTCAGAGGGAACGTCCGTGTCGAGGAGGCCCTCCATGCGCAGGGCGGGGGCAAATCCGAGTGTGGTCGCGGCCTCGTCCACCGCCTTGGCCACCCGGCTCCTCAGCTTCGGGGCGGTTCCGGGGGTGTTGTGCTCACGGAGCCCGAAGATGGTCGACCGGATGATCTTGATGGTGGCGTCCAGATCGTCGATCGCCCGTCCCAGCCGGTCCACGGCCTCCGGGTGCTCTACGAACCGCCGGGCGCTCTGCAGCGTCATCCCCGTGGCAAACAGGCGCTGAATCGCCAGATCGTGCAGGTCACGGGCGATCCGGTCGCGGTCCTCCAGGAGGCTCACCTGCTCGGCGTCACGGCGGTGGTCGGCCAGCTCGAGCGCGAGTGCCGCCTGCCCCGCGAATCCGGGGAGAGCAATGATCTCCGCCCCTGTGAACGGAGACCGCCCATGGCGCCGCGCGAGGATCAGCACCCCGTTGAGTCGCTCCTTGGTGCCGACCGTGACGGCTACCGCCGGTCCGAACCCCTTCCACCGTTCGGGCTGGACAGTGATGCGCGGTTCGTTCTCCACGTCCGCCACCGTGACCAGGCCGTCCTTCTGTGTGAGGGCGGCGGCCAGAGTTCCCTCGCTGCTCGGCAGGACGACACCTGCGTGCACGTGGGCTCCCTCGCCGCGGGCGAGCGAGCCCCGCAGCTCGCCGTCGTCCCCCACCAGGTAGAAGACCCCCACGTCGGCACCCGCGATGTCGACGGCCTGCTCCAGCATCCCGTCGAGGACCTCGGTCTCCTCCACACCGGACAGGAGGGCGCTGGTCAGGTCGGAGCTCGCGGCAAGCCACCGCTGCCGGAGGCGGCCTTCCTCGTACAGGCGGGCGTTCTCGATGGCGATGCCGGCCGCGACGGACAAAGTGGTCACGACGGCCTCGTCCTCGGCGTCGAACTCGACCCCGCCCCGCTTCTCGGTGAGGTAGAGGTTTCCGAAAACCTCGTCGCGGACCCGGATGGGCACGCCGAGGAAGGTATGCATCGGCGGGTGGTGGGGCGGGAACCCGTACGAGGCGGGATGCTCGGACAACTCGGGAAGCCGCAGCGGTTCGGGGTTGCGGATCAGCTCGCCGAGCAGTCCGTGCCCGGAGGGCAGGTCGCCGATCTGCGCCCGCAGGTCGTCCCCGATACCGACGGGGAGGAACTCCGAGAGCTTCCTGTCGTCCCCGATGACGCCCAGAGCGCCGTATTCGGCGTCCACGAGGGTGACGGCCGCCTCCACGATGCCCCTCAGAACCTGAGGCAGGTCGAGTTCCCTGCCTACGGACATGACGGCTTCGAGGAGCCCGTTGAGAAGGTCCCTGGTGCCCCTCACCTCGTCGATGCGCGCCTGGAGCTCGTCGAGCAGCTCGTCGAGTCTCAGCCGTGGGAGTTTGCTGTCCGCCGGCACCGGCCGCTCGTGCTCCATCATCACCTCCGGCCACGTCGAGCGCATGGTCCTCGTCCGACGGGCACTTCTTCACGGTAGTTCCCGTGTCCCCGACGCTCCAGCCGGGTGTGTCCCACGGAAGGCGTTGCGGACGATTCGCGCGGCAAGGAACCCCGCGGGGGCACCAGCCACGGCGATCCCGATGCCCGCCCAGCCGAGCGGTTCGGTCTCCAGGACCGAGCTCAGGAAGGGCACGTAGAGCGCTGCCCCGGCCAGCAGGGCGGAGGCGAGGACGGACAGGGGAAGGAATGGGTTCTTGCGGGTGAACAGCCGGGCGCGGAGTCCCAGGACAACGCCTAGCTGCGCGGCCAGGAGGGCGAGGAAGAGAACGCTCTGCCAAGCCAGGTCCAGCGCCTGAGCACCGAGTCCCGCGCCGAGGGAGGCTGCTGTGACGACAGCGGCCAGGACGAGCAGGCGTTGCCAGGCGCCTCCGCCGAGGATGTGCTGGTCCGGCGGGCGTGGCGGTCGTCGCATCGCTCCCGGGGAGGCTGGTTCCGCGCCCATGGCGACGCCGGTGAGGCCGTGCGTCAGGAGGTTGATCCACAGGATCTGGCCCGCTCGCAGGGGCAGAGGGAGCCCGAGCAGGGGGCCGATCAGCATGACGAGGATCTCGGCCGCGCCGCCGGACATCCCGTAGACGAGGAAGCGGCGGATGTTGTCGTAGACGCGCCGGCCCTCGTCGACGGCCGCCACGACCGTCGAGAGCTCGTCGTCGGTGAGGACGAGGTCGGCGGCCTGCCGCGCGACCTCCGTTCCGCGTGCGCCCATGGCGACGCCGATGTCGGCCCGGTGCAGCGCGGGTCCGTCGTTGACCCCGTCGCCAGTCATGGCGGTCACGGCTCCCCTGGCTCGCCACGCCTCCACGATGTCCAGCTTCTGCTGGGGGTCCGTGCGCGCGAAGACCCGCACCGAGGTGAGGTCGGCAACGCGACCGGCCGCCACGTCCGCCCCCGTGACGACGTGGGCTTCCGTCTCCCCGCCGTCGCCCAGAAGGGCGACGTGGGACGCCACCGACCGAGCCGTCGCCGGATGGTCCCCGGTGATAAGGACCGGGGTGATGCCAGCGGCCCGGCAGGAAGCGAGGGTCGCTGCGGCATGCGGCTTGGGCGGGTCGCTGAGCGCGACGAGGCCGAGAAGCGCGAGCCCCGACTCCGCCTCGGTGACCGGGCTCGGGATGTCGTTCCGCACGCCCGATGCCACAGCAAGCACGCGATAGCCCTGGGCAGCCAGGCTTGCGGCCTCCTGGCGGGCCGCCGTGAGCGCCTCCGGAGCGTCGCGCAGAACAGCCGGGTCGAGGACAGCCTCGGGAGCGCCCTTCAGACAGACCAGCACCCGGCCCTCCCCGGTCGCGTGCAGCGTGGTCATGCGTCTGCGCAGGCTGTCGAAGGGTGCTTCTCCGAGCCGGGGACGGGTCATCGCCAGTTCTGCGGAATCCGGGCAGCCCGCCTTGGCCGCGGCCGTCAGCAGGGCGGCTTCCATGGGGTCGCCCAGGGCCGTCCAGCGGCCGTCGGGCGCTGCGGGGGCGGGCGGGCGCAGCGTGGCGTCGTTGCACAGGGCGGTCACGGTCAGGAGCTCCGTCAGGGGTTCGAGCTCGTCCGCTTCCGCGGGCCGCCCGGCGACCAGGACCTCGCCCACAGGTTCGTACCCCACGCCCGAGAGCTCGGCGCTCACCCGCGGTGTCCAGACGTGCTGGACGACCATGCGGCCCTCGGTCAGGGTGCCGGTCTTGTCGGTGGCGAGGACGGATACGGAGCCGAGCGTCTCCACCGCGGGAAGCCGCCGCACGAGGGCGTGCCGGGCGACCATGCGCCGGGCCCCGAGTGCGAGTGCCAGGGTGACGACGGCAGGAAGGGACTCGGGGACCGCCGCCACGGCCAGACTGATGGCGGTGACCGCCATCGTGCCGAGCGGGAGCCCCCGCACCAGACCGAGGGCGAAGACCAGGACGCACAGGGCGAGCGTCACGGCCGCGAGGACGCGCCCGAGGGCGGCCAGGCGACGCTGCAGCGGGGTCGGCTCGCGACGTTCGTCGAGAAGAGCCGCGATGCGGCCGAGTGCGCTGCCGGCACCGGTCGCCGTGACCACGGCCACGCCCCGACCACGCACGACGACCGTGCCCGCGCTCAGCGTCGCACCGGCGTCCTTGTCGACGGGCACGGACTCCCCGGTGAGCATGGACTCGTCCACGAGTACCGCGGATGCCTCGGGGAGCTCGGCGTCGGCGGCGACGATGTCGCCCTCACCGACCAGGAGGACGTCACCAGGGACGACCGCCGCCGCCGGGAGGTCGCAGACGGCGCCGTCGCGCCGCACGCGCGCGTGCGGGGCGGTGAGGGCAGAGAGTGCGGCGACAGCGTTGTCGGCACGGATCTCCTGCGCCACCCCGACGGTCGTGTTCACGAGTACGACCAGCCCGATGACGATCGCGTCAGGATGGTCACCGATCGCGAGGGTCAGCACGACGGCCCCGAGGAGCACCATGATCAGCGGGTCCGTCAGTTGGGCCAGAACCCGCTTGTGGAGCGGTACGGGCTTTCTCGCGGCCACCTCGTTGGGACCTGTGTCGGCGAGCCGTCGGGCGGCTTCCTCCTGGGTGAGTCCCGTTGTCTCCCGTACCGGCGCAGGGGCCCGGTGCGGAGCCGACGCCGTCATGGCGCGCTCACCTGGCAGGGACGGTGATCACCGGGCAGTGGGCCCGGTGCAGCAGCCCGTGGGCGACGGAGCCGACGCGCATCCCGGTGTATCCGCCGCGGCCTCGACGGCCGATGACGACGGCAAGGGCGTGCTCGGCGGCGTTCGCGAGCGTCTCTACGGGGGAGCCGATGGGAACCTCGTGGGTGAGCCGGACGTCGGGATACTTCTCCGCCCAGCCCGCGGTGGTTTCCGAGAGCAGCCGCCGCTCGGCGTGGAACAGCGTGTCGGAGCTGTGCAGGGAGAAGACGGGGGGCTGCCAGACGGCGATGGCACGCAGTGCGCAGCGCCGGAGGTCGGCTTCCTCAAAGGCCCAGGCCAGGGCTGCTCGGGAGGACTCGCTGCCGTCGACGCCGACCACGAGGTAGGGCATCTCCTGCGTGACGTGTTCGGCGTCGCCTACGACGACCACTGGGCAGTCCGCTTTCGCGGTGACCGGGACGACCAGGGAACCGGCGCTCAGGTACTCCTCGGTGCGGCTGAGGTGCCGGGATCCCAGCACGATCATGCCTGCGTCGTGTGACAGTCCGGCCAGGACCTCTGCTGGGAACCCGTCGAGAAGGGAGGAAGCAGCCTCGACACCCGGCTGCCGGGCTTTCGCCCAGGCGAGCGCTGTATGCAGAGCTTCTGTTCCCACCTGCCGCTGTGCAAGGTGACGGGGGGTGTCGTCGACGTGTTGGGTGTCGTGGTGCGGTGCTACTGCGACCACCAGGCGCAGTCCCCGTTCTCGCCGGTGAGCCTCGTCCGCGGCCCAGGCAAGGGCCATGTGCCAGTTCTTGATCGGGTCGATACCGACGACGATGCTGCCGCGATCCGTGGTGCTGGTCATGACGTGCTCCCATGTCCGGGTCCTTGCCGAGGGATGAGCTCCACGGGGCAGTGGGCGTGCTGCAGCAGGGTCAGCGTGATCCGGCCGAGCGTCGGTCCGAGGTAGCCGGGCGATCGTCGACCGCCGACGACCAGAAGGTCGGCGTGGTGCGACGCGTCGACGAGAGCTCCGGGAACGCTGTGGCTCTTCTGGCCGTCGGCCTGCACGGTCAGATTCGGGAACTCCTCCCGGAGCTGGTCCGAGACCGAGGACAGTACGTGTACGTGATCGCGGGCGCTCCCGTTGCCACCGTTGCGCAGCGCGGCACGTGAGCCGACCGACAGCCCCACATTCCAGATATGCAGGAGCCGCAGAGGCACCTTTCGCAGCAGGGCTTCGCCGGCCGCCGCACGGCCACAGCCCACGTCGGCCTCGTTCCGGACCGCCGCAAGAACCGCTCCGGCCTCGACGGGCTCTGCGGCCCGGCGCACCACGACCACGGGCGTGGTGGCTTCAGCCGCGACCTCAAGACCGACCGATCCGAGCAACAGCGAAGAGAATCCGCCGAGACCCCGGTGTCCGACGACGATCGTGCCGGTCAGGGCCGCGGCTCGGCGCAGGCTGCCGGGGGCTGCGCCATCAGTGAGTTCCTTGACGACGGCCAGCTTGGGGTGGCGCTCCGTGATCGCCTCTGCGGTACGGTCGAGCAGCTCACGCCCTGCTTGCCGGCTCCTGGCGATCTCCGCCTCGGACAGGAACGGGACCGGTGTGTCCGTGTCCACCGCGTGAACAAGACAGAGAGTGCTGCCCCACAGCGCCGACTCCGCTGCCGCCCACATCACCGCCGCGTCTGCGGACGGTGATCCGTCCACACCGACGACGACCCTGCCGAGGCCGGAACGGGCTGTGGTTCCGTTCATGGCTTCTCCTCCCAGGGGCCGAGAGACCTCCTTCCACTCTGGCAACTGGGCTCGGGAGGCTGGAGGGCCGCTGGGGGCAATGACGGGACCAATAGTCCCCGCCCTCGGCCGGGCGGGGCGCGACCGCTGCAATGACGAGCCCGTTCGGTCCTGAGGGTGGACCGTTCGGCCCTCGCGGGCCCCGCGCGCGCGTCGGAGGGTGGTGGCGTAGGAAGCACCGTCCGGACCCTCGAACGGGAGGCGCGGTGATGAAGCAGATGAAGGTCGGCGGTCTGATGACCGACAACGTGCTCTCCGCCGTCCCTGCGACGTCGTTCAGGGAAGTGGCCAAGATGCTCGCCGAGCACGACATCAGCGGGGTCCCCGTCGTGGACGACGACGACCATGTCGTCGGAGTCGTCTCCGAGAGCGACCTCCTGGCCCGCCACGAGCTGACTGCGCGGGACCTGATGACCACGCCGGCCGTCACCGTTCACGCCGAGGAGACGGTTGCGGACGCGGCACGGCTGATGGTGCGCCGCGGAGTCGAGCGCCTTCCCGTCGTCGACGAAGAAGAACGACTGGTGGGCATCGTGACCCGCCGCGATCTGCTCTGTGTCTACCTCCGCCCGGATGCGGAGATACGGCGCCGCATCCGTGAGGACGTCCTCTCGGATGTCATGGAGCTGCCCGCGGACGCGGTGGACGTGCACGTCCTCGACGGCGTGGTGACGCTGGGCGGCCGCCTCCGGCG
Source organism: Streptomyces sp. NPDC037410 (assembly GCF_055602235.1). NCBI lineage: Bacteria > Bacillati > Actinomycetota > Actinomycetes > Kitasatosporales > Streptomycetaceae > Streptomyces > Streptomyces sp. NPDC037410. Next base: position 95,560 of record NZ_JBVJWR010000003.1, on the reverse strand, counting down.
GCGGAGTCAGGCCCTGGTGCTCGTCGGACTCGCCGAGCGCGTGGACGGCGTCGTCGCCGTCGTGGACCGGCTCTCCTTCCACGAAGACGACACACCTCTCACCCACCCCACCCGGACTCCCCACGACATCTCTTGGTGAGTCACCGCAGACAGGACGAACCGTGTCCACCACCGCCCTGACCCGACCACTCGTGACGTCGCTGATCGAAGACGCCGTCACGGCTCCCTCGATGCACAACGCACAGCCCTGGAAGTTCGTCCACAAGACCGGCACCGGAGTCATCGAACTGCACGGGGATCCGCTGCGCGCCCTGCCGCGCGAGGACCCGGACCACCGCGCCCTCCACCTCGGCTGCGGCGCCGCCCTGTTCAACCTGCGCGTCGCCGCCGCGCACCGGGGCCTGCGTCCCGTGGTCCGGCTACTCCCCTCTCCCGATGACCCGTGGCATCTCGCCGACGTGCGCTTCGACAGTCCCGACGACGCCGACAGCGAACTGGTCGTACTGCATGCCGCGGTGTCGCGTCGGCACACCAGTCGCTTCCCCTTCACCGAGGAGCAGATCCCCTCCGAGGTGATCGACGGGCTGCGGGGCGCAGCTCTGCTGGAGGGCTGTCGGCTCGTCGTCCCCGGGGCCTGGCACACCGACACCGTCATGGATCTCGTCCACGTCTCCGAGCTGTTCGAGGCGGCGGACGAGGCAGTGCGCGCGGAGATCGCCGCCTGGACGCGCACAGGTGCTGCCGGGGAAGGACCCGGCACCGAAGGCATCCCGGCGTACGCCTTCGGCCCGAGGCAGTACGACGTGACCTCCCCCGTCAGGGACTTCGGCGCTCCCCGCCGGGTGCCCGGCCGGGTGCCCGGCCGGGTCTCGGCACGCTTCGAGAAGAGGCCGCAGATCGCACTGCTCGGTACGGTCGGCGACACCCGGGAGGAATGGCTGAAAGCCGGCCAGGCCATGCAAAGGGTTCTGCTGCAGGCCACCCTCGACGGCCTCTCCACCTCCCTCATGTCCCAGCCGCTGGAGTGGCCGGAGCTCCGTGCCGACGCCCGCGATCCCGGCTCGACGATCGGCTTCGTCCATATGGTGTTCCGCCTGGGCTACGGGCCCCACGGTCGGGCCACGCCACGCCGTCCGGTCTCCGAGGTGCTCACCTTCGACTGAACCGCTTCTCACGGACAGAGCCACTTCTCACAGACGGAACCAACGCTCACTTCTCACAGACGGAACCAACGCTCCTGTCCGGGTGCGACGGTGACCCTCCGGTCGCCGGGGAGGACGACTGCGAGCGGACCCTCGGGCGAGGCGGGTACCCGGATGGCAAGCCGACCGGGAAGTATCCGCAGGCGCACCCCTCGATGACGGCCGACGCACAGGGTGAAGGTGAACCGGGGGATCTCCGCCAGCGGCACCGGAGCGACCCGAAGCCCCTCCGGTCCCGTTTCGAGGCCCGTGATCCCGCGTTCGACGAGGTCGACCGTGCCGGCCATCGCGCCGAGATGGATGCCCTCGCCGGTCGTGCCGCCCTGAACGTCGGCCGCGTCGGCGAGCAGGGCCTCCTCGCAGTATCGCCAGGCATCAGCGCCCATCTGCCGGGCCAGCACCCAACCGTGGACGAGGCTGCTGAGCGTGGAGCCGTGGCTGGTGCGCCGCAGGTAGTACGAGACGGTCGCACGCCACACCTCGTCGTCCAGCGCGTACCCGAGCCGGCCGAACAGGCCGTACAGCTCCTCGGACCGGAAGAGGTAGCCGAGCATGAGGGTGTCCGCCTGCTTCGACGCCTGGTAACGATTGACCGTGTCGCCCTCGGCCTCCAGGATCCGGTCGAGGCGGCGAATGTCGCCGTACCTTGCCCGGTACGCCTCCCAGTCGAGCTCCGCCAGCTCCCCAAAGCCGTCGAACTGACTCACTACACCCTGGTGGAACGGCACGTACAGCCGGCGGGAGACGTCCTCCCAGCGAGCCAGTTCCCCGTCGTCCAAAGGCAGTTGCTCCGAGAGTTCCGAGCGACGGGTCTCGGGCAGTTCGCCGAGCAGGTCGAGGCCACGGGCGAGCACCCAGGCGGCGGTCGCATTGGTATAGGCGTTGTCGTCGATGCCCGCAGTCGTGGCATCGGGATAGGTGTCGTGGAACTCGTCCGGGCCTACGACGCCCCGGATGCGGTAGCGACCGAGCTCGGGGTCGAACCTGGCGGCCCCGGCCCAGTAGCGGGCGACCTCGAGGAGGATCTCGGCCCCGGCGGAGTGGAGGAATCCGCGGTCTCCGGTGGCCTGCGCGTACCGCCAGACGTTGTACGCGACGGCGGAGCCCACATGGCGTTGGAGCCGTGAGTGGTCGACCAGCCAGCGTCCCGAACGCGGGTTGAGGTGCAGAGTCTGGGTCTCCTCCCGGCCCGAACTCGCGCTCTGCCATGGATACATCGCCCCCTGCTGACCAGCGAGGCGGGCGGCCGAGCGGGCGGCCGGCAATCGACGGTGCCGGTACATGAGCAGCGCCCGGGCCACCTCGGGGAAGTGCAGGTCGAGGTAGGGCAGGACGAAGAGCTCGTCCCAGAAGACGTGCCCCCGGTACGCCTCTCCGTGCAGCCCTCGCGCGGGCACGCCCACGTCGAGGCCCGCCGTGTTCGGGGAGAGCGTCTGCAGCAGGTGGAACACGTGCAGCCGCAGGATACGGCCCGCCTCACCGGGCACGTGCAACTCGCCCTGCTCCCAGACACGCTGCCACGCGGCCTTGTGGGTCGATACCAGCCGGGGGAAGGCCGGAGCACGAGCGATCGCGTCGACGGCTGTCGAGAGCGGGTCGGCGGCGGGCCGGTCCGTCGAGGTGTGCAGTGCCAGGGTCTTGACGACCATGGCCGAGCGGCGGGAGGCGATGGGCAGCTGATACGTCTGCACGGTGCCAGCCGGCGTGGCCGCCTCCCGAGCGCGCCGTACGGGATGGGTGACCGTGCGCACGGCCATAGCGACTCTCATGCCGGGGTCGACGGTACGGCAGGAGAGCCAGGCGACACCCTCGGGCTGGAATCCGGCCCGGTGATCTATGAGGTGACGCCCTTCAAGGTGCCGATAACGCTCCACTCCGGCGTTCGTGACCGCGCCATCGAGAACGGACTGCACCTCGACGGAACCGCTCCAGCCGTAGGCCCGGAACAAGGTGCTCTGCGCCGCCAACCCGGAGTCCCCCATGTGCACGACGCGGACATGGCTGACGCGCAGGCCCCGCCCCCGGGCGTCCTCGAAGAACAGACGCCGGGTGAGCACACCCGCGCGCAGGTCGAGACGGACATCGAAATGACGCAGCTCCCCGGCGTCGGGGGTCAGCCAGTCGCCGGCCGGACCGTCGTCCGGCAGGCAGCGATAGCGCAGAAGCGTCCAGTTCGGAAGATTGACGAGGTCCTCGTTCTCGACCCGCTCCCCCGCGACGACCGAGGCGACCCGGTCGTAGCAGCCAGCCAGATAAGTGCCCGGGTAGTGCGGGCCTCCGGCGGTGCACTCGGGAGCGGAGCCCCGAGTGGCGAACCGGCCGTTGCCGAGGGAGCAGAGTGCTTCCACGAGCGGCTCGCGTTCCGGGTCGTAACGGTCGTAGCCCCACGTCCAACCGGTGGTCATCCGCGCTCACCCCACACGCTCCGGACCAGCGTCGTGAGGTCGGGAACCACCAGGTCGGCCCCCTGCTCTCGCAGGAGGTGGGCAGTGCGCCGCAGCGGGGTGCGGTCGACTCCGACGACGAGCCCGAAGCCGCCACGACGAGCTGCCTCGACTCCAGCGAGCGCGTCCTCGACGACCGCGGTCTCCCGCGGGCGGCTTCCGAGGAGGACCGCCGCTCGCAGGAAGAGCGCGGGATCCGGCTTGCCGGCAAGGCCGAGCCGGGCGGCGCCCTCGCCGTCCACGATCACCGCGAGGAGACCGGCGAGCCCCGCGGCACGGATCAGTGCCCGGGCGTGTTTGGAGGCGGACACCGCGGCGCACGGGACTCCCGCCGTGTGCAGGGCCGCGAGAGCAGGCCGGGCGTCGGCGAAAGCCGTGACGCCTTCCGTACGAAGCAGATCGACGAACGCCTGCTCCTTGTGTGCCGCGACGCCCCAGACCGTGCCGCAGCCCGGCGCGTCGTGCGGCTCTCCCGCCGGGAGGTGGAGACCACGGGCGGTGAGGAAGGCCGCGGCACCGTCGTACCGGGACCTGCCGTCGACGAGCCGACGGTACTCGGCATCCGCGTCGAAGGGCGGCTGTGTCTCGATGCCGGGCGCCAGTCGGTCGAGGCAGGCGTCGAACGCGACTTTCCACGCCGCCGCGTGCACGACGGCGGAGTCGAGCAGAACGCCGTCGGTGTCGAGGACGACACCGTTCGGCGGCCCGGAACCCGGGCCTGGGCCGTTCATCAGGCCGCCGGCGCGTCGGGGAGGCTCACGACCGTGTGTCGCGGGCCGCCCAGCGCGACCTTGATGGCGCCGGTCTCGGCCGCGCGGCCGAAAACCTCGTACGCCTCCTCCATCTCCCCCAGCTCGAACCGGTGGGTGATCAGCTCCGCCGACGGCAGCCGCCCTGCGGCCATCATGCGCAGCAGCATGGGCGTGGACGAGGTGTCCACCAGCCCGGTGGTGATGGTGACGTCCCTGATCCACAGGTCTTCGAGGTGGAGGGCCGCTGGCTTGCCGTGCACACCGATGTTGGCGACCCGGCCACCGGGCCGGACCATCCGCGTGCACATCTCGAACGCCTCCGGGACACCGACGGCCTCCATCACGACATCGGCACCGAGGCCCTCGGTCAGATCCGCGACCAGCTGTTCGGGATCCTCTCCCGCGTTCACGATGGCGTCCGCGCCAAGGGCACGGGCGGCGGCCAGCCGCGACTCGGCCAGGTCGACGGCGACGATCCGGCCCGGACTGTAGAAGCCGGCGGTGGCGATGGCGGCGAGACCGATGGGGCCCGCTCCGACGACGACCACCGTGTCGGCGGGGTGCACGGCACCGTTCAGGACCCCGACCTCGTAGGACGTGGGGAAGATGTCGGCGAGGAGGACGGCGTCGGAGCCGTCGATCGAGTCCGGCAGCGGATGGACGGACAGATCGGCGAAGGGCACACGGACGTATTCGGCCTGTGTCCCGTCGATGGTGTGGCCGAGGATCCAGCCACCTCCGCCACGGCACTGTCCGTAGCGGCTCTCACGGCAGAAGCGGCACCTGCCGCAGGCGGAGATGCAGGAGATCAAAACGCGGTCACCGGGCCGTACCGTGCGGACGTCGCCGCCGGTCTCGACCACGGTGCCCACCGCCTCGTGTCCGAGGACCCGGCCGGGCGTCACCTCCTGCACGTCCCCCTTGAGGATGTGCAGGTCCGTGCCGCAGATGGTGACGACGTCGACCCGGACGATCGCATCGGCGGGGTCCTCGATGCCTGGATCGGGTGCGTCCTGCCAGGCGATCCGGCCCGGCCCCTGGAAGACGAGTGCCTTCATGGCGCCCACCTGCTTCCTGTCGCGCGTCGCTGCGGTCCTCGCCTACCAGGCTCCGCGGAGCCCTTCGCCGGCACATGAGCCGGTCGGCCCCCGAAAAGGGCCCGCTCGGACCTCCGGACCGGGCCGGTCCGGATGCGAAGGTGGAGGCTGGTCCACTCCGAAGGAGGGCTGGCCATGTCCGAGGCAGCCCCGAACGCCGCTCCCACCGCTCTGCGGCCCGCACTGCTCAGTTTCCTGGGCGGTGTGGGGACGGTTACCGGAAGCAAGTTCCTGGTCGAGAGCGACCATGCGCGGATCCTCCTCGACTGCGGTCTCTTCCAGGGTTTCGCGACCTTGCGGCGCCGCAACTGGGAACGGTTCGCCCGTGACGCCGCGGACGTCGACGCCGTGGTCGTCACCCATGCCCACCTGGACCACTGCGGTTATCTGCCGCGTCTGGTCCGGCAGGGCTTCCGGGGACCGATCCTCACCAGCGCCCACACGGCCCGGCTCGCCGGGATCGTGCTGCGTGACAGCGCCCGCCTCCAGATGGAGGCGGCCCGGCACGCCGACGAGCACGGCTGGTCCAAGCACCGCCCGGCCAAGCCGCTGTACGACGACTCCGACGTCGAGAAGACGCTGGCGTTCTTCGACCCGGTCCCGGTCGGCGAGGACGTGGAGATCATGTCCGGCACCCGGCTGACGCTTCACCACGGCGGGCACATCCTGGGATCCGCATGGGCCCACCTGACGCTGGAGGACGGCCACACCCTGGCCGTCTCCGGAGACCTGGGGCGGCCCGGACACCCACTGCTGCTGCCGCCCGAGCCGTTCTCCGGCGCCGACGTATTGCTGATGGAGTCCACGTACGGCGACCGTCGCCACGACCAGGAGTCCGCCCGGTCGGAGTTCGCCGCCGTGATCGCGCGGACCACCGCCAGGAACGGCACCGTTGTCATCCCCGCCTTCGCGATCGACCGTACCGAGGTCGTCCTCCACGAACTGACCCTGCTGCGTGAGACGGGCGTCTTGCCCCGGTCGGTGCCCGTGTACGTGGACAGCCCCATGGCCCTCGCCGCACTCGACGTCTACCGGGACGCGGTACGCGAGCGTTCCCCCGAGTTGCGGCCGGAGATCCTCGCCGAGGGGGGTGCCGCGCTGAGCCCGGAGCCGTTCCTCGCCGCGCGTACCGTCCAGGAGTCCATAGAGATCAACGAGGTCCACGGGCCGGCCGTCATCGTCTCCTCGGCCGGCATGGCGACTGGCGGCCGCGTCCTGCACCACCTGCACCGGCTGCTCCCGGACCCGCGCAACGCGGTCGTCGTGGTCGGCTTCGCCGCGGCCGGCACCCGGGCGCGGGACCTCGTGGACGGTGCCCGGACGCTCAAGATGTTCGGCGAGTACGTGCCCGTACGGGCCGAGGTTGCCGACGTACCCCATTTCTCGGCGCACGCCGACGCCGGACAGATCATCGACTGGCTGCGCGCCGCCCCTCCCCCGCACACCACCTACCTCGTCCACGGCGAACCGGCCGCTTCCGAGGCGCTGCGCGACCGCATCGACCACGAACTGGGCTGGACGGCCGTCGTGCCCCGCTCCGGGGAGGCCGTCCTGGTCCGCTGACGGGGGCCCTTTGGCCCCGGGTGGGACCTGCGCGGCCCTCCCGGACGGCACCCGACCCAGGCGAGCCTGTGGGAAAGGGCTGGAGGACCTCATGACCACCACGAGGACGCTGCTGAACGAACTCGCTCCCGAGGCGCGTGACCGGCTACTGGAGCACGCTCGCACGGTGCAATTCCCCGCCGGGACGCGTATCTTCCGCGAGCGGCAGCACGCAGACCGCTTCTGGATCATCGAGACCGGCCGGGTCGAGCTCGACATGCACGTCCCCGGGCGCCGCAACGCCGTCGTGGACACCCTCGCGTCCGGCGCGCTCCTCGGCTGCTCCTGGATCATGCCCCCGCACATCTGGCACCTCGGCGCCACGGCGACGACCGAGGTCCACGCCCTCGAGTTCGACGCCCAGGCCGTCAGGGAGCTGTGCACGGAGGACGCGGCCGTCGGCGAGGCGGTCTTCGCGTGCGTCGCCGCGGCGATGGCGCGTCGGCTCCTGTCCGCCCGCGACCGCCTGCTGGACGACCTCATGCCGCGTATCGGCGCGGAACCCCTGGCCTACGCCCGATGAGGAGACAGAGTCATGGCCACCCAGCCGTTCGCCGTCGCCGACGTGATGACCAAGAAGGTGGTCGCCGTCCAGCCCGGTGCGGAGTTCAAGGAGATCGTCGCCGCCATGGAGCGGTGGAAGGTGACCGCCGTGCCGGTCGTCGAGGGCGAGGGCCGCGTCGTCGGGGTGGTCTCCGAGGCCGACCTGCTCCTCAAGGAGGAGCTCCACGACCACCGCCTGGGTCTCGTGGAACAGATGCGGCGCCTCGACGCCACGGCCAAGGCGGGGTCTCACCGGGCCGAGGACCTGATGACCTCGCCCGCTGTCACCGTCGCTCTCGGTGCGTCCCTGCCCCAGGCCGCCCGCCTCATGGCTGCCCATCGCGTGAAACGGCTACCGGTCGTCGACGCGAGCGGCGTCACCCAGGGGATCGTGAGCCGGTCCGACCTCCTCAAGGTCTTCCTCCGCCCGGACGAGGACCTCGCCACCGAAGTGCGCCAGGACGTCGTCGAGCACCTGTTCCCCCTCTCTCATCGTCGGGTCGAGGTCCGTGTCGACGCCGGAGTCGTGACACTGTCCGGCGAGGTCCGCGACAGCGCGCTCATCCCGCTCGCAGCCCGCCTGGCCCGCGCCGTCGAAGGCATCGTGGACGTACGGTGCGAACTCACAGCAGAGGGTGACAGGCGATGAGGCACCGCAGCGTTGCGAATCTGATGACACCCACGGCGGTCAGCGTCGTACCGGGCACGACGTTCAAGGAGATCGCACGACTCCTGGACGAGTTCGACATCACCGCGGTGTGCGTGGTGGACGAGTCGAACCGGCCTCTGGGCGTTGTCTCGGAGGCGGACCTGGTACGCCGCCGTGCCGCCGGGGCCCGGCTCGACACCGCGGGCGCGCTCATGTCGAGCCCCGCCATCGTCGCCCGACCTGAGTGGAGCGTGGTGCGGGCCGCCCGCGTGATGGACCGGGCGGGGGTGAAGCGCCTGCCCGTGGTCGACGACGAAGGGCAGCTCGTGGGCATCCTCAGCCGCAGCGACCTCGTCCAGCTGTTCCTGCGCAGGGACCGGGCGATCCAGGAGGAGATCGTCGAGGACGTGGTCACCCACACCTTGGGGCTGAGCCCGTCCGCCCTGTCGGTCGAGGTGGTGGACGGCCGGGTCACGCTCAGCGGCACGGTACGGCGCCGAAGCCTCGTGCCGGTGATTCTCAGGCTCTGCAACAGCGTCGACGGTGTCGTGGGGGTCATCGATCGGCTCACGTACGAAGACGACGACCTGCCGAAGGAGGGACGATCATGAACACCCCGAGCACCACCCCGCATGCTCCTGTGGTGGTGACGGCCGAACTCGACAGCCGGCTGTCCCGTTGGCTGTGGCTGGTCAAATGGATCCTGGTGATCCCCCACTGGATCGTGCTGTTCTTCCTCTGGATCGCCTTCCTCGTCGTGACGGTGATCGCGTTCTTCGCCATCCTCTTCACAGAGCGCTTCCCGCGGGGCCTGTTCGACTTCAACCTCGGTGTGCTCCGCTGGTCATGGCGAGTGTCGTACTACTCGTACGGCGCCCTCGGCACCGACCGCTACCCGCCCTTCAGCCTGGGCCCCGAGCCCGGCTACCCCGCTCGGCTCGACATCGTCTATCCGGAGCGGCTCTCCCGCTCGCAGGTGCTGGTCAAGTGGTGGCTGCTCGCCATCCCCCACTACCTGGTGATCGCCTTCTTCACCGGCGGGATGGAGGTCCACTGGTGGAGCGGCGGCCTGATCACGCTGCTCACGCTTATCGCAGGCTTCGCCGTGGCCTTCACCGACCGGTATCCGCGCGACCTGTTCGCCCTGATCGTCGGCCTGAACCGCTGGGTCCTGCGCGTCGCCGCCTACGCGAGCCTCATGACGGACGCCTATCCGCCGTTCCGTCTCGACCAGGGTGGTTACGAGCCGGTCGTGGGTGCCGCGCGCTGACGGCGCCGCCTGGCGCGCCGCAGCTCGTCCGTGCCCCACACCAGGACCGGGAACGTCGCGATGAGCAGAACGACGTCCAGGGGTAGGGCGGCCGTGCCGAAGAGGTGCTGGAGCGGGGGCGCGTAGACGAGGGCGGCGGTGAACGCGAGTTCGAAGGCGATACCTGCGAGCAGCAGCGGATTCGAGAACACCCCGATGTCGCGGAGTGCCGCGTGGTCGGTGCGGGCCGCGAAGGCCGTACCGACCTGGCAGGTGACGATGCCGGCGAAGGTGGCCGTGGTGGCTGTCACGTAGGCGTGGTGCAGGGGGCTGCCCGTACCCGTGGGATCGCCCGGCTGCCAGCCCGCGCGCCAGAGCACGTAGAAGAAGCCGGCCATGACGAGGGCGGCCGACACCAGGCCCAGGTAGCCCCAGCTGCGGACGAGCATGTCGCGGGAGATCACGCCCTGGTGCCGTGGTCGGGGCGGCCGCTGCATGATGCCGGGCTCGGAGCGTTCCCGGCCGAGGGCGAGGGCGGGCAGGGTCTCGGTGCCGAGGTCGATGGCGAGGATCTGCAGGACGGTGAGGGGAAGCGGGACGGCGCCGGCGGAGAGCGCGAAGACGAGGAAGGGCACGATCTCCGGGGTGGCGTGGGCGAAGATGTAGACGATGAACTTGCGGACGTTGTCGTAGACGCGGCGCCCGGATTCGACGGCGGTCACGATGGTGGCGAAGTCGTCGTCGGTGAGGACCATGGTGGCAGCCTCGCGGGCCACGTCGGTGCCGGAGCGTCCCATGGCCACCCCGATGTGAGCGCGGTGCAGCGCGGGGGCGTCGTTGACCCCGTCACCCGTCATGGCGACGATCCGGCCGTGGGCCCGCAGGGTGTCCGCCACCTTGAGTTTCGTCTCGGGCGAGGAGCGGGCGAAGACGATCTCAGCGTCGCCTTCCACGAGGAGTCGGTCGAGCTCGTCGTCGCGCAGCGACTCGGAAGCCGCGACCACCTGCAGGCTGGGCACTCCGATGCCCACCTCCCGGGCGACCGCCGCGGCGGTGGCTCCGCTGTCCCCCGTCACGATGTGCACGCGCATCCCGGCCTCGTGGCAGCGGCGGACGGCTTCCGCCACCTCGGGGCGCGGTGGGTCGTACAGCCCGACCAGACCGAGCAGTGTCAGTCCCGATTCGGCGTACTGGCGGTGCGACGGCGGCTCCGCTCCCGACGGCAGGTCGCGTGCGGCGACGGCGAGGACCCGCATGCCGCCCTTGGCCAGCTCCTCGGCCGCCGAGCGGGCCGCCTCCGTGGCGGAACCGGGAAGGACGCGGGCCAGGATCGCTTCAGGCGCTCCCTTGGCAACGATCCGCAGGCGACCCGTCGCCTCGTCGTCCTGTACGACCGACATCAGCCGCAGTCGCGGATCGAAGCGGAACAGTCCGCGCCGTTCCGCGTCGCGCCGGGAGAGATCCACAGGGGCCCCGTGGTCGGCGGCCCCGGTGACGAGGGCGGCCTCCGTCGGATCACCGTGCAGCTCGCCCTCCTCCTCGCGGGTGACGGTGGTGCACAGCGCGCTCGCCCGCACCAGCTCCTGCGCCCAGGGGCCGGGGTCCGCTCCGTGGCCCGCGGTCCAGAGAGCTCTCAGACGCATGCGGTTGCGGGTCAGCGTGCCGGTCTTGTCGGTGCAGATGACGTTTGTGGAGCCGAGCGTCTCCACCGCGCTGAGTCGTTTCACCAGCGCGCCTTCGCGGGCCAGCGCGCGGACGCCGACCGCGAGGGCCAGCGTGATGGTCGGAAGCAGTCCCTCGGGGACGTTGGCGACGAGGAGTCCGATGGCGAACATGAGGGAGTCGGTCACCGGCAGTCCGACGGCCACCCCCAGGACGAGGAACACGGCCCCCATGCCGGTGGCGACACCGGCGATGAGCCAGGCGACCTTCTTGACCTGTCGTTCCAACGGGCTCGCCTCGCGCCGGGTCCGTTGGCTGAGGGCGGCGATCCGGCCGATCTCGGTGTGGTTGCCGGTGGCGAACACGGTGGCCCGGGCCTGTCCCTCGACGCAGGTCGTCCCGCTGAAGACGAGGTTCGGCTCCTCCAGCAAAGGGGCGCCGAGGAGCCCTGCCGCGGCCATGCGTTCGGCGGGGACGGACTCCCCGGTGAGCATCGACAGATCGACTTCCACTCCGCCTTCGGTGACGCGCGCGTCGGCGGGGACCTTGTCGCCCTCTTCCAGGAGGATCACGTCGCCCGGCACCAGGTCGCGGGCCTCCACGGTGAGGGGCCGGCCGTCGCGTACGGCGAGGGCGTGCTCGGGCAGATAGCGTGCGAGGGTCTCCACCGCGCGCTCGGCCTGGCGTTCCTGCAGCAGGGCGAAGGCCGCGTTGACGGCGATGACTGCCAGGATCGCCCAGCCGAGCACTCCGAGGTCTGCGACGAAGGCCAGTGCGGCTGCGGCCCAGAGCAGCAGTGCGAGGGGGTGGACCAGCTGTCCGGTCAGCTCCCGCGCGAAAGAGGAGCGGGCCTTGCGTCGTACCTCGTTGGGCCCGTGGACGGCGAGTCGGCGGGCGGCCTCGCGGGCGGACAGTCCGTCCGGCCCGGTGGCGAGTTCCCGGCGCAGCCTGGGCAGGGGCTCGCTGGGGTCGAAGGGCAGCGCCTCGCTGGGCGTGGCCGCCCGGCCCGTGGCGGCGCGGTCAGTCATCGTCGGTCCCCGGCGCCTTCCCCCGGCGGAGCCGACCGGACCACACGGGTTCGACCTCTTCCCACTCCTGTTCCCAGACCGCGAGCCGGCGGGCTTCGGTCCGCCGTCGTACAAGGGCGAGAACGCCGGCCCCGATCGCTCCGACGGAGGCCGTGGCAACGCTGCCGCCCGAAAGTGAGGTCAGCGCGCGGTCAGCGGCGCTGCCCGGGGGGCGCGCGGGGGTGCCGGTGTCGTCCACCCAGATCGTCACCGTGCGACCCTGGGGCGTGCGGGGAGGGACGTGGATGGTGCCGGACCGACGGACGTGCTCGGGCTGTTCCCAGACCGCAGGTGCGAGCGCCCGCGGTGTCGATCCGTACCGGGTGGCGACGGGCGGGTCCTTGGCCGTCCCGGTGGTGGTTGCCTGCACCTGGTGGCGGTGGGCGGCGAGTTCACGGTCGGCCTTGGCGCCGGCGCTCCAAAGGCTCGCGGTGGCCACGGCGCCGCAGATCAAGGAGATCGTCAGGACGAGGATCAGTGCGGCGCGCCCGCGAGGTCCCAGCCCGGACGCCGGGGGTCGCGGTTCCGACCGCTTGCGGTGGTCCATGTCGCACCTCTGGGTGGAGTGGCCTCCAGGACGGGCCGACGAGACCGGTCAGCGTGTGGTGCCGAGTTCGGTCCCGATGTGGTGGTCCCAGTCCTGGATCCGTTCCGGGTTGCGGAAGTCTCCGCCCTTGCCGTGGCGGACCAGGGACCGGCTGATGCGGCCGGGCGTCTCGGCGGTCACAGCGCCCCCGAAGGTCATGTGCTCCCGGGCGCCGAGTTTCTTCATCCGGCGGGCCACGCCGGGTACCGGCGGGATGTCGTGCTGCTCGGCGGAGCTGTCGATGGGCCCGCTGCTGAAGAGCCAGACGGGCCGATGGCGGAGCTGCTCGGCGTTGCGCCGGGCGCACCGTCGCGCCTTGCCGTTCCAGTGCCCGGCGTAGAGGGCTCCGTCGTAGCCGCTGACGTCGGAGACGACGTCGGCCGGCAGGACGACGGCCTCGAAGCCGTCGGCCTGGAGCGTCCGGCCGATCTCGTCGGCGATCCCCCTGGTCGCGCCGTGCTTGCTGCCGTAGGCGACCAGGACTCGCTTGGGGTTCACGACGTGGCTCCTCCGGGCGGGGTACCGCCTCGCTTCACCGGGATGGTGCGTGCGGCGCCGGTCTTCTCCTCGGGCATCGGAACGCGGATGGTGAGGATGCCGTCCTCGTACGACGCCTCGACGTCGTCGACCGGGATCGTGGCCGGGAGACGCACGGTCCTGCGGAACGATCCGTAGCGGAACTCCGAGTGCTCCTTGTCCTCCTCGCTCTCGCTGTGCTCCGCGCTCACCGTGATCAGGTTGTCATCGACGGTGATGGTGAAATCGTCGGGGTCCATTCCGGGCAGTTCGGCCCGCAGCACGTACCCGCCGGCGCCGCTGGACACTTCTACCGGGATGGAGTGCGCAGCCGTCGCGGGGCGCCATCCGGGCAGCCCCGGAAACTCACGGTTGAACCAGGTGTCGAAGTCTGGGAACAGGCTGTGACTGCGTTCCACCTTGCCTCCGGCCATTGTTCTGCTCCTCGTTTCGGGGCCCAGGACGGTCGCCGAGGACCCGAGTCGGTGCGGACGGGCGGTGGACCGGATTACGGGGGCCGGTCCGCCTCCGTAACCCCATCGTCCGCCCGTGAGGTCATGTGGCGCAGCGTCCAAGAGGGCTGTCCGACGGGGCCGAACGGGCCGCACCTGGACCGATAGGCCCATGGCACCACGGCTCTGGTGCTGTCAGCGGCAGATCTCTTCGACGAACTGGCCGACCCGTTCCTCCGGCAGGTGCTTCGCCAGGTCTGCCTCGCTGATCATGCCGACCAGGCGGTGGTCGTCGATCACGGGTACGCGGCGGATGCGGTGCTCCTGCATGGTGCGGAGCACCTTCTCGCTGTCGGCGTCCGCGTCGACCGTGACCGGCTTGCCCTGGGCGAGGAGTCCGGCCGTCATGTGGTGGGGATCCTTGCCCTTGGCGAGGCACTTCACCACGATGTCCCGGTCGGTGATGATGCCGTGGAGCCGGTTGTCCGGCCCGCAGATGGGCAGTGCGCCGACGTCGAGTTCGCTCATGCGGCGTGCCGCGTCCATCAGGGTCTCGTTCTCCTGCACGCAGCTCGCGCCGGCGTGCATCATCTCCCTTGCGGTCGTCATGGCCGCGTCCTCCTTTCAGGCCCCCTGCTCGCGATCCGGCCGCTTCACCGTCGGTTCAGAGGAATAGCGTCGACACGCTGACGGTGTGCACCGGGCGCTTGGGACGCCCGCTCGCCCCCTCTGCGGGCGGCTGGTGATTCCTGGGGCGCCCACGCCGCGTGTCCGCGGCCACCTGTCGACCGAGTTCGACCGACGGCCCGTTGTCCCGGGTGCCTCGGTTCCGTGTCTTCCTGGGCACGGTCACTCCTTCCTTCGACCAGCGCCGTCTCCGAGCGCCGCCTCCGCGCGCGCCACGTGCCGTTTGACAGCAGCGAAGCTGTCCGGTGCCACGGAGATGGAGTCGAGACCCGCGTCGACCAGGATCGCGGTGAAAGCCGGATCGTCGCTGGGCCGCTGCCCGCACAGTCCGACAGGGCGGCCGGCCGCATGGGCGCGGGCAGCGAGGGTCTGGATACTCCGGACGACGGCGGGGTCACGCTCATCGAAGACGTGGGTGAGAGCCTCCGAGTCGCGGTCGACGCCGAGGGTGAGCTGGGTGAGGTCGTTGCTGCCGATCGAGAACCCGTCGAAGCGTTCCGCGAAGTCCTGAGCGAGGATGATGTTTGCCGGTATTTCGGCCATGACGTAGACGCGCAAGCCGTTCTCACCCCGTACGAGTCCCCCCTCCGCCATCACCGCGAGCACCCGGTCCGCCTCGCCGAGGGTCCGGCAGAACGGGATCATGACGACCACGTTCGTCAGCCCCATCCCTTCACGGACCCGGCGCAGCGCACGGCATTCGAGGGCGAACCCCTCACGGTAGCCGTCGCTGTAGTACCGGCTCGCGCCGCGCCAGCCGATCATGGGGTTGGCCTCGTCGGGTTCGAAGGGCCGGCCGCCGAGGAGCTTGGCGTACTCGTTGGTCTTGAAGTCGCTGGTCCGTACGACGACGGGTGCGGGCCAGCGGGAGGCTGCGATCCGAGCGATGCCATGGGCAAGGTGCTCGACGAAGTACTGCCCGCGGTCGAGGTACCCCTCCGTGAGCCGGTCGATCACATGTCGGTCCTGTGGATCGAGTCGCTCCGGGTGCAGCAGAGCCATCGGGTGGACCTTCACCTGGTGAGCGACGATGAACTCGAGGCGCGCGAGGCCCACTCCGTCGGCGGGGAGCCGCCACCAGCGGAACGCGGCCGACGGGTCAGCCAGGTTGAGCATCACCCGGGTGTGCGTGGCGGGCAGCTCCGCGAGGTCGGTCAGGATCTCCTCGTACGCCAGCAGGCCCTCGTGAACCCGTCCGCGCTCGCCCTCGGCACACGAGACGGTCACCTGCCTGCCGTCCTGCAGAATCTGGGTGCCGTTGCCGGTTCCGACGACAGCGGGGACGCCGAGTTCGCGGCTGACGATGGCCGCGTGCGAGGTGCGTCCGCCATGGTCGGTGACGATCGCCGAAGCCCTCTTCATGACCGGTTCCCAGTCGGGGTCGGTGACGCGGGTGACGAGAACCCCGCCCTGCGGGAAGCGGTCGAGGTCGACGGGGGCGTCGAGGGCGACGACGGGACCCTGGCCGATCGCCTCGCCCACCGCGATGCCCTCCACCAGAGGTTCACCGGGAACGACGGTCAGCCGGCAGCGTCGCAGGGTCGTGGACCGCCGGCGAGACTGCACGGTCTCAGGGCGCGCCTGCACGATCCAGAGCTCGCCGGTGAGGCCGTCCTTGGCCCATTCGAGATCCATCGGGCAGCCGTAGTGCTCTTCGACGGCCGCCGCCCACGCGGCGAGCTCGCGGATCTCCGCATCGGCGAGGACGCGTTGGTTCCGCTCGGCGTCGGGGGTGTCGAGGGTGCGGGTCATTCCCGTGTCCGCGTACACGGTCTTGAGTCGCTTGCTGCCGATCCGCACATCGATCACGGGGTTTAGGGCGGGGTCCTTCATGCTGGGCTTGAACACCGTGTACTCGTCGGGATCGACCTGGCCGCTGACGACGGTCTCGCCCAGACCCCAGGCGGCGCTCACCACGATCACCTCGGTGAAGCCGCTCTCCGGGTCGAGGGTGAAGGCGACCCCGGCCCCGGCGAGGTCGGAGCGGACCATGAGCTGGACGCCGACGGAGAGGGCGACGGCCATGTGGTCGAAGCCCATCCGCTCGCGGTAGTCGATCGCTCGGTCGGTGAACAGGGACGCGTAGCAGCGCCTGCACGCCTCCAGGAGCGCATCGGTCCCACGGACGTTCAGGTATGTCTCCTGCTGCCCGGCGAAGCTCGCCTCGGGCAGGTCCTCGGCCGTCGCGCTGCTGCGTACGGCCACTTCGGGCGTCTCCCGGCCACTCTCCTCGGCAAGCCGCTCGTACGCGGTCAGGATGGCGTCCCGCAGCGGCGCGGGCAGTGGCTGTGCAAGGAAGAACGAACGGATGGCCGCCCCGACCTCGTCGAGCGGGGCCCCTTGGTGCAGACGGCCGATCTGCTCCTCGACGGAGTCGCGCAGTCCGTGGCCCGCGAGAAGTTCCTCGTACGCCTCGGCGGTGGTGGCGAAGCCCGGTGGTACGCGTATGCCGGCGGCGCCGAGCCGGTTGGTCATCTCTCCCAGTGAGGCGTTCTTGCCTCCCACCCGGCCGACGTCCGAGCGGTCCAGCTCGGTGAACGGTACGACGCGACGCGTCGGTGCCATGACATCCTCCGTGGCTCTCGGGCGCCCCTCAGTACGGGAGCGGTCTGCCGGACGGTGTCCGCAGATCGAGGGGGCTCGGCCTGCGGGGCTCTCGGGGCCGGGGGCTGATCCGGATGCGCTGCATGGTGCTCACCTCTCCGGGGAACCGGCGGACGGACCGAGGTCGTCCTCTCGACCCACCGTCCCGCGAGGAAGCCGTAGCGGCCCAGTGCCGAGCGGGTCAACGGGCCGGGGCCGGTCGGTCGTACGGAAACGGGGCCGGTCGGCCCATGCCGGGTCGCCCGGCCGCTCTCCGCGCTGCGGAAAGGGGACGGTGATCACCGGGCACATGACGCGGTGCAGCAGGCCGTGGACCGTCGACCCCAGCCGCATGCCGGAGTACCCGCCACGACCTCTTCGGCCGACGATCAGGGCGAGGGACTCCTGGGACGCCAGGGCGAGTTGCTCGACCGGGTGTCCCCGAGGGACCTCTTGGAAGACGGCGACGTCCGGGTACTTCTCCGCCCACCCCGCCACCGACTCGGCCAGCAGCCGACGGCGCTCGGCCAGACCCTCGTCCGCATCGTCATGAGCGAGGAGGGAAGGGGGCCAGACCCAGACGGCGCGCAGTCGTGCCTCGCGGAGGCTCGCCTCCGCGGCGGCGAAGGCGACCGCGGCCTGTGACGACGGGCTACCGTCCACGCCGACGACGAGGGTCGGTGGGTGCACGGCGGTGTGCTCGGGTACGCGGACCACCACGACGGGGCAGGCGGCGCGCGCGGTGAGCGGGACGACCACGGAGCTCTCGCTGAACACCTCGGCCGCCCTGCCGAGACGGCGCGAGCCGACGACGACGAGTGCGGCGTGCGCCGCCAGATCGCGGAGTACGGTCGCCGGCACACCGTTCACGCGTTCCGTCGCGATCCGCAGACCAGCGTGGAGTTCCCGTACGAGGTCCTCCGCATTGGCGATCGCGGACTCCGCGCGGAGGCGCAGGGCGCTCTGGTGGGCGAGCGCGTCGTACCGGAGCCCGTTGTGGGCGGGCGGTACGGCGACGACCAGGCGGAGCGTCAGTCCTCGCCGTACGGCCTCGGCGGCGGCCCACACGAGAGCGGGGATCGACTGCTCCCGGGGGTCGATTCCGAGCAGTATCTCGTTCACAGCTCCTCAACCCGTGTGGCAAAGGTGGGTGGGACGATCTCCACCGGAGCGTGGGCGTGGTGGAGCAGGACGTGAGCGACGCGCCCCAGGGACGGGCCTGCGCCCAGAACTCGGTGTTCTCTGCCCATCACGAGCAGATCGGTGTGGGCGGTCGCCTCGACCAGGGTCCCGGGCGTACTCGTCCCCGTCTCGACGTGATGGCTGACGTTGAGCCCGGGATAGAAGTCACGTACGCGGTCGGCGAGCGCCTTGATCTCGTGCGCGCGCTGCCGCGCGATCTCGTCGAGGTCGTCCAGCATGGTCGCGACGCTGCCCACGTGGGTGAGCACGTTCCAGACGCTCACCAGTCGCAACACCGCTTTGCGGGCGTCGGCCTCGGCAGCCGCGACGAGTAGCCAGCCGACGTCCGAGGCGCCGTGCACGGCTGCCGTCACCGAGCCCGACTCGGGGCGGTCGCCGTCACCACGGACGACGATCACGGGCGTCTCGGCGCGGGCCGCCACCCCCAGACCCACGGAGCCGAGCATGAGGGTCGAGAAACCGCCGAGCCCCCGATTGCCCACCACGATCGTGCCCCTGTGGCCGGCGGCCGCCCGGAGACCGGCGACGGGCTCCTGGCGGCTCAATTCCTTCGTGACGGCAAGGTCCGGAAAGCGCTCGTGGACCGTGCTCTCGGTCTCGATCAGCAAATTTCGACCCGCTTCGCGTACTGCCTGGATCGTCTCGGCATTGGCGAAGAGGGCCCGACGGTCGGAGTCGGCGGCGTGGACGAGGTGCAGGGTCCGACCGCGTCGGTGCGCCTCGGCTGCGGCCTAGAGCACGGCCGTGCGCGCGGAGGGGGACCCGTCGACTCCCACGACGACGTTGCCGAGCTCCGGTCGAGCGGGGATCTCGCTTGTCATGGTTCCACCTCCGTACGCCCTCCGTTCGGGAGCACGTCCCAAGGGGCGACACCTCCCACGCTGACACCGTGGCCGGCCTCCCGGGGATGGGCCGTTCGGCCCCGATCGAGACCTGCCCGGCCCTGCTGCCGGGAGGCACGGGACCGCCAGCCTGAATTTCGGGACGTCCTCTCCGATCCGGGCCACGCTTGGGACGGAGCGGTCACGACTGAGGAGGCACGCCATGACGGCCCAGGTCACCGTCGGTCTCGACGGCTCGAAGGAAAGCCTCGCCGCCGTGGGGTGGGCGGCGACGGCAGCCGTGTTCCGCGAAGTGCCACTCCGGCTGGTGCACGTGGAGGAGTGGCCGAACACCCCTGAGGTGACCCTGTCGTACGCCCGAACCTTGGCCGATCGGGCCGAGAGTCTCCTGCGGGACGAGGCGGACCGCGTGCGGAAGGAACATCCCGGCCTCGAGATGCTCACGAAGCGGGCGCGTGGCCGGGCGGCCGAGGAACTGACGGCCGCCGCGAACGAGGCGGATCTGACCGTGCTCGGATCGCGTGGGCTCGGTGGCGTCCGGGGCTTCATCGTCGGCTCGGTCTCCCTTGCCGTCGTCGGCTCGGCGCGCCGGCCTGTCGTTCTTGTGCGCGCGGAGGGCGCCTCAGTGGCTCCCGAAGGCGGGATCGTGGTGGGCGTCGACATCTACCATCCGTGCGAAGCCCTGCTCGCGTTCTCTTTCAATGAAGCCGCCCGCAGGGGCATGCCGCTGCGGTTCCTGCACAGCTGGACGCTTCCCGCGTCGTACGGCTACGCGGCCGTCATGGACCCGGGGATCAGCGAGGAGCTGGGCGGCCACCTCCTCGGGGGTCTGGAGGACCTGGTGGAACCGTGGCGGAAGCGGTACGCGGGTGTGGACGTGGCGGCCACGGCGGTGGTGGGCTCGCCTGCCTACCAGCTGGTCGAGGCGTCGCAGACCGCGCAACTCGTCATCGTGGGACGACGGAGCCGGAAGGTGCCCCTCGGCGCGCATCTCGGCCACGTCGCCCACGCGGTCATCCACCACAGCCCCGCTCCGGTCGCCGTCGTCCCCTTGTTGTGAAGACAGAGGCGACTCCTGCCGCACGCGTCCGCTTCGGCGTCGGCAGAGCAAGTCGATGCGGTGGTAGCCGCGAAACAGCCCTTGCCTTGCCCGGCGTCGCAGCCCTTCTACACGGCAATGACAGCGATGACCAGGGCGGCGATGACGACGCCACGGATGGACCGCTCGGTCTATGCGGACCGCAACGCATGCACCCGGGCGCGGAAGACGCGCCAGCGTCGCTCGTTGTCGTGCACCAGGATCGCCGATTCCGCCATCAGATCCGCCGCCCGGTCGAGCAGTTCCGAAGCCGAATAGAGGTAGGCAGGGGCCGTCCGCTCGCCCCGCAGGTCGGCCCGCAGCGCCGCCGGAGCGAAGTCGACGCGGGCCAGCAGGTCAAGGGCGCGTCGCAGCAGCCGCGCGATCAGTGTCTGCAGACCCGCCGACTGCCAGTCGTCGGCAATGATCCGGTGCCGCTCCCCGAGCAGGTCGGCCAGCGCGGGATAGGCAGCCAGGCCCCCCGCCATCTCCCACGCCTGTTCCATCGCCTCGGCCAGCCAGACGCCCGTCTGCTCCAGGTCGTCCGCCAGCAGCCCGACCTCACGCTTCAACCTCTGCAGTTCTGCCGGCTCGCCCTCCCCCTCCATGAAGAGGATCCCCGACTCCGCAACGAGCCCGGGAGCATTCAGGTCCTCCGTTCCGGCGAGCGCGATCTCCGACGCATGCTCACCCACGCCGATCACGCTCCACCGGTCGGCCAGCGCCTTCAGCGCACGAGACCGCGCCTGCAGGTCGCCGGCCTGCCGCAACGGCGCCTGTGCGTAGTACTTCTCATGCTCGCGATGGAACCGCGCGAGATTGTCGATCAACTGCAGCAGCGAGTCAGGTGGGCTGACCTGCGCCTCGTCCTCAGCCATGTCGGCAGTGTGCACCAGGTCTGATGCCTACGGGCCGCCGGGCGCGCCCGGCGGCCCAGTGGATTCGAGCCTGCCTGGCGCTCAGAGATCGCTGACGGGACGGCCCTTGATCGGCTGCCCCAGGGGCGTGCCGGGCGCACCCGGCACACGGATACGGCGGCCGGTCACCCGGCGCGGCGAGAGTGTCACCACGGTGTCCCGCCCGTTCCCGGCCCACGGCTCCGAGTGGACGGCGTCCCTGATCCTCCGTACTGAGGTCGCGTCCGACACCGTTCGTGCCGGACCGACGAGGAGCACGCTCCACCCCTGGCTGAAGGCTTCGTCCAGGCGATCCTCCTCGAAGGCGACTTCCGCACCGGACGCCGCGGTGCGCGCGAGGGACGAGTCCGCTGCGGTCATGAAGACGATCTGCCCGTCGACGACCTGGTAGTTCACGGGGATCACCATGAGCCCGTCCCGTCCTTCGACGGCGATCCTGCCGACGCCATGGTCGTCGAGCAGCTCCCAGCACTCGGCCTCGTCGATCTCCTCCATCCGTGGCCGATACCCGGCGCGGCCTCCGCCCGGCGCGAGGTCTGCCGTGGATCCAGTGAGGTCTTGGACGGTGGTCTCCAGCGCGTTCGCGAGGCGGACCAGGAATTCGATCCCCGGAGTGGGCACCCGCCCCTCCAGGTAGGCGATGTAGCCGGGCGTGGTGCCGGCCCGGTCTGCCACGTCCTCCCGGGACAGGCCAAGTTGTGCCCGCTTGGCCGCGACGCGGCGGCCGAGGTCGCTCGTGGCGTGCGGGGCGTGCCGGTCATCGGCTGTGTTCATCACGGCTCTCCTTCCGTACTCTCGGGATGCCGCTGGGGTACGACGGCGACCGGACACGTGGCGTGGTGCAGGGCTCGGTGGGCGACCCTGCCGAGCTCCAGACCGACGAGCCCGTCCCGGCGCCGGGCCCCGACGACCAGCAGGTCGGCGGCGGCGGAGCGCTCGGTCAGCACCCTGTGGGCGGGG
Organism: Streptomyces sp. NPDC037410; assembly: GCF_055602235.1. Lineage (NCBI taxonomy): Bacteria > Bacillati > Actinomycetota > Actinomycetes > Kitasatosporales > Streptomycetaceae > Streptomyces > Streptomyces sp. NPDC037410. The sequence goes on along the minus strand of NZ_JBVJWR010000003.1, from coordinate 73,469 downwards.
CCCTCGAGTATGGCCCTGCGCAGGCGCACCCGGGGATGTTCGGTCACCGCGGCCTCCAGGGCCTTGTCGAGCAGTTCGGAGGACTGTTCAGCAAGGTGGATCGCGCGGTTGCCGCTCAACAGCGGGTGGTCGATCGGTTCGTGGGCCGGCCGTCGCCAGGTGCGGACGACGTCCAGCTCCGCGTCCCGGGCTGCAGCCTCACGGAAGGCGAAACGCACGGCGGGCGAGTCCACGTCGTGCTCTCCGACGCCGAGCAGCACGCGTCCATGGCGCGCCTCCAGGGCGTGCCGATCCCCTCTTACGACGACGACCGGGCAGTGAGCCCGGGCGGCCACAATGAGGCCGACGGAGCCGAGCAGAAGGTCGGCGAACTCGCCGCGCCCGCGGGATCCGACGACGAGGATCGCTCCCTCCTGCCCTTCCCTGAGCAGCGCGGTGGACGCGTCCTCGGCCAGGACAGCCGTGGCGAGAGGGAGATCGGGTGCGCGGCGCCGGGCGCGTTCGGCCGCGATGCCGACAATGTTCTCGGCGAGGATCTGGCCCGACGGCCGGTCCGTGGCCCAGGTAGGCACGACTCCCTCGTACCGCTCCCAGAGCGAGGCATGGACGATCCGCAGCGGAAGCCCGTACCGTACCGCTTCGTCGACTGCCCAGTCCAGCGCTGTGAGGCTGGGGTCGGACCCGTCGACTCCTACCACCAGGGGCGATTCCATCGCGCCCACCGCCTTTCCAGGTCGCGGGGTGGCCTGCTGCCACGCTCGCACCGGGCTGGAGGAGCCGGGTAGGGCCGGTCGGCCCCAGACTCGGCCCGCCCAGACCACTTCCCGCCCAGACCACTTGGAGAGGCGACGCGGTGACACGACAGGAGGAGGGGCCCATCCGCTTCTCGCGGATCCTGATCGCGCGGTGCACGGCTCGAACGCCGCTTCCCCGCGTCCCTGGGGCGGGCCCCTCCTCACTTTCAGGAAAGCACCGGTCGACCGGCCGGGCCAGGGCCGGCCGGGTCACGCCGTGCCCCTTTCGGCCCTTGTCACCCGCCGCCCAGCGGCGACACCCTCGCAGGAACAGGATTCGGGGGCGCAGAAGTACCGGAGGCCGGTCATGAAGCACCCACGCACCGTCGACGACGTGATGACCCACGCGATGGTCTCCGCCAGGCTCGACGCACCGGTCAAAGAAATCGTCCAGTCCATGCGGCGCTGGGGTGTGAGCGCGGTTCCCGTGCTGTCGGCCGAGGGGAGGGTGGTCGGCGTGGTGTCCGAGGCGGACGTACTCGGCAAGGTTCCGGGAGAGGACGGCGACGGGGCGGGTCCGGTGACGGCGGGCAGTCTGATGTCGGCGCCGGCCGTCACCGTGCCGCGCGGCGCCACAATGGCGGGGGCGGCGCGGCTGATGGGGCGTGGGCGTCTCAAGCGGCTCCCCGTGGTGGACGAGGAAGGCCGCCCGGTCGGTGTCGTCAGCAGGGGCGACCTGCTCAAGGTCTACCTACGCTCCGACGCCGAGCTCGCCGAGGACGTGAGGCACGAACTCCTCACGCACCTGATCGCTGAAGGCGACGCCGCACTCACCGTACGGGTCACGGACGGGGTGGTGACGCTGGCCGGACGCCTGCCACCATCCGTATCCCCGGATCTGGCCCTGCGGCTCACCCGGGCGGTGCCCGGCGTGGTGGACGCGGCGGCGGAGTTCACGACCGCGTAGCGGCCTTCGTGTCATGCGGCGGAAAGTGCTGGACCCGCGCGTCCGGGCCCGGGAACACCAGGGTGACCCTGCCCGTGTCCGACCAGCGGACGTCGAAGGGGGGAGTGCCGTCCGCGTGGTGGAGCCCGACGATCTCACCGTCACGTCCCTCGTCCCCGACCGTGGAACCGCCCACGATCAGACGGTCGCCGACGCGAGCCCACAACCCTGCGCGGGGCGTCTCCCGGCCTTGCCGTGTTTCAGTCGCAGTCATGGTCCTCGCCTCCCGGCCCGAGCGACCGGCCACGGCCCTCCCGGGACCGGTGCTCACGCCTTCCACCATGCGTCCCGATCGGCCGCTCGTCATGGGACCGACCGTCCCGGAAGGGGACCATTCGGCACTGCCCGCGGGCCGGTTCCGCGCAGCAGGGTGAGATCTACCGGGGCCGCCTCGTCCCGTGAAGGAGGACCGTCATGCAGCACCGTACGGTTTTCGAGGTGATGACCCACAACGTGGTCACCGCCGCCCCCCAGACCCCGTTCAAGCAGATCGCCCGGCTCTTCGCCGAACACGACGTCTCCGCGGTCCCGGTCGTCGACCCCGACCGACGCCTGCTCGGCGTGGTCTCGGAGGCCGACCTGCTGCGGGCCACCGCCGAGCTCCCCGACCTGGAGGGCCGTGCGACGGGCGTCCGACTCCTGTCCCAGGAGCGAGGGATGCCCGATGCGGAGACGGCCGCCCAGCTGATGACCTCGCCGGCCATCACAGCACAGCCGAACTGGAATCTCGTCGAGACGGCCCGGACGATGCACCGCAAGGGAGTCAAGCGGCTTCCCGTCATCGACGAGACCGGTCGGCTCGTCGGGATCATCAGTCGCAGCGACCTGCTGCGGCCCTTCCTGCGCAGTGACACCGCGATCCGTGACGAGATCGAGCACGACGTCCTGGCCGACACTCTGCGCCTCGCTCCCGACACCATCCGTGTGACTGTCGACGACGGAGTCGTCAGGCTCACGGGTCGCGTCGACGAACGCGCCGACGTCCGCGTGATCGTGCGGCTCTGCCGCTCGGTCGACGGAGTGGTCGCCCTGCACGAATCGATCGAGTACGCCTACGACAATCTCGCGCTCGACGTGGAGCCACCGCGATGAACGCTCTGTGGGTGGCGCCGGTCATGCCCGACTACGACAGTGCCCGGGCCACGTTCTCCTGGCGACGCGAGCGGTCCCGGCTCGCCGGGCTTCCGGACGGCGGCATCAACATCGGATACGAGGCGGTCGACCGGCACCTGCGTGAGGGCCACGGCGATCGCGCTGCGCTGCGCTGCGTCGGCCGCGACGGCTCCGTGGCGACGGTGACCTTCGCCCGGCTCGCGGCCGAGAGCTCCCGCTTCGCGCACGTGCTGGAGACGCTCGGCCTGGAACGCGGCGAGCGGGTGTTCACCCTGCTCGGCCGCCGCTTCGAGCTGTACAGCACCGTCCTCGGAACGCTGCGTGCCGGGCGAATCCTGTGCCCCCTGTTCACCGCCTTCGGTCCCGAACCCGTCGCACTGCGCATGGAGTTGGGCAACGCCCGGGCTCTGGTCACGACCTGGGAGCTGTACGAGCGCAAAGTGGCCCCGGTACGGCCCCGGCTTCCGCACCTACGACACGTCCTGCTCCTCGACCCCGGGGCCGACCCGCCTCCGGGCACCCTCTCGTTCCCCGCGCTCACGGACGCCGCGCCGGACGAGTACACGGTGCAGCCGACCGATCCGGCGGAGCCGGCGCTGCTGCACTTCACCAGCGGCACGACAGGCACCCCCAAAGGCGCGGTACACGTGCACGAGGCGGTCCTCGCCCATCACGTGACCGCCGCCTACGCCCTGGACCTGCACGAAGGCGACGTCTTCTGGTGCACCGCCGACCCCGGCTGGGTCACCGGCATGTCGTACGGCATCATCGCCCCGCTCACCCACGGCGTGACGACCGTCGTCGACGAAGGAGACTTCGCCCCCGCCCGCTGGTACGGGATCCTCGCCGACCAGCACGTCACCGTCTGGTACACGGCTCCCACCGCGCTCCGCATGCTCATGCGGGCCGCACCGCGCAGCGGCGACCCCATACCCGCCGCGCGCCACGACCTGTCGTCGCTCCGGTTCGTCGCGAGCGTCGGCGAGCCGCTCAATCCCGAGGCCGTGCACTGGGGCCGGGAGGCACTCGGGCTTCCGGTCCACGACACGTGGTGGCAGACCGAGACCGGCGCCATCATGATCGCCAATTTCGCGGCCGATCCGGTGCGGACAGGTTCGATGGGCCGACCGCTTCCGGGCGTCGAGGCAGCAGTACTGGCGTGCGGCGAGGACGGCCGGGCGTCGGTCACCGGCGGGCACGTCCAGATCCTTGAGGAGCCGGGCGCTCAGGGCGAGCTCGCCCTGCGGGCGGGCTGGCCGTCGATGTTCCGCGGCTACCTCCACGAACCGGGCCGTTACGAGGCGTGCTTCGCGGACGGGTGGTACCTGACCGGCGACCTGGTCAGCCGCGACGCCGACGGCTGGTACTGGTTCGTGGGCCGCGCCGACGACGTCATCAAGTCCGCGGGGCACCTCATCGGGCCGTTCGAGGTGGAGAACGCCCTCATGGAGCATCCGGCCGTCGCCGAGGCCGGTGTCATCGGCCGCCCTGACGAGCTGGCGGGCACGATCGTCAAGGCGTTCGTGCTGCCGCGCCCCGAGTATCCGCCCGACCCCGAACTGCGGCGGGACGTCCTGGCGTTCGCCCGTCGGCGCCTCGGGCCGGCTGTCGCCCCTCGCGAGATCGAGTTCGTCGAGGACCTGCCCCACACCCGTAGCGGAAAGGTGATGCGCCGCCTGCTGCGGGCCCGCGAACTGGGCCTGCCCGAGGGCGATGTGTCGACGCTGGAGACACCCGAACCGGCGGGAACGGCCAGGCCCTCAGGGAAGGAGCCGTGATGGCCACCGCACAGGGCGGCACGTCCGCCAGGACATCGCAGACGAAGCGGCCCCGTCGCGCTCGGGGACCCTCGACGCCCGCCCTCGCCCCTCCGGCAACCCACGACCTGGACCTGCTGCGGCAGATGCTGCTCATCCGACGCTTCGAGGAGCGGTGCGTCGAGCTGTACAGCGCGGCAGCGATCCGCGGCTTCGTCCACCTCTACATCGGTGAGGAGGCGGTCGCCGTCGGTGTCCACCAGACGCTCTCCGAGCAGGATGCGGTCGTCTCCACGTACCGCGAACACGGCCACGCGCTGGCCCGTGGGGTACCGCCCGAGGCCGTGATGGCGGAGATGTACGGGAAGGCCACCGGGTGCAGCCACGGCCGCGGCGGCTCCATGCACCTCTTCGACGCCGGCCGCCGCTTCTACGGCGGCAACGCCATCGTGGGCGGCGGACTGCCGCTCGCGGCGGGGCTGGCACTCGCCGACCGGATGCGCGGCGATTCCAGAGTGACCTGCTGCTTCTTCGGTGACGGAGCCTTCGCCGAGGGCGAGTTCCACGAGACCGCCAACCTGGCGGAGCTCTGGGGGCTGCCCGTGCTCTTCGTCTGCGAGAACAACCTGTACGCGATGGGGACGGCACTCGCCCGCGAACACGCCCAGACGGACCTGGCGATGAGGGCGGCGTCGTACGGCATGGCGGCCTGGGCCGTCGACGGCATGGACGTACATGCCGTGGAGAAGGCGGCACGCGGAGCGGTCGAGTCGATTCGGGCGGGCAGCGGACCGCACTTCCTGGAGATGCGGACGTATCGATTTCGCGCGCACTCGATGTACGACCCGGACCGGTACCGGCCGAAGGACGAAATCGAGGAGTGGAGGAAGCACGACCCCGTCACGGGACTCGCCGAAGGCATGCGCAAGGCCGGTTTCCTCGACGCGGACGCCCAAGAGGCCCTGGACCACGAGGTCATGGACGCGATCGAACGAGCTGTCCGCGCGGCCGAACAGGCCCCCGAGGAGTCGGCCGAAGACCTGCTGCTCCATGTCACCGGCCAACATCAGGAGGTTCCGTCATGAGCACGCGTACACGACCTCGGGCGCATCCCGACGACGGCACCACCACCTACAGGGAGGCCCTTCGGGAGGGCCTGCGCGAGGCGTTGACCTCGGACGACCGGGTCTTCCTGATGGGCGAGGACGTGGGCCGCTACGGCGGATGCTTCGGCGTGAGCCTCGGCCTCCTGGAGGAGTTCGGCCCCGATCGTGTCCGCGACACCCCTCTCTCGGAGTCCGCGTTCGTCGGAGCAGGGATCGGCGCCGCACTGGCAGGGATGAGGCCGGTCGTGGAGATCATGACGGTGAACTTCAGCCTGCTGGCACTCGACCAGATCCTCAACAACGCCGCCACCCTGCGGCACATGTCCGGCGGACAGCTCGGCGTGCCGCTGGTGATCCGCATGACGACGGGCGCGGGACGGCAGCTGGCCGCTCAGCACTCCCACAGCCTCGAGGGCTGGTACGCCCACATTCCCGGCCTCCGTGTCCTAGCGCCGGCCACGATCGACGACGCCCGCCATCTGCTGTCCGCCGCGCTGGCCGACCCAGACCCGGTGCTGCTCTTCGAACACGGCAGCCTCTACAACGCGGCTGGCACGCTCGATCCGGCCGTCCACGAGGTCGACCTGGACCGTGCGGCCGTCCGCCGCGCGGGTGACGACGTCACCGTCGTCGCGTACGGCGGTTGCGTGCCCAAGGCCCTCGAAGCCGCAGAGGAACTGGCGGGCGCGGGGATCACCGCGGAAGTCGTCGACCTGCGGTCGCTGCGGCCTCTGGACGACGCCACGATCGTCGGCTCGGTCCGGCGGACCCACCGGGCCGTCGTGGTCGACGAGGGCTGGCGCAGCGGCAGTCTGTCCGCCGAAATCGAGTCACGCATCTGCGAGCAGGCGTTCTTCAACCTCGACGCACCCGTCGAGCGGGTGTGCAGCGCGGAGGTCCCCATCCCCTACGCCCGCCGGCTGGAGGAGGCGGCACTCCCCCAGCCCGCAGGAATCGTGGCGGCGGCCCGCCGGGCGGTGAGCTGAGATGGCCGAGTTCACGATGCCCGCGCTCGGCGCCGACATGGACGAGGGCATGCTCTCCGAGTGGCTGGTGCACCCGGGTGACCGCGTGACGCGCGGCGACGTCATCGCGGTGGTCGAGACCGCCAAGTCCGCGATCGAGGTGGAGTGCTTCCACAGCGGCACGGTCGAGGCTCTCCTGGTGGACGAGGGCACCACAGTGCCGGTGGGCACGCCGCTGGCACGCATCGGCACGACCTCCGAAAGCCCGTCGGCCGAAATCAGTCCGGCTGAGAGCCGACCGCCCGAAAGTCCACCTGCCGAAAGCCCGCCGCCATCGACACCCCTGGTCCGCCGACTCGCCCAGGATCTGCACGTCGACCTCACTGTCGTCCATGGTTCGGGCCCGGGAGGCAGGATCACTCGCGCGGACGTGGAGCACGCGGAACCGGCACCAGCGCGCGACAAGACCGTGCCAACGACACGGCCGGTGAAGCCGGTGCGCGGCGACGACTGGGCCAAGGAGCGTCCCGCTCCGCTGCGTGTGAAGGCTTCTCCGCTCGCCCGGCGGCTGGCCACCGAGGTTGGCGTCGACCTCGCCGATGTGACCGGCACTGGTCGGGATGGCACCATCCGTGCGGATGACGTCCGTTCCGCCGCGGCCGCCGAGGGCGCGCAGCGGCCGGCCGTCCCGGACATGGCGCGGGCGGCCACGGCCCGGCTCATGAGCCGATCCAAGCGGGAGATCCCGCACTTCTACCTCGCCACGACCGTGGACATGGCAGCGGCCTTGGAATGGATGCACGCCCGCAACCGCGAACTGTCGCTCTCCGCACGGCTGGTGCCCGCAGCACTCACGTTCAAGGCCGTCGCGCTGGCGGCACGGAAAGTGCCCGCGTTGAACGGGCACTGGGTCGACGACGGCTTCGTCCCTGCGGTCGAGGTACGGCTGGGCGTCGCGGTCTCCCTGCGGGGCGGCGGCCTCGTCGCACCCGCCCTCGCCCACGCCGACACACTCTCCGTGACCGAGGTGATGGCCGCACTCAAGGACCTGGTGGCACGGGCACGGGGCGGCCGACTCCGGGCGTCCGAGACCGTCGACCCCAGCCTCACCGTCACCAACCTCGGCGACCAGGGCGTCGAGGCCGTGTTCGGCGTCGTCTACCCGCCGCAAGTCGCACTCGTCGGCCTGGGCAGGATCGTCGAGCGGCCCGTGGCCGTGAACGGCCTGCTGGGAGTACGTCCCGTGCTGACGGCGACGCTGTCCGCCGATCACTGAGCCGCCGACGGCGCCACCGGCGCGCGTCTCCTGACCGCCCTGGACCGGCTCCTGCAACACCCGGAGGAACTGTGAACCACGACCAAGCGAAGGCGTTCGTTCGGCAAGCCGTGCAGCGTGTCGTCCCCGGCGCCGACTTCACAGGACTCGATCCCGGCGTGTCCCTGCGGGACACCTTCGAGATGGATTCGCTGGACTTCCTTGAGTTCGTGGAAGCGCTCGCCGAACTCAGTGGGAGGGAACTCACCGAGGACGACTATGCGGCCCTCGTCACCTGGGACGGCTGCGCCGCTCGCCTGGTGGCCGGAGCGGGTGCGTCCGCGCAGGGAAGGAGCGGGTGATGCGACACCGCAGGATCGACAAGCTGATGACCCGTGAGGTGGTGAGCATCCGCGGCGACGCGCCGTTCAAGGAGATCGTGCGGGTGCTGTCGCAGCACCGAGTCACCGCGCTGCCGGTGGTGGACGGAGAGAACCGGGTGATCGGAGTCGTGTCGGAGGGCGATCTGATGCGGAAGACGGCCGACCAGGCCACCACCCCGGGAGACATGCCGGGCGTGCCGGGTCTCGAGGCGTGGGAGCGGGCGAAGGCCGAGGGAACGCGCGCGGAGGAGCTGATGTCCGCACCCGCCGTGTGCGCCCGCCCCGACTGGACCGTGGCTGAGGCGGCCCGGCTCATGGAGGTCCAAGGGATCAAGCGGCTCGTCGTCGTCGACGACGAGGACCGCCTGGTAGGCATCGTGAGCCGCCGCGACCTCCTGAGCATCTTCCTCCGCCAGGACGACGACATCCGCCAGGAGATCGTCGAGGACGTGCTCGGTGCCACTCTGCGTCTCGACCCGACCTTGATCGCGGTCGACGTGCGAGAGGGGCGTGTCGACCTCACCGGGAAGCTGCGCTTCCGCGGCATGATCCCGGCCGTCGTGCGCATGTGCGCGACGGTCGACGGAGTGGTCTCGGTCTCCGCGACCCGTCTCGCCTACGACATCGACGACACCGCACAAGGAGGTGGACGATCATGACGCAGGGGATCGTGGTCGGTCTGGACGGTACGGATCAGGCGAACGCCGCCGCGCAGTGGGCGGCGGAGGAGGCGGTGCTGCGCGGCACCGGGGTGGACCTGGTGCATGTGAAGGAGACGTCGCCGGATGTCCTCCTCCCGTTCGCGGCGCGAGAGCCCGACGAGCCGTGGGCGGAGGATCTGCTCGCCCGCACGGCGGCCGGCCTGCGCGAACGTCATCCGGATCTGTCGGTGACCACCCGGCTGTTGCCGTCGGAGCCTGTGGCGAGACTGGTCGCCGTGGCCGAGGAGAGCGACCTGCTCGTCCTCGGCTCCCGCGCCCTGGGCGGTACGACCGGATACCTGATCGGCTCGGTCGGGATGTCGGTCGCCGGTCTCGTCGAACGGCCCGTCGTCCTCGTACGGGCCCTCGACACGTCACCTCCGCAAGGAACCGTCGTGGTCGGCGTCGACCTCCGGCAACCCGTGGACACCGTTCTGGGATTCGCCTTCGAGGAGGCGGCACGGCGTCTCGCCCGCGTGCAGGTCGTCTACGCGCAGCAGTTGCCTGTGTACGCGACGCTCGGCCCCGCCATGGTCCCGGACGTCCGGCTCACCGTCGCCCCCGAGATCCAGCGTTCGCTCGACGATCTCCTCGAACCCTGGCGAACGAAGTTCCCCGACGTGATGGCGACCGGGCGAGTGACGACCGGCTCGGCCGGCCAGGAGCTGGTGCACACCGCCTCGGACGCGGCTCTTGTGGTGGTCGGTAGACGCACCCGGGGTTCGACGCTGGGTGCACGCATCGGCAGTGTGGCCCACGCGGTGCTGCACCACAGTCGGTCACCGGTCGCCCTCGTCCCCCACGGCTGACCTCGGGGCCGCCGAGTCGCGGGACGAAGCCGGCCGCAGCCGGACCGCCGTGACCTTGTACTCCGGACACGAGGTCACGGTGTCGACGTGCTCCGAGGTGAGGGAGTTGACGCCGCTGGCCGGGAAGTGGAAGGCGCAGAAGACCTGCCCCGGAGCGAGTTCCGTGCCGACGCGGGCGACGAGTCGCGCCTGTCCGTGGCGGCTCTCGACGGTGACAGGGGTGCCGTCCCGCAGTCCGTAGCGTGCGGCGTCCTCGGGATGCAGGTCCAGGCGGTCGTACGCGTCGAGAAGAAGGTTGCCGCCGCGCCGGGTCATGCTTCCGGAGTTGTAGTGGGCCCAGCGGCGCCCCGTGACGAGCACCAGCGGATAGTCCTGGTCCGGCTCCTCGCCGGGCGGCAGGTAGGGGGCCGCCGACAGGTGCGCGCGCCCGTCGGGGGTAGCGAACTCCGTGCCGTACAAGGTGCGTTCGCCCGGCTGGTCCGGTGCGGGGCAGGGCCAGGGCACGGCCCCCTCCCGGTCGATCCGCTCGTGCGAGAGACCGGCGAAGAGAGGCGTCACACGTCCGCACTCGGCGAGAGCCGCCGCCGGGGTGGGGCACCCCAGGTCGGCACCGAGGGCCTCGGCGACGGCGTGCACGACCCGGAAGTCGGGGCGCGCTGTTCCAGGCGGGTTCACCGCCTGCCGTACGCGCTGGAAGCGGCGGTCGAAGTTGACGAAGGTCCCGTCCTTCTCCAGCCACGAGGCCACGGGCAGGACGACGTCCGCGTGCCGGGCGGTCTCGCTGAGGAAGAGCTCGCTGACGACGACGAGCGGGCAGGCGTCGAGGGCCTCCGCGACCCGTCGGCTGTCGGGATCGGTCGCACACACGTCCTCGCCTATGACCCACAGCGCCCGCAGCCGGCCCTCCCGGGCCGCCACGAACATCTCGGGAATGCGCATACCCGGCCGTTCGGGGACCGGTCGACCCCACACCGCCTCGGCACGGGCGCGGGCCTCCGGGGCGGTGACAGGGCCATAGCCCGGCAGCAGGTCGGGCAGGGCGCCCATGTCGGACGCGCCTTGCACGTTGTTCTGGCCGCGCAGGGGGCTGATGCCGAACCCGCGGCCGGTGCCTCCGACGGCGCCGCGCAGGATGGGGAGGTTGGCCAGGGTCCGGACGCCGTCGGTGCCGTGCAGGTGCTCGGTGACCCCGAGGCCATACAGGACCGCCGGCCGCTCCGCGCGGCCGTAGAGCCGAGCGGCCTTCCTGATGTCGTCGGCGGGGACGCCGGTGATCTCGGCGACCCGCTCGGGCGGGTAGTCGGCCAGCAGGTCGGTGAGTTCGTCCAGTCCGGTGGCGCGTTCGCGGAGGAAACCCGGGTCGGTCATGCCTTCGTCGACGAGGACGTGGGCCAGGCCGTGGAAGAGCGCGACGTTCGTACCGGGGCGCGGACGCAGGTGCAGGTCGGCATGGCGGGCGAGACCCACGGCGCGGGGGTCGGCCACGATCAGGGAGGCGCCTGAGAGTGCCCGCTGGAGGAGGCGGGCGCCGACGACGGGGTGGGCTTCGACGGGGTTGGCGCCGACGACCAGGAGGCAGTCGGCGGTCTCGACGTCGTCGAAGGGGTCGGTGCCGCCGGCGCGTCCGAAAGACGCGGTGAGTCCCGCGGCGGAAGGGGCGTGGCAGAGGCGTGAGCAGTTGTCGACGTTGTTGGTGCCGATGACGGTCCGCAGGAACTTCTGGACGAGGTAGTTCTCCTCGTTGGTGGCACGGGCGGAGGAGATCGCGGCGACCGCGTCGGGGCCGCCGTCACGGACGGCCGCGCGCAGGCCGTCGGCGATCCGGTCCACGGCCTCCGCCCAGCTCGCGGGCCGCAGGACCCCGTTCTCACGGAGCAGGGGCTCGGTGAGGCGCTCGGCGGAGCCGAGGTATCCGTACGCGAAGCGGCCCTTGACGCAGGCATGGCCCCGGTTGACGGGGCCGTCCCCGGCGGGAAGCACGGCGGCGACGCGGTCCTCGCGGACGACGACGTCGAGGGTGCAGCCGACTCCGCAGTAGCCGCAGGTGGTGCGCACGCGGTCTGTGGGTGTCTGTCGCGAGGTGAGGCCCTGACCGGGCCCGGGCTGGGTGATCGCCCCCGTCGGGCAGGTGTCGACGCAGCCACCGCAGGCCACGCAGTCGGAGGCGGCCCAGGGGCCGCCGGTTCCCGGGGCGACGACCGTGTCGGCACCGCGCCCGGTGAGGGTGAGCGCGAACGTGCCCTGGACGTCGGAGCACATCCGTACGCAGCGCCCGCACGCGATGCACAGGTCCCGGTCGAGATGAACGTACGGGTGGCTCTCGTCCCGCCCGCGCGCGGGGTCACCCGCCGCCGTGTCCGCCGGGATTCCCAAGGCCCGGCACGCCTCGGCCAGTTCACTGTGCGCGCTGTCGGCGAGCGCGCGCGGCGGGAGCGCCGAGGCGATCAGGGCGACCGCGTCCCGGCGCAGGTTCCGCAGGCCCTCGTCGGCAGTGTCGACGGTGAGGTCCGCAGTCGCGGGTGTGACGCAGGCGGCGACGGTCCGGCCGTCGGTGCGGACCAGGCAGGTCCGACAGGAGCCGGCCGGCCGGAGGCGGTCGTCGTGGCAGAGGGCAGGCAGGTCGGTTCCGGTGGCACGCACGGCGTCGAGCAGTGAGGCCCCGGCGGGCAGTTCGACCGGAACACCGTCGATCTGGAGCCGGGTCATCGGTCCCATCCTTCCAGGACCGGCCCGAAGGCGCGGGCGAGGCTGCCGACGGCGGCGGGGACACGTCGGCCGAAGGCACAGAGGCTCGCCTCCCTCATCAGCCGTGCCAATCGCTCGTAGGTCTCCCCCGGCCCGCCCGTGCCCTGCGCGAGTTCACGTCCTCGCCCGGTGCCGATCCGGCAGGGCGAGCAGGCACCGCAGCTCTCGCCGGCGGCGAACTCCCAGATGTGCCTGAGGAGTTCGCGCGGATCGGTGTCTGCGTCGAAGGCGACCATGCCGCCGTGGCCGAGGGCGGCGCCGTGCGCGGCGAGTTCGGCCGTGGTGAGCGGGACGTCGAGGGCGGTCCCGGCGAGGAAGCCGCCGAGCGGGCCGCCGATCTGGAGGGCCACGAGCTGACGCCCGTCCTTGAGACCACCGCCGAACCGGGTGACGATCTCGCCCACGGAAGTGCCGAGTTCGACCTCGTAGGCCCCGGGCCGGGCGAAGCGTTCGGACAGGCACACCAGTTTCGTGCCGGTCTCGTCCGGTACGCCGCGTCGGGCATAGGACGCTCCGCCGTGGGCGACGATCCAGGGCACGGCTGCCAGCGTCTCCACGTTGTTGACCACGGTCGGTCTGTCCCACAGGCCGTGGTCCGTGGGGTAGGGGGGCCGGGGGCGCGCACAGCCGCGAGCGCCTTCGAGGCGGGCGATGAGGGCGGTCTCCTCACCGGAGACGTAGGAACCCGCTCCTTCGACGACCTCGACGAACGGCCGCGGGCCGGCCGCCCCGACCGAAGGAGCCAGGTCGCCCGCCTCCGTCGCGCGTTCCACCGCCCGGCGCAGCCGGGCCATGGCCCTCGGATACTCGGAGCGCACCAGGACGATCCCGCGCCCGGCGCCGCAGGCGAAGCAGGCCAGCGCGAGTCCCGCGAGGGCGCGCTCGGGGTCCTCCTCCATGAGCAGCCGGTCGGCGTACGAGCCGGGGTCGCCCTCGTCCCCGTTGGCGATGACGACCGTGCCCGGCTTCCCCGCCGCCGCGGCCCACTTGTCGGCCACCGGGAATCCGGCGCCGCCGCGCCCGCGGAGTCCCGAGGCGGCGGTCTCCTGCCGTACGTCGTCGGGCCGCAGTCCGGCCACCGCCCGGCGCCACACGTCCCAGGCGTCCTGCCCTCCCACGATCCCGGCGAGCAGGACGGGCGCCCCGGTGGTGTCGGCCACGGGGATGCCCGGCGCGCGCGGTTCCGTCCGCCCGCCGAGTTGGTCGGCCAGGTCCGGGCCCGTGCGAGGCAGGGTGCCGTCGAGAGCAGCGGGGCCCGCGTAGCAGTAGCCGAGACAGTGCACGGTCTGCAGCGAGGTCGAACCCGCCTCGTCGACCGTGCCCGCCACCACGCCGAGAGCGCGCTCCACCTCCGCCAGATGCTCCCCGCGCCGCGCGGCGAAGCACGCCGTCGCAGTGCACACCCGCACATGCCGCTCGCCGCGCGGGGTGGCGAGATCGGCGAAGAAGGTGGCGGGGCCGAGCCCCGCGGCGGCCGGGAGTCCGGCTGCCTCCGCAACCTGGGGCGCCCATGCCCCGGGCTCCTCCGGGGTGCCCGTTCTGGCGCGCTCCAGCGCGGCCGGCAGCAGCCCTGCGTGCCGAGCGGTCAGCTCACGGAGCGCGTCGGGGCGTCGGCCCGGCTCCCCGGGCATCCGACCGGCCATGGTCCCAGGGTGACCGGCCGCGCCCGCGCCCGCATCCCGACCGGTCACTGTCCGCCGCTGCGCAAAGCGGTCAGGCGCCGGCGGTACTCCTCCTCGTCGATCTCACCGCGCGCCAGTCGCTCGCCCAGGATCTGCTCGGCCGACGCCGCTGGGCCGAAACCCCGAGGCCGTTCCGCGGCGCGGTCCAGTGAGCGGAAGAGCATCACCGCGGCGGTGATGAGCAGCCCCCAGAAGAGAACCATCCCGGCCGACATGGCGAACCATCCCCATCCATTCATGCCGTCGCCGTACCAGAACATCATCGCCACTCACACTCCCGATGGCGGACCGGCAGGAGCTGGACACTCCTGCCTGCGGCCTGTCCGTCACTCCCACCGTGCCCGGCCCAGGACTCCCCGCACAGGGCCGACCGGCCCATGTCGTGGGGCCGCACGGTCACGGAAGGGAACGAGTGGCCCCTGGGACCGAGATCCTGGCGGCCGGAGTGTGGGAAGCGGCAGGGCACACGCCGCCCACGCGGATCACTGCCGGGAGGTCACGATGGTCCGGAACACGGGGAGCCGACCGGTTGCGGACGCGCCGCAACCGTGGCAGATGCTGATCCTCGCCACCACCGGGTTCGCGCTCTGCTTCTGGGCGTGGGCCCTGCTGGCCCCTCTCGGCCCGCGGCTCCGGGACGACCTCGCCCTCAGTTCGTTCGAGCAGTCGCTGGTGGTCGCCGTGCCCGTGGTGGTCGGCGCGCTCGGCCGGATCCCGGCGGGGGCGCTGACGGACCGGTGGGGGGCACGCCGGGTCTTCCCCCTCGTCGCGGCCCTGACGATCCTGCCCGTGCTGTATCTGGGCCACCTGGCCGACTCGCTGGCCGAGGTGCTCGTAGGCGGCTTCCTCCTCGGGCTCGGGGGTACGGCCTTCGCCGTCGGCGTACCGTTTGTCAACGCCTGGTACCCACCCGCACGGCGGGGTGTCGCCCTCGGAATCTTCGGCATCGGCACTGGTGGTACGGCCCTGTCGGCGTTCACCACCGTCCAGCTCGCCGACGCCGTCGGGCGCGCCTTCCCCTTCGATCTCGTGGCCGGCTGCCTCGCCGTGTACGCCGTGGTGGCCCGGTTCCTGCTCCGCGACCGTCCGGGACGCGCGACCGCAACGGGGTCGATGGTGTCACGCACGGCGCTGGCCATGCGGACGCCGGCCACCTGGCAGCTGGCGTTCCTGTACGCCGTGTCCTTCGGAGGGTTCGTCGCGTTCAGCGTCTACCTCCCGACCTACCTCACCCGGGCCTACGAGCTCGGCCGCTCCGACGCGGCACTGCGGACGGCGGGATTCGTCGTCCTCGCCGTGGCGATGCGGCCGGTGGGCGGCTGGCTCTCGGACCGTACTCACCCCGTCCCCGTACTGACTGTTTCGTACGGTGTCGTTTCGGCGTGCGCCTTGGTCGCGGCGTTCGAGGCGGGCCTGGTCCCGGTGGGAACGGCGGCCTTCTTCGGCATGGCCGCCGGCCTGGGAGCCGGGTCCGGGGCCGTCTTCGCGCTCGTCGCACGTCTGGTTCCGGCCGAGCGGGTCGGCTCGGTGACCGGAGTGGTCGGTGCGGCGGGTGGTCTCGGAGGCTTCTTCCCGCCCCTCGTGATGGGAGCGGTCGACAGCGTCGCCCACGACTACACGTGGGGGTTCGTCCTCCTCGCCGTCACCGCGACGGCCGCGGGCAGCCTGGCCGCCACCGCTGTCCGTAGACGCGCCCGAGCCGCCGCAGACGTCTGACGGCGGATGCCTGCCCGCGCCAACGGACAGCGCCGATGGACAGCGTCGGCAGACCGCTCGAAGCGGCCCTCCCGGCGCCTCGGCGATTGGGCCCTTCGGCCCCTTGTCGGGCCTGGGTGGCCGTAGCGCAGCGCTTCCTCCGGAGGTTGGGATGGAGACCATGAACACCGACCGGGCACTCCTCGTCGCCACCGGGGTACGCAAGATCTACCGGACGGGCTCCGTCGCGGTCACCGCCCTGCTCGACCTGGACCTCCTCGTACGCCACGGCGAGATGGTCGGGGTCATGGGTCCGTCCGGTTCCGGAAAGACCACGCTGCTGAACTGTCTCTCGGGACTCGACGACATCGACGGCGGTCGGGTGGAGGTCGACGGTCACGACCTGTTCGCCATGTCGGACGCCGCGCGCACGGAGCACCGGGCCCACACCATGGGCTTCGTCTTCCAAGCGTTCAACCTCATCCCCGTCTTCTCCGCCGTGGAGAACGTCGAACTGCCCCTGCTGCTCGTGGGCACCCGGCCGCGCGAGGCGCGCCGCAGAGCCCTGGAGATGCTCGACCGGGTGGGCCTCGGCCACCGGGTCGAGCACCGGCCGAGCGAGATGTCCGGCGGTGAACAGCAGCGGGTGACCATCGCCCGCGCCCTCGCCGGACGTCCGGCCATCGTCTGGGCGGACGAACCGACGGGCAACCTGGACAGCGCGATGGCAGACCAGGTCATGGACCTGCTGTGCGAGCTCAACCAGGACGAGGGCCAGACGATCGTCCTGGTCACGCACGACAGCGCCATCGGCGCGCGTGTCCCCCGGCTGATCCGGATGCGCGACGGGCAACTGGTCGACGACGTCCGCCAGGCCGTCACCGCTCCGGCCGCGATCCGTGACTTCCCCATGGGCTGACCATGTACCCGAACCTCCTCGTCCCGTTGCTCAGCGCCCTCGTGCTCGCCCTCGCGGCCCTGGTGCTGGTGGCCGTCCGGCAGCCGGTGTCACGACGGCTGGCCTTCCGGCAGGTCGCCCGCCGGCGCACCGAGGCAGTGCTGGTGATCGGCGGGTCGATGCTCGGCACGGCCATCGTCATCGGCGCCCTGGTCGTCGGCGACACCTTGAACTTCTCCGTACGACAGGAGGCGTACCGCACTCTGGGGCCGGTGGACGAGCGTGTCGTCGCACCCCCTGGACCGACCGGTCGCGTCGTCACGGAACGACTGGCCGGCCTGGTCGGCGATCCCGATGTCGACGGTGTTCTGAATGCCGGGGCCGCGCAGGCATCGGCCGTCAGCGGTGCCGGTGGCCGCAAGGTCGCCGAGCCGCGCGTCCTGGCCTGGCAGATGGACTTCGACGAGGCATCGCGGTTCGGCGCGGCAGGGGGCGACTCCGGTCTCGGCGGACCAAACCCGAAGCCCGGCCAGGTCGTGGTCAACGAGCCGCTGGCGCGGTCCCTGAGCGTGGGAGCCGGTGACCCGATCACGGTGTACCTGTTCGGGGCACCGCAGACGTACCGGGTCGAGCGTGTGGTCCCAGAGCAGGGTCTTGCCGGTGTGGGCCTCGGCGGCAGACTGAACCGCGACGTCTTCCTGCCGCCGCAGGCCCTGAACTCCGCCGCCCGGGCCGCCGGAACGGAGCCGCGCTCGGTCACCTTCGTGTCCAACCGAGGCGGCGTCGAGAGCGGCGAAGCCCTGACCGACCGCGTGACCACCGACATCCGGCAGGCTCTGGGACCGCTCGCCGACCAGACGGCGATCGACACTCCGAAGCACACCGTGCTGCGGGACGCCAAGCAGGCCGGGGACTCCCTCGGAGCCCTGTTCCTCATGATCGGCAGCTTCAGCATCATCGCGGGCGCCCTGCTGCTGGTGAACATCTTCGTGATGCTCGGCGAGGAGCGGAAATCCCAGATGGGCATGGTGCGGGCCGTCGGGATGAAGCGCTCGCGCCTCGTCGGGTCCTTCACCCTCGAAGGGGCGACGTACGCGTTGCTGTCGGCGCTGCCGGGCGTGGCCATCGGGGTCGCCGTCGGCTGGGGCGTCGCCGTGGTGGCGGCGCAGATCTTCCAGGGCTGGTCCGTCGGCGGAAGCAGCATCCGCATCGCTTTCGCGATCACTCCTACCAGCGTCCTCAACGGACTGGCCATGGGCCTGCTCATCGCCTTCGCCGCGATCCTCGCGACCAGCGTGCGGATCAGCAGGTTCAACATCATCGCCGCCATCCGCGACCTCCCCGCCACACCCGGACAGCGTCCACGCCGCCGTCTGCTTGCGGTCTCCACCACCCTGGCCGTCCTCTGCGCGCTCGTGGCCGTCCCGGCCGTGGCGCGCAGCCAGCCCGACGCGACGTACCTCGTGCCGGCGCTCGCCCTCGCCTTCGCCACTCCGGCGCTGCTGCGCGTCCTCCCCCGTCATGCGGTCACCACCCTGGTCGCAGGAGCCGTTCTCTCCTGGACGCTCCTGGCGCCCGTCGTACGCCCCCGGATCTTCGACACGCCGTCGATGTCCGTGTACGTCATCCAGGGCGCCCTGGCCGCCTTCTCCGCGGTGGTGCTGGTCAGCGACAACCAGAAGACCCTGCTCCGCCCCGTACGGCGGCTCCTCCAGCGCCCTACGGAAGGCGGCCTCGCGGCGCGGCTCGCGGTCGCGTACCCCTTGGCCAAGCGCTTCAGGACCGGCGCGACGCTGGTGATGTACACGCTGATCGTGTTCGTCCTGGTGCTCCTGACGGAAATCTCGGGCATTCTCCGCGCCGGCGTCGACGGCGTCGTCGCCGACGCCACCGCCGGATACTCCCTGCGACTGGACTACAACCCCGAGGTCGCGGGCGATCGACTCGTCTCCGATCTGCGCGGCGGCCCGTCGGCCGCCGGGATCTCCGCCGTGACACCGTTGCTCAACGCCACCGGGCGGGCCACCGATCCGGGTGGTCGCGGCCCTCAGCCTCTGGACACCGCCGTCGTCGGCGTACCCGACGGGGCGATCTCCGGCATCACGTTCCGCGAGCGGCTGCCTGGCCTGGCCGACGACCCCGCGGTATGGCGGGCTCTCGCCTCCGACCCCCGCTACGTCGTTCTCGACGGCTTCTTCGGCAGCACCGGCGGCCCGGTCGGCGACTACTACGACCCCGGGGACACCCTCACCCTGACGGATCCCCGGACGGGCCGCAGCGAACAGAAGGTCATCGCCGGCGTGCTCAGCAACGGCATGGTCTTCTACCCTGGCACGGGCGCGAGTTCGACCACCTACCCGGTCGTGATGAGCGAGCAGGCCACGCACGAACTCTTCGGCAGCCAGGCACAGAACGCCTCCGCACTGGTGAGAACCAGCCCTGGCACCGCACCCGACACGTTGGCGACCCAACTGCAGGGCGAGCAGCTCTCCTCCAGCCTGGTCGCCACGCCCATCGAGTCGGACATCCGCCGCCAGTTCGACTCCAGCACCGCCTTCTTCCGCCTCATGCAGGGCTTCCTCGTCCTCGGCCTCGGCGTGGGCATCACCGGCCTCGGTGTCGTCATGGTCCGAGCCGTACGCGAACGCCGCCGCACCATCGGAATCCTCCGGGCCCTCGGCTTCCGGGCACGGACCGTCCAGCGGTCCTTCCTGTGGGAGAGCACCTTCGTGGCGGTGGAGGGAATCGTGCTCGGATCCCTGCTGGGCGTGCTGACGACCTGGCTGATGTACCAGAACAGCGCCGCATTCGAGGGCCTCGAAGGAGGGTTCCCCGTCGAATGGGCCAGCGTCGGCGGCCTGGCGGCAGCCACCTTCGTCGCGTCGCTCCTGGCCACGATCGGACCAGCACGGCGCGCGGCCGCCATCCGCCCGGCCCTCGCGGTCCGCGTCACCGAATGACGGGCAACCCGGGACAGCTCATCTGGCCAACCCACTGGTGAGGCGCCGCCGTCACGAAATCCACTTCCCAGCGCACCGCCGCCTCGTCACGCGACGAGCTCCCGGGCGATGTCGTCCGCCCAGGCGTCGATCGCCGCCCAATCCCTGTGGTCCCCGTAACGGCAACCAAGCAACCGGAACAACAAGGCACCCTTCCGGTCGAGGTGCTCGCGCCGGATCACGCCCGAGAAGCGCCTATGGTCCCGAGGACGGACGACCTCGACGAGAGCAGAAATACGCGGCTGCACCTTGCGTTCGGCAAGTCGGCGTAACGGCCCGGGCAAAGCCGCGGCCATGCCGACGCTGAACATCCACGTCGGCTGATCGCCCATGCGATCAGCATTGCTCCTGACGAAGCCTTCCGCCGCTGGCAGCCAAGCGCCGTCATGGACCGCGCTGCCCAGCACAAGCGCTTCGCCCGGCGAAGGCCCCTGCCTATCAGAGGGCGCGGGCAGCGCCTGGATCTCCACATGGTGTCCGTTCAGGCGCAATCGCTCACCGATCCGGTCGGCGATCTCCTCCGTGGAGTGATGCTCGGACGCATAGAGCACCCGAACGGAGGCCACTGCAGCTCACCGCTCCGCGCCGGGAGCCCGGTACCGGACTTGCCCGGCTCTGCCCAGGGCATCCAGTGTTTCATCGACGGTCAGGAGAACGGTCGTCTCGAAAGAGCTGAGCGCGCCGCCCCCACTGATCGCCAGCCCAACCGCAGCCATGGACACGTTGTCCGGGGCCTCCCACAGGTTGTAGCCGTCATGCGTGCCGAAGGCGTACCAGAAGCCGTGGAGCTTCCCACCGACAGACTCGATGTACGACCGAGCGGCTTCTGCGCGGTCCTCGGGGTGCCCAATCAACCTCGCCCAGGTCTCCGGCGTGTAGCTGAACCTGGATAGATAAAGCGGCATCGGGTCTCTCCTTCGTTTCCCCCACCGATGCCCGCGCTGGGGTGGAGAGGCGTCGGATGTGGCCCGCAGATCCCCCGAACAGCCGGGCACGATGACCGGCACAGCCCACCCTCGGCGGTGAGCGTGCGGCCTGGTCCGTACGCAGAGGGTTTACGTTTTGGGCTGTGATGGAAGCGGTGGACGCCCCAGATTGCCGGCAGCGAAGACACCAACTGGTCGGGCTGGGTTGAACGTCCGCACCTCTGCAGCGCCCAGTGCAAACGGCGGCAGCTGCCGCCGGTGTTCGGTATCGCCTGGCCTACGGTCTACTGCACGGTGCTTGCGCCGAGAAAGCGGTGACAGACGATCGACTGATCACCACCCGAGGCACGCCCTAGGCTTCGCCACCGGAGGTGCCGTCGTCGTCACGCCGCGCCGGCAGCCGCAGGGTGAAGCGGGTGTGGCCGGGTCGGCTGGTGACCGTCGCCCGGCCGTCGTGGGCGCGGGTCACGGCGTCCACGATGGCGAGGCCGAGCCCGGTCGAACCGGTCGAGCGGGAGCGCGAGGAGTCGCCCCGGGTGAATCGCCGGAAGACGCCGGGCAGCAGTTCGGCGGGGATGCCGGGACCGTCGTCCGTGACGGTGAGGGTCACCCTCTCTGCGTCGGCGGCGAGGCCGACGGTGACCCGGGTACCGGGCGGTGTGTGACCGCCGGCGTTCGCAAGGAGGTTGCCGAGGACCTGGTGGAGGCGGTCGCCGTCGCCGGTGACGTGGACGGGTTCCTCGGGAAGGTCCAGCTCCCACAGGTGTCGGGGGTGCCGGGCGGTCGCGTCCGCCGCGGTGTCGAGAACGATGCGGGTCAGGTCCACGGCGTCTCGGCGCAGGCTACGTCCCGCGTCCAGCCGGGCCAGCAGCAGCAGTTCGTCCACCAGAAGGCTCATGCGGCGGGACTCGGCATCGATGCGTTCGAGCGCGTGCCGGACCTCGTCGGGCAAGGTGTCCCCGTGATGGCGCAGGGCGAGTTCGGCGCGGGCCCGCACTGTGGCCACGGGAGTGCGCAGCTCGTGTCCGGCATCGGCGGCGAAGGTGCGCAGCCGTTCCTCGACGACGTGGCGGCGGTCCAGGGCGTCGCCGACATGGCCGAGCATCCGGTTGAACGCACCGGTGAGCCGACCCACCTCGGTGTCTGGCCGGGTACCGGGCAGCGGCGGCGGCATGGCGACCTGCCCCGCGGCGAGCGGAAGTCGGGTCACCTCGTCGGCGGTCACGGCCAGGCGTTCGAGGGAGCGCAGAGAGAACCGGGTCCAGGCTGCGGTGATCACCCCGGCCGCGGTGAGGACAATCGCGAACACGACCGTCTCCACGACCGCGAGCCTCTCCACCGTCTCCTCGACGGGGTGCAGGGGCAGTCCCGACAGCAGGACGTCGCCGTCGTCGCCGCTCCAGGCGGCGACACGGTACGTCCCGAGGGACGCGAGGCGCACGGTACGGGGCCGGGCATCGGCGGGCACGGCGGCAAGCGCCCGCGCGTCATCGGCGGTCAAGGGCACCGTGACGTCGCTGGTGCCGCGCACCACGGCGGCCTGTGCGATCCGGCCCCGCAGCAGCCGGGCGCCGAGAGTCCCGTCGGCCTGCCCCCGGGTGTCGCCCCGGCCGTCGGCGTCGGGTCGGCCCTCGTGTTCGAGGCTGACGGCGAACCGGCCGCCGCTCGCCACGATCTGCTGGTCGAGCCGGCTGACCAGGAAGCTGCGCAGGCCGAGTACGGTGACCAGGCCGACGATGACGCAGGCGAGGGCGAGAAGCGCGACGAGCCCCGTGGTCAGCCGGGCCCGAAGGGAGTGCGGCAGGCGGGGGCGGACGCGCCACCCACGGACGCGTGACGGGCGCTGCGGGGTCATCGGCGCTCCAGGCGCAGCACGTAGCCGACGCCGCGCACGGTGTGGATGAGCGGTGGGCGGCCGACGTCGATCTTCTTGCGGAGATAGCTGATGTAGAGCTCGACGACATGGGCGCGGCCGCCGAAGTCGTACCGCCAGACGTGGTCCAGGATCTGCCGCTTGGACAGCACGCGGTGCGGATTGCGCAGCAGGAAGCGCAGCAGCTCGAACTCGGTGCGGGAGAGGTCGACGGGGACGCCGCCACGGGTGACCTCGTAACCCTCCTCGTCCATGACGAGGTCGGCGAGGGCCAGCCGAGGTCCACCGCCCTGTGCGGTCTCCGCGAGCCCTGCCCGGCGCAGCAGCCCCCTGAGCCGGGCCAGTACCTCTTCGAGGCTGAACGGCTTGGTGACGTAGTCGTCGGCGCCGGCGGTGATCCCGGCGATCCGGTCCTCGACGGTGTCGCGCGCGGTGAGAAAGAGGACGCACAGGGTGGGACGGGCCGCGCGCAGTCGGGCCAGCACGTGCGGGCCGTCGTGGTCCGGCAGCATCCAGTCCAGGACCACCGCGTCCGGGCCGAAGTCCTCGGCGGCCGCGGTCGCCTCGGCGGCCGTTCCCGCGGTGCGCACCTCCCAGCCTTCGGCGCGCAGGGCTGCGGCCAGCACCTCGGTGAGATCCTGCTCGTCGTCGACGACCAGCACCCTGGGCCGGGTGCCGTCGGGGCGGCGCACCTCGGTACGCGGCGATGGGTTCATGGTCCTTCCAGGATGCCGGACGGCGCGGGGCCGGAGGCCCGCCCTCACCTCTGAGTTTCCTCTGAACAGATTCTCACCGTCCGCCCGTGCCCCGTCGGGTCCGGCGCTGGTCCGGGGCCGGCGGACCGCTCGGTACGGGGTCCGGTTCAGAGGCTTCTCACAGGATCACGGACCACAGTGGGCGAGGCCCTGGCGCCCTGCCGGGCCACGGGATCGAAGGCGAGGGAGCGATGAGCACGGAAGTCGCACGGACGGTGCGGCCGGGAGGCCGGCGTCGCGCCGGCCGGGCCGCCCCCGGGTCCGCGACCGTCGCGGTGATTGCGGTCCAGGCGGCGATCTGGGCCGGTGCCACGGCGGTGCTCGCCCTGTGGTGGGTGGACACCGCCTCGGTGGTGGGGCCTGCGGGCTGGTTCACCGGCGCGGGCCGGATCACCGGCCTGCTCGCGGGATACGCCTGCGCGGTGCTGGTCGTCCTCATGGCACGGGTGCCGCTCCTGGACCGCACGCTGGGCACCGACCGGATGACGCGCTGGCACGCGGCGGCGGGCCGCTA
The DNA here is from genome assembly GCF_055602235.1 of Streptomyces sp. NPDC037410. NCBI lineage: Bacteria > Bacillati > Actinomycetota > Actinomycetes > Kitasatosporales > Streptomycetaceae > Streptomyces > Streptomyces sp. NPDC037410. Next base: position 49,553 of record NZ_JBVJWR010000003.1, on the reverse strand, counting down.
CACCATCGGGCTGACACTGGCCCACGCGGTGCTGATCATCGAAGGCTACGCGCTCACCGGCCGGACGGATCCGGTCACCGAGGGAGTCCGGGTGGTCCTGCACTACCCGGACATGCTCAAGACGACGGCCGCGTTGCTGCTCCTGCTGCTCACGGCGGTGGTCTCGGCGCGTGCCGCACGCCGCCGGTTGAGCCACGAGACCTGGTACTACCTGCACCTCCTCACGTACGCGGCGGTCTTCCTCGCCTTCGGGCACCAGATCACGAACGGTGCGGACTTCGACCGGCCGGCCGTGCGAGCCGCCTGGTACGTGCTGTACGCGGGGGCCGCCGCGCTGATCGTCTGGTTCCGGATGCTCACGCCGGTGCGGCTTTCGCGGCGACACGGACTGCGGGTCGCGGGCATCCGGCGGGAAGCCCCCGACGTGGTGTCGGTGCTGGTCACCGGCGATCGCATGGATGAACTCACCGTCCGGCCCGGGCAGTTCTTCCGCTGGCGGTTCCTGGCACCGGGGCTGTGGTGGACCGCGTCGCCGTACTCGGTGTCCGCCGTCCCCGACGGACGCAGCCTGCGCATCACCGTGAAGGCACTGGGCGGCCACAGCGCGGCGCTCGCCACTGTCCGTCCCGGCACCCGGGTGTGGGCCGAGGGCCCGTACGGCGCCCTCACCCCGGACCGCGCGGCGGGACGGCCCGCGCTGCTGCTCGCAGCCGGGGTGGGCATCACCCCACTGCGGGTGCTGTTCGAGACGCTGCCGAGGGACCCGGTGCTGATCCACTGGGCACGACGGCCCGAGGATCTGGTGCTCCGCCACGAGATCGACGCGATCGCGGCCCACCGAGGCGCGCGCGCCCACTACTCCGTGAGCCACCCGACGGGCTACCGCCTGCCGCTGGACGCCGCCACGCTGCGCGGCCTCGTCCCGGACGTGGCGGGGCGCGCCTGCTTCCTGTGCGGGCCGCCCAGCTGGACCGCGGCGGCGGAGGCGGCGCTGCGTGAGGCGGGGGTGCCCGCCCACCGGATCCACCACGAATCGTTCACGTGGTGAACCTGCCGGGGTCGACCCGAAACGCCCCCCTCCCACCGGCCCTGAGGAGGCCCCCATGCGCCGTCTTCTGCTCTCCACCGCGGTCACCGTGGCCGGAGTGTGCTCGCTGCTCGCCCTGAAACCGCACCAGCCGGCCGTCGCCGTTCCGACGCAGCCCGGTTCCGTCGGCACGACACCGGGCACCCCGCCCTCCGGCACGTACACCGGGGACGTCGTCGACACCCGGTACGGACCGGTGCAGGTGCGCGTCACGATCGCCGACGGACGGCTCACCGACGTCACCGCGGTCCGGACGCCGTCGGAGAATGAACGCGACCGGGAGATCGCCGGCTACGCAGTGCCGACGCTCACCGGCGAAGCCTTGACCGCGCAGAGCGCCCACATCGACACGGTGTCGGGTGCCACGTACACGAGCGAGGGCTACATCCAGTCCCTGCAAAGCGCGCTGGACCAGGCCCATGGATGACCGGACCGCGCCCGGGACGGCCCCTTGGCGGCACGCCGAACCGGTGATGGGCACCGTGGTCTCCTTCGCCCTGCGCCACCGGCGGACGCCGGAGCTGCGGACCGCGCTGGGCAAGGCCGTGGCGCTGCTGCACGAGGTCGACCGGGAGTTCTCCCCGTTTCGCCGGACAGCGCCGTGAGCCGACTGCGACGGGGCGAGTCGGGCCGGGCGGACACCACTCCCGCCGTACGGCGCGTGCTGGAGCTGTGCGACCTCGCGCACAGCCGTACCCGGGGCGCCTTCGACGCCTGGGCGGACGGCCGGCCCGATCCGTGCGGTCTGGTGAAGGGCTGGGCCGCCGAGCGGGCCTGGCGGGTGCTGCGGGAGGCAGGCGCCACCGACGCGTGCGTGAACGCGGGCGGTGACGTGCGGGTCGGCGGCGCACCAGGACCCGCAGGCACCTGGCGCATCGGGATCACCGACCCCCGGGTGCCCGGGCGGCTGCTGGCGGTGGTCGCGGGGCGAGACCTCGCGGTCGCCACCTCGGGCACGACCGAGCGCGGCGCGCACATCATCGACCCGCGCACCCGGACCCCGGCCACAGGGCTGCTGGGGGCGACCGTGACGGGCCCGGAACTGCTGTGGGCCGACGTCTACGCGACGGCGGCGATGGTCCTGGGGGCTCGCGAGGCCCATCGGTGGATCACCGCCTTGCCGGGGTACGCCCTCCTCACCGTCGCTGCGGACGGGGAAGTCCGGGCGTCCTCGGACTTCCCCTTCGCCCCGCTTGGGTAGGGGCTGGGCGTCACCACGAGACCGAACTGAAGGATTTCCGACGGTCCCTCAATGCCTGTCGTCCGCCCCCGGACGGATGCGTCGGGACATCATGTTGTCCTCGGCCCACGCTGCGCCGACCGTCAGCGGCACGACGACCGGGTCGCCCGCATGCCGAGGCGGTCGCCTTCCGAACAGTGAGGTGAAGACCATGCCCTACGACCGCACCGTCAAGGTCGCCGGAACCTTCGACGAGACGGTGGAGGTCGTCCGCCGCGCCCTCGCCGACCAGGGCTTCGGCATCCTGACCGAGATCGACGTCCAGGCCACGCTCAAGGCGAAACTCGGCCACGACATGGAGCCGTACCTGATCCTCGGAGCCTGCAACCCCCCACTCGCCCGTCAGGCCCTGGACGCCGACCGCTCGATCGGACTGCTGCTGCCCTGCAACGTCGTGGTCCGCGCCGACGGTGACCAGGTGACCGTCCAGGCGATCGACCCCGCCACCATGGTCACCCTCACCGGCGTCGACGCCATGGCCCCCGTCGCCGACGAGGCGGCACGACGCCTCGACATCGCACTCGCCACCGTCGCAGAAGGAAGTACGTGAGCTGTCGGGCTGCCGTGCAGAGCTGACCACCGACGGTCGACCCGTGAGCCGCCGACCGACGGCTCGCGCCAACCGGCTGCCGACCCGCCGTTCTGTTCGCCGTCGTCGCCCTCGGCGCGCTCGCGGCGACGACCGCCTCCCTCACCGCCACCGTCTTCGACGCGCCCCATGCTCCGCCCGGCTGAGCCCGCGCCCTGCCCAGCTACGGCGCCGGCCGCGTCCTGACCGACGCCGCCGTCACACCCGGCTTCTACGCCACCGGCTCCCCTACTTCTCGCCCTTGCCTGGCTCGCGGGCGTCACCCTGGCCGCCACCGCCCTCTTCCGCCGCGCCGACCGCATCATGGGGGCAGGTCATGAGAACCACCACGACCCGTACCGCCGGCCGCCGCACCCCTCACCGGTCCTCGGTCCGAGGCCACCGCTCGCTGCATCGACAGCCATGGGCACACCGAGTCGGCTGGGGTCCGCCCGCGTCGCACTGGGAGCCGAACGGCCCCTACCGCCGACACGAGGCGTGGACGCAGCCTGAGTGTGTCGGCGTGGCTGACTCCTCGGCCGGAAGGCGGGCAGCGATCATGAACGCGCGCACAGGGGGCGATCCCGAGGTGACGAGGGTGCTGGTCGTGGAGGATGACCGGGGCATCGCAGAGTCCTTGGTGCGTGGTCTGCGACAAGCTGGATACGAGGCCGCGAGTGTGGGGACCGGGCGGGCGGCCCTGGCAGCGTCCACGCCCGATGTCGTCCTGCTGGATCTGGGGCTTCCGGACATCGACGGTGTGGAGGTGTGCCGGAGGGTGCGGGCGCGTTCAGACGCCGCGATCATCGCCGTGACCGCGCGGGGTGAGGAGGCGGACCGGGTGGTGGCCCTGGACGAGGGTGCCGATGACTACCTGGTCAAGCCGTTCGGTCTTGCCGAGTTGCTGGCACGAGTCCGTGCCGTGTTGCGCCGCCGACGTCCGGCGGAGCCCGAGATTCTGCGGCACGGGCCGCTGACGCTGGACCTGCGCACCCGGCAGGTCTCGGTCGACGGACGTGCGGTGGCGCTGACGCCGAAGGAGTTCGGCATCCTGGAGTGTCTGGCTGCGGATCCGGGTCGGGTGGTGAGCCGCCAGCAGATTCTGGAACGAGCCTGGGACGCCCACTGGTACGGCCCGACGAAGGTGCTGGACGTGCACGTGGCGGCGCTGCGCCGCAAGCTCGGCGTGCCGGGGCTGGTCGAGACGGTCTACGGGCAGGGGTTCCGGCTCGGGGCGGTCGAGGGGTCGCGGGAGCGGTCGTGACCCAGCGGATCACCTGGACGTTCCTTGTTCTCACGTCCGTGCTGTTGGTGCTGGCGGTCGTACCGCTGGCGGTGTCGCTGACGGCGCGCGAGCGCGTCGCCTACCGCGACAACCAGCGGGCGGCCACCCGGGTGATCGCGGCGGCGGCCGAGGAGCACCTTTCCGACAACAAGCCCCCGACCGTCCTGAACCAGGAGCTTGACGCCGCGGCCCGGGCCGGGGACTGCGCCTCGGTGTACGACGCTTCCGGGCGCCTGGTGGCCGGTACCCCGTGCACGGCGGCCCAGGGCGAGGAGGCGGAGGAGCTGGTGGAAGACGTACTGGCCGGGCACGAGCCGGAGCCGCCGGAGAACGAGGGCCGGCTGCTCGCCGCGGAACCGGCCGGAGAGGTGCGCCGGCCCGCCGGTGCGGTCGTCCTGGCCCGCTCCGCGGATCCGCTGGATGCCCGGATCGCGGCGATCTGGGGCTGGTCCGCCGCGCTCGGTGTCGCGGGTCTTGCGGCGTCCATGCTGCTGTCCGTGCGGCTCGCCCGCTGGGTCAGCCGTCCGCTGTCGACGCTGGACGCCAGCGCCCGGCGCTTGGGCGAGGGCGCCCTCGACGAGCGGGCCAAGGTCGAGGCCGGGCCTCCGGAGGTGCGCCGGCTGGCCGCCACCTTCAACACCATGGCTGCCCGCACGGAGGCCCTGGTCCACGGTCACCGGGCCGTGATCGCCGATGTGTCCCACCAGCTGCGCACGCCGCTGGCTGCGCTGCGGCTGCGCCTCGACGTGCTGGCCGCCGGCGCCGAACCGGACACAGCGGTGGAGCTGGCCGCCGCACAGGAGGAGATCACCCGTCTGTCGCGGATGGTCGACGGACTTCTGGCGGTCGCGCGTGCTGAGCAGGCGACACCGCGTCCGGCCGCGGTGCGGGTCGACGAGGTGGTCACCGAGCGGGTGGCGGCCTGGTCCCCTGTCGCCGAGGAGCACGGCGTCCGGCTGACCGCCGTGCCCGAGGGGCCTGCCCTGAGCGTCGCGCTGGGCGCGGGCCACCTGGAGCAGATCCTGGACAACCTGATCGCCAACGCCGTGGAGGCCGCGGAATCCGGCGGGAGCATCACCCTCGGCCATGGCACGGTACGGGGGCGGGCCCGGGTGTTCGTTCGGGATGACGGACCCGGGATGACGGACGAGGCCAAGGCGGTCGCCTTCCGCCGGTTCGGCAACCCCGAAGCCAGGGGCACGGGTCTGGGGCTGGCCATCGTGCACCGGCTGGTCACCGTCAACGGCGGTACGGCACGCCTCGAGGACACTCCCGGTGGCGGGCTGACCGTCGTACTGGATCTCCCCCTGTGGGCTGAGGACGGGCGCGCGCAGGGCGGGGCGTAGAGGCTTCCGACGTGAAGATCTTTACCGGTTCTGAAGGAGACGTGAGCGAGTTCCCAGGTGCGGTGAGCTCAGCCTGGAAGTGCACGCAGCCGATCCGGGCCGCCGATTCTCCAGGAGCGCTGCCATGGCCCCCTTGCCCGACGACTTCCGGCCGACACCCGCCCCCGCCTCCTCCCAGTACGCACGCGACCACGGATTGCGCCGCAGCCGCCGCACCACCCGGTGGATCGCGGTCACGGCCGCCGCCGGTGCGGCGGCCCTGGGCGGCTTCTACGCGCACCTGCTGCCGGGCGGCTCGGCCGCCTCCGCGCCCACTAACGTACCGGCGAATGCACCGGTGCAGAATCCCGCGCCGTCGACTGCCGCCACCGTGGGGAAGGACGACGAGGGGCGCGAGGAGCAGGACGGCGACGAGGACGGCACGGAGGGTACGGCTCCAGTCGCGCAACCAGCTCCGCAGCCGCCGGTCCAGCCGACCACCGTGGCGCCACCGGCTCCGCAGCCGCCGGTCCAGCCACCCGCCGCGACCCAGCAGCAGCCGCAGACCACGACGGGGGCGTCATGAACACATGCCCGTCGGCGTCCGTGCCCGCCCGGGTCGCCTTCCCGGCGCTGGGCACCACGGCCGTCCTGCTCGTCACCGACCCTGACGCTCTGCCCGCTGCGGAAGCAGTGCTGCGGGCCGAGCTGACCGCCGTCGACCGTGCGTGCAGCCGCTTCCGGCCTGATTCCGAGCTCAGCCGTGTGAACCTGAACGCGGGCTGTACGACGACGGTCAGCGCATACTTGGCGGTGGCCCTGGAAGCCTCGCTGCGGGCCGCCCGGCTCACCGACGGCGCGGTGGACCCGACCGTGGGCAGCGCGGTGATCGCGCTCGGCTACGACCGCACCTTCGCGTCCATACGCCCCGGGGACACCCGCCCCGTCTCGGTGGGCCGGCCGGCGCCTGGTTGGCGGCGAATCGCCTTCGACCCGCGGACGCGCCGACTGCGCCTGCCCCCGGGCACCCGCCTCGACCTCGGCGCCACCGCCAAGGCGCTGGCCGCCGACCGTGCCGCCCGACGGGCCGCCGAAGCAACCGGCTGCAGCGTCCTGGTCAATCTGGGAGGCGACCTGGCGACCGCCGGACCGGCCCCAGAGGGCGGCTGGCGGATCGCCCTCGCCGACGACCACGCCCGGCCGGCGCCGGAAGGCGGTGCCGCAGTGGCGGCGACCGGCGGGGCCCTGGCGACCTCGGGCATCCGGGTGCGCGCCTGGCGCCGCGGCGGTCGGGCCCTGCACCACATCGTCGACCCGGCCACCGGAGAACCCGCCGCACCGGCGTGGCGCACCGCCACCGTCGCGGCCGCCACCTGCGTGGACGCCAACGCCGTCAGCACGGCGGCGATCGTGCTGGGCGAACGGGCGCCGGACTGGCTGCTCAGCACCGCCCTGCCGGCCCGGCTGACCGCCCTCGACGGCAGGATCGTACGCCTCGGCGGCTGGCCGCCCGACTCGCACGCGCCCGCACCGCCGGGCTCGCGGAAGCCGGACCCCGGAGGCGCGCGATGACGACGACCCTGGCCCTGACAGGCAGCCCTCTCTGGTACGCGAGCCGTGCGGGCGGCACCCTCGCCCTGGTCCTCCTCACCGCCACCGTGGTGCTCGGCATCGCCTCCGGCGGACGGGTCGTGCCCCGCCGCATCGGCCGCTTCGAGATCGGGCTGCTGCACCGCAACCTGTCCCTGCTCACCCTGGTGTTCCTCGGCATGCATGTGGTGACCGCGGTGCTCGATCCGTTCGCGCGCCTGAGCTGGGCCGTGTCCCTGGTGCCCTTCGGAGCGTCCTACCGGCCCCTCTGGCTCGGGCTCGGCACCGCGGCGCTCGACCTGCTGCTGGCGGTCCTCGTCACCAGCGCGCTACGGCACCGGCTCGGGGTACGTTCCTGGAAGGCCGTGCACTGGCTCGCGTACGCCGCCTGGCCCCTGGCCCTCTTCCACAGCGCCGGGACCGGCACCGACACCCGGCTCCCCCTCCAGCTGTGGCTGTACGCCGCCTGCCTCGCGGCGGTGATCGCCGCCGTGTGGTGGCGGCTGGCCAAGGCCGGTCCGGGGCATGTCGCCGGGCGCCTGACGGCCGCCGTGGCCGCGACCGCCGTACCCATGGTGCTCACCGCGTTCCTCGCCGCCGGGCCACTCCAGCCGGGTTGGTCGCAGCGCGCCGCCCTGACACCTGTGGCCCTGATCGGAGGCGGACGATGAACGAGACGACGAACGCGACGCCGAACTCCTCGGCCCTCTCCTCCCCGGCGCACCACGCGCCCCGGCTCCTCTCCGGCCTGTACGCCACCGGTGTGCCGGCCACCCTCGCCGAGCATCTGCGGCACTACGGCCCGTCGGCTCCGGGCACCCGTACGTCGCCGATGTCCGTGGTGGAGGCCGTCGAGGCGGCCGGGCTCACCGGGCGCGGCGGTGCCGGGTTCCCCACGGCCCGCAAGCTGCGCGCGGTCGCGGAGCGGGGCGGACAGGCGGTGGTCGTCGTCAACGCGATGGAGAGCGAACCCGCGAGCCGCAAGGACGAGTTCCTGCTCACCGTCGCACCCCATCTGGTCCTGGACGGCGCCGTCCTGGCCGCGAGGACGGTCAGCGCCGACACCGTCCATGTGTGCCTGCCTCGCACCCGCGCCGCCCAGTTCGAGCAGCTGAGTGCGGCCCTGGACGAACGGCGGCGCGCCCGCCTCGACCCGGTGCAGCTGCGCCTCCACGCCCTTCCGCACACCTACGTCTCCAGCGAGTCGACGTCGCTGGTGCGCTGGCTCAACGGCGGACCGGCGCGTCCGCAGGGCAGCCCGCCCCGCACCCACGAACGCGGTGTCGCCCGCCGCCCCACGCTGGTGAGCAACACCGAGACCTTCGCCCACCTGGCCCTGATGGCCCGCTACGGGTCGGACTGGTTCCGGCAGATGGGAACGCCGGACGAGCCCGGCACGCTGCTCGTCACCGTCTCCGGCGCGGTCGCGGCGCCCGGTGTCCTGGAGACCGCGTTCGGGACGCCCCTCGACGTGATCCTGGACCGCGCCGGAGGCCGTACGGAGTCCCTGCAAGCGCTCCTGCTGGGCGGGTTCGGCGGCACCTGGCTTTCCGCGGAGCACCTCCAAGTGCCCCTCGCCCGGTGCAACCTGGCCCCGCTGGGCGCCGCACCTGGTGCGGGCGTGCTGATCGCTCTGCCCCGGGCGGCCTGCGGACTGTCCGAGACGGCGCGCATGCTGGCGTACCTCGCCGCGAACGGCGCCCGCCAGTGCGGGCCGTGCCGCTTCGGGCTGCCCGCCGTCGCCGAGGACTTCGCCGCACTGGCTGCGGGACGGGCTGACCCCGCTCTGTTGTCCCGGCTGCTCCGGCGGGTCGGGCTGCTGCCGGACCGGGGTGCCTGTCGCCACCCGGACGGCGCCGCCCAACTGGCCGCCTCCGCCCTACGCGCCTTCGCCGACGATGTCGACCGCCACCTCGCCCAGGGCGCCTGCGCCGCGGCCCACCGGTCGCCGCGGATCCCCGTACCACCCGCCGTACTCCCGGAGACCTGGCGATGAACCCCGCGAACCGCGCCAAGACCCTGCGTATCGACCGCATCGCCTGCACCGGACAGGGCCTGTGCGGGGAACTGCTGCCCGAGCTGATCGACCTCGACGAATGGGGCTACCCCATCGTCAAGGACCGGTCCGTCCCCGACCACCTGCGCGCCCACGCCCGACGGGCCGCCGCGGCTTGCCCCCTGCTGGCGCTCCACCTCGATGCCGACCGGACGTGACGAGCATGCGTCGGTCCCGTCCGGCCCGGCATAAGGGCCGGACGGCCCCTACCGCCGAGGTCACCGCCTTGATGGGAGGGAGGGACCGAGCCCCGCGGTGGCCGCACCGCACGGATCGAGGTGCGCCATGAACCCCACCGCAGCAGGTTCGCGCCGCATCACCGCCGCCATCACCTCCCTGCGGCTCGAATCGGTCCTCCTGTCCGTCACCGCGGCCGCGCTGGCCGGCAGCGGCATCGCCTGGCTCGTTGGCGCTCCCGGTCTGTCGGACCTGTTTTGGGCTCTGGGAACCGTCGCTGCCGTCGTGCCCGCCGTAGTGTGGGTGCTCGCCGCACTGCGTCGCGGACAGGCGGGCGTGGACCTGATCGCCGTACTCGCACTCGGCGGCACCCTGGCCGTGGGCGAGTACCTTGCCGGTGCCCTGATCGCCGTCATGCTCGCTACCGGCCGCACCCTCGAAGCCGCAGCCCGTGCCGACCAAGATCCGGGCCATACGCGGACCAGCCGCCTGCAGCCTGGCCGAATCGTGGCCGTTTCCGCTGGTCAGTGGCCATGCGAGGCGGGTACCACCAGCACACGAAGAATCTGCTGGTGAGCTACTCGCCGAAGAAGCTCGGGTTCTTCTAGGGGCAGCGAAAGAGGCGCCTGACCTGGCCTTTTGCCCGTCAGGCGCCTCTCGCTCACCCCGCGTAGGGAGGGGTCGCGTCTACGCCGGAACTCCCCGTTCATCCCACCCGTATCCCGCTCCTGACCAGTGCTTTCCAGACCAGTCACGGAGCAATGCTCCGGCTCACCTCGCAGGCGCCGCACTCACCCCGGCTGATGAGGTCCCACTCCTCCATGGGCGGCTTGAGCGCGTTCGGCCGGGTCCACGTAGTCGCCGGCCCGGGGCCGGTGACAACCATGGCCGAGCTGCTCGACCTCCGAGCCTTCTCCCGGCTCGTGTTCTCAACCCTGATCGCGTCCAGCGCCGTCACCTTGGCCCAGCTGGAGCCGTCCCGCCATCGACATGGCCGCGGACCTCACGGCCCTGTACGGCGTCCTGATCGACGCCCTACGAGACCGCGCCCAAACCACTCCGCTAAGGCTTCACGGACGTGGCCTGCTTGACCGGCCGGGCAGCCGCCTGCAGAGTCGGAATGCGGTCCCGTAGCACCGCCTCACCCCTACCGACCGGCTCTCTGTCCATACGTGGCGAACAGCACCGAGACCCAGGAGCGACTGGTCCGATGGTCCTCGACCTGGTGGTGATCGGTACGGCCATCACCCTGGGGCCTTTGCACAACAGCGCCTTCATCCTGCTGCTCTCCTCGCGGCGCGGCGTTCGTCAGGGTCTGGCGTTCCTGTTGTCATGGCTGGCCAACCTGGTCGCGGTGATCGCCCTCGTCGTGCTGCTGACCGGCGGTCAGCCCCCGGCCCCTCGTAGCGCGTCCTCGACCGCCGCGACCGCCGCGAAACTCGCCATCGGCCTGGCACTGGTGCTGTTCGGCGCGTACCGGCACCGCCGACCGCCCCGCCCGCACGGCCCGCCACGCTGGGCCGCCCGGATCGACAACGCCTCCCCGGTCACAGCAGCCGGTCTGGCGTGGCTGCTGCAGCCCTGGGGCCTGGTCGGCGCCGGCGCCGCGACCGCCGTCGACGCGAACCTCTCCACCCTCACCGACTGGCTCGTACTGACCGGCTACTGCCTGCTGGCCACATCCAGCCTCATCGTCATGGAGATGTACACGGTCTGGGTGCCCGCGACCGCGAACGCCCGCTTGAACGCCCTACGGAGCTGGCTGCAGCAGCACCAGGAACAGCTGGTAGTCACGCTCTCCTTGCTGATCGGCCTGTGGCTGACGGCCCGGAGTATTTACGCGCTGGTCGCCTGACCCGGACAGCCGGTGCCTCGCGGTGCCGGCCGGGGGCAGTCGCCGGTGAGGGCGGGCGGTTTGGGCCAGTGCAGGCGAAGGAAGACGTTGAAGCAGCCTGCGGGTGCGGGGGGCAGTAGCTCTCGCGGTCGGGTCCGGGGCTGTCGTGCACCGCGCGTGGGATCCGACGGCCGCCCCACCGGCCAGCCGTACCTTCCGAGGGCAGGACAGCTCCATTCACACTCCACATTCGACCGTTAGGGCCACCACCGTGACCGGACGCACCCCAGAGACGACCGAGAGCCCGAGACCGGGCGAGTCCTTCGGCGAGCCTCGATGGCCGATGGCGGCGGCCGTCGTCGCCGCCATGATGCTGACCGTCCTGCTCCCCGACGACCTCCGTCTGGCACCTCGCTGGGTTCTCCCTGCCATCGAGGGACTGCTTCTGCTGGCGCTCATCGCCGGCGACCCGGGCCGGATCGACCGGCGTACGGCCGCCCTGCGGAGCATGTCGATCGCCCTGGTGGGAGTCCTGGCCCTCAGCGCTGTCTGGTCGACCGTTCAACTGGTCGACGACATCCTCCATGCCGGGAAGGAGACCAGCTCCGCCACCAGCCTGCTGCAGACCGGCGGCACGGTGTGGGCCTGCACCGTCCTCGCCTTCTCCCTGCTGTACTTCGAACTCGACAGCGGTGGGCCCGCCGCGCGCGCCCACCGCATGCCCTCCACCCCCGCGCTCGCCTTCCCCCAACAGCTCGATCCCCGGCTGAGCAGCGCCGACTGGCGGCCCCGCTACATCGACTACCTCTACCTCGCGCTCACCAACGCCACCGCCTTCAGCCCCACCGACGTCATGCCTCTGGCACCCTGGGCCAAGATCACCATGGGCGTTCAGTCCCTCGTCTCCCTGCTCATTCTCGGGCTCGTGGTCGCCCGCGCCGTCAACGTCCTCGCCTGACGAGCTGACGAGCCACCGGGACAACGGCGAAGGCCAGACGGCTCTCATAGTGCGCGCCCGCGCGCCCAGCGGGGCGGCGCCGTCGCTTGCCGGTCACGTTCGAAGGGGCTCCGCCCAGCCGTTTCGTACCGCGCAGGCGCCGAGCTGCATCCGGGTCCGGACACCGGCCAGGTCCATGAGATGACGCAGGCGCCGGTGGAGCGTGCGCGGTGACAGACCGAGTTGTGTCGCGGTCGCCAAGTCCGTGAGGCCGGCCAGGAGCAGAGCGAGGATCCTGCGGTCGAGCTCCGTCGGGCCTTGCGGACCGACCTCGACGGTGGGTTCGGATGCTCCGACCGTGGCCGACAGTGCGAGCGGGTCGGCCGTGCGCCATACGGTCTCGAACAGAGCGTCCAGCGCGTCCAGCAGTCCGCTGCGGTGCAGCAGCGCGGCGCCGGGCTCCCCGTCCGGTGTGACCGCGAGCGGGACAAGGCCGAGGTCGGCGTCGGCCAGCACGAGCTTCATCGGCAGCTGGTCGGCGACACGCAGTTGCACCCCCTTGCGCAGGGAATCGATCGCGTCGTCGAGGATGCCCGGCTCTGCCAGTACGGCCCGGTCCAGTACCGCCCGGAACTGCACGCCGCGGCCGATGGCCATGGGTTCGGCCGTGTTCTCGTCGGGCGGCAGGGCGACGAACGGTGCGGTGATGAAGGAGCGGACCTGCGTACGGGCTGCCTGCTGTACCTGGAGGAAGCGATGGCGGATGGCGTCGACGCCCGTGACGACCTCGATGAGATCGCTGATGCTGCTCCCGGTCATCGCCGCCCGGTGTTCCTCGGCGAAGGTCACCAGGGCGTGCTCGGCCATCCGCAGCCCGTCCCGGCGCTGGCTGATGAGAGCGCCGAGCGCCATGGCCGGCGGTGCGGCGGTGAACTGCTCGTCCGCCGACCTGGTCACGAGTCCCCATTCGACCAGGCGGGACAAGGCCTTGTCGACGTGGGCGTGCGGCAGGTCGAGCTGGTCGGACAGCAGGATCGCGGTGGAGTTCGGGCGTCCGAGCAGCGCCCGGTAGACGCGCTCGTCATCGGGTCCGAGGCCCAGAACATCCAACATCGGCGACCGACTCTCCTCCGCTTGCCGCAGCGGGGAGAGTATGCGCCATGGCGGCAGACCTTGAATAGTCCCTGATGGGAGCAGGTGCGAAGGGAAGGGCCCCGGGAAGTCGCCTCCCCGGGGCCCGGCAGTGCGGTTCATCGCAGGCCGTACGCCCGGATGATCTCGTTCTTGACGCTGAAGCCGCCGTCCGTCTCGGCGCTCGCGCGGACCGAGAGGAAGCCGCCGGGCCTCCTGACCGTCCTGAACGAACCCGTCCAGTAGCCGTCGGCGCCCTTGGTCACGGTCACCTTCTGCCAGGTGGCGCCGTCGTCGTACGAGACGTCCAGCTTCACCGTGGTGACGGTGCCCGGCACGGTGCCTCGGCCCATCGACACCGGCTTGAGCGCGAGCTGCTCGGTCGCGTTGGCCTTGACGTCGCCGTGCAGGTCCGACTCCAGCTTGTAGTCCAGGTTCAGCACCGGGAACGGCTCGAAGAAGTCCGAATCGACGGTGCCCGACGTGAAGGTCCACTCGGTGTGGGTGCGCGTCGACAGCCGGAAGACGTCACCGGGCCGCTCCGCGTCGAGGACGGCGCGGTAGGGCAGGTTGCCCGCCGGAACCTCCACCCACTGCATGTCCGTGCTGTTCGGGTTGTCGTGGATGAGTGTGTCGCCCTGGAAGACCTTCAGGTGGGTCGGCGTCTCACCCCACTGCAGGAAGCCGCCCAGCCGCATGGCGTCGCTGGAGGACGCCCACGCCTGCACGTTCCAGGTCATGTAGTTCTGCCAGCGGGAGTTGTACACGCCGAACGACTCGCTCTGGCCGGGCCTGGTCACCGGAGCGAACCAGTCCAGTCGGGTGGTGCTGCCCTTGGTGTACGTGTTGTCGCCCGACACCATCACCCACGGCAGGTCGCCGTCGACGCCCTGCGCGTGAAACTCCCTCCAGACCTGGCCCGGAGTCACCCATTCGGTGCGGGTGCCCGGGTGCCACTCGCGTTCGGGGAAGTTGAACGACGGGCTGAGGGTGAAGTCGGACCGGTAGCCCTCCGCCGGCCGGTCGGCCGTGGCCGAGTAGTAGCGGGCGTCGATCCGGGCGAGGTCGTCCTTGGACGGCTTGTAGACCAGGGCACGGTCCGGAACCTGGCCGGGGTACTCCCGGGTGAGGTCGTAGACGAACGGCGTGTACTCGGTCTGCTTCACGGTCAGCTTGAAGCTGCCGGCCTTGCCCGTCGAGACGAGGGCCTTGCCCGCGTCGCGGTGCACGGTGGCGACCGGGATGGGCGACTCTCCGACGTACTCCATCAGGGGACCGACACCGTCGTTGACCACGATCAGCGCCTTAGCACCGGCCGCGACCGCGGCCTCGGTGCGCTCCTGGGGTGAGACCTCGTCGCTGCGTTCGATGACGACGACCTTGCCCTTGGCCTTGACCTGCTCGTATGCGGCCGTCGCACCGTTGCCCGCGTAGACGGCGTCCAGCGTGTCCGTGGCCGTGCCCAGGGCACTGCCCGCCTGCACCAGTGCCTCGAAGCGGAGTCGACCGCCCATCGTGCTCAGGCTGAGCTGCGGCTCGCCCTTGCGCCAACGGGTGGTCAGCATGAACTCGCCCTGCTCCATCGACTCCGTCGGCGCGACGTAGACGTCGTCGTACGTCGGCGGCAGCACGTACGCGCTGCGGTAGTCCATGAACGGGTCCAGGTCCTTGTAGTGGACGTTGAAGTCGACCTTGCGCTGACGGTCCTCGGTGCGCTGCGGCGCCTCGGTCTGCAGCAACCGTGCCTTGCTCGCGTCGAGCACCACGTCCGCGGCGCCGTCCTTGAGCACGGTCTCCGGGTCGACCAGCACGGCCAGACCCGAGCGGTCCGCCTTCTCGCCGACCACGTCGAGGTACCCCGCGACCGTGTACAGACCGGGTGCCATGCGCATGGTGGTCGAGCCGTCGACGTAGACCTGCCACGGCCAGAAGTCGCCGGCCAGGTTGATCGTGACCCAGCCGGCGCCGGGCTTGCCGTCCCGTCCGACCAGCTTGATGTTCAGGTCGTAGCGCTCCTCCTCCTTGAGCAACGCCACGGACGTGCGGGTCACCGGCTGCCCGGTGGCCGCGTCGGTCGCTGTCACGTAGCCGACGTGCCGGCCGGCCGAGGCGGCCTGCGGATCACCGGTCACCGGGACGGCGGCGGTGCCGCCCGCCGGGACGGTGACCGTAGTGGCTCCCAGCATGAACGGGCCGCCGCCGTCGGTCAGCGCCAGGTTCAGCGTGACGTCCGCGGAGCCGGTGTTGGTGAAGGTCAGGTCCTTCGTGACGGCGACGTCGCTCGGCTCGTGCGGCCACGTGTAGTTGCCGAAGAACAGCGAGCCGGTGCCACGGACCGTGGTGCGCACGGCGGCGGCCACGTCGAGACGGCCGGTGCCGACCTCGTACGGCGAGTACCCGCCGTCCAGGCCCTTCGCGGTGCTCATCAGGTGCTCCTTGAGCTGTGCGCCGGTCCAGTCCGGGTGCTGCTGGGACAGGATCGCCGCCGCACCGACCACGTGCGGGGTGGCCATCGAGGTGCCGCTGAGGGTGCGGTAGAGGCCCTCACCACCGCCGGTCATCTCCTGCGAGCGGGGTGCGGTGATGTCCACGCCCGGCGCCGCGATGTCCGGCTTCATCCCACCGGAGTGGGCCAGCGGGCCGGTACTGGAGAAGGACGCGAGCCGGTCCTGCTTGTCCGTGGCGGCCACGGTCAGCGCCGAGGCGGCCGCGCCCGGGGCGGAGATGCTCTCCGGGCCCGCGTTGCCGGCGGCTATGACGAACAGCGTGCCGTACTGCGCGGAGAGCGCGTCGACCAGCTGCGACATCGGGTCGCTGCCGTCCGTGGGATAGGAGTCACCGAGGCTCATGTTGACGATGTCGGCGCCGGACTCGGCGGCCCACTGCATACCGGCCATGACCCAGGAGTCCTGGCCGGATCCCTCCGCGCCGCCGAGCACCTTGCCGACGTAGAGGTCGGCCCCGGGCGCGACGCCCTTGTTCTCACCCCCGGAGGCTGCGCCCGAGCCGACGATCGTGCCGGCGACATGCGTGCCGTGCCCGTTGACGTCGGTGACGGCCTCACCCGGCACGAAGCTGGTCGTGCCGTCGATCAGGCCGGCGAAGTCGGGGTGGTTGACGTCGATGCCGGTGTCGAGCACGGCGACCTTGACGCCCTTGCCGTTGTAGCCGGCCGCCCACGCCTCGGGTGCGCCGATCAGCGGCACGCTCTCCTTCAGACTGGCCTTCACGCGGCCGTCGAGCCACAGCTTCGCCACCCCCGCGCTCAGCTTCGTGCTGCCCTGCGGCGCGACGGTGTTCCAGAAGGTGCGGGCCTGGCGCTTCTCGGTGTCGAGTGCGGCACCTCCGATGCCCTTGAGCTTGCGGGTCAGCTTGCTGCCCCGGGGGGCCGTGGGCTCGACGGCCGCGCGGGACTTCGGCTGGGTGTACGTCGCGATCAGAGGTACGGCGGCCGACTTGACGTCGTCGTAGCCCATCTCGATCAGGTCGGTGACGTTGAACAGCCGTCGGTCCAGCTTGTCCGCACCCAGCAGCGGCGCCGCCTCGTCCGGGATGACGAAGAGGTCACCCTTGATCTGCTGCAGCTTCACGCCGCCGACGGCGCTGTCGGGCCGGTCGACCTCGGCGATCTGCTTGCCGTCGGCCGTCGTGGTGACGGTGACGACGTCGCCGGTGACCAGGGTGACCTTGTGGGTCGCCGAGGGCTTGGCGGGAACGGTGGGCTTGCTCGGAGTGGCTTGTGCGGGTGCTTGCAGGACCGCAAGCCCCGACGCCAGCAGCGGCACCGCGGTGGCAACCGAGATCAGCCGCCAGCGCCTGCGCCGGAGGGCGGAAGCATGAGAGGGGGAGTACATGCCATGGGTCTATCGACCGGTGAACGCCGTCGTGAAGGCCTCACTACGGCAAGTCCTCGCCATGGCAAAGGCTTGCCAGCCGTGAATCGTGGGATTCCGGACGGAACATGACGAGCCCCGGTGGGCGTCCTGCGGTGCCACCCCCATGCCGCTGACATGCCGCTGGCATCCGAAGGCGGGCTTCCAGCCATGCCGGAGGGGGCGCGGCGCCACCGGTCTTCTCGCCTTGCCGACGTGCGCCCGGAGGACGGCGGGGGTCAGATGGGATGTATGCGTTCCACCGGACGGAGACGTCTCGGCGGACCGGCCGGACGACATGGAGGAGCCTGGCATGACGACCCACACGAGCTCACCCGGTCGGCAAGCGGACACGCACAGCAGCGGTTGGCTGGTGTTTGCCGCCGTCATCATGATCGTCAACGGCATCATGATGCTACTCGGAGGCATTTCAGCCATCGCCAAGGACGACGTGTTCCTGGCCACGCGCAACTACGTCTACGAGCTCAACCTCACCGGCTGGGGCTGGATCCACCTCATCCTGGGCATTCTGATCGGGCTCACCGGCGCCGCCCTGTTCACGGGCGCCACATGGGCCAGGGTCGTCGGCGTGGGGCTGGCCGGTCTCAGCATGATCGCCAACTTCATGTGGCTCCCTTACACCCCGTGGTGGGCGCTGGTGTTCATCGCCATCGACGCCCTCGTCATCTGGGGGTTGTGCGTCGCGCCACGGCCGATGAAGCACTGACGGCCGGGACCGACACCCATGGCACACGAAACAGCGACAGGGGAACTTCCGCAGCTGGTGCTCGTCGTCGGCGTCGCCGGGTCGGGCAAGTCGACGGTGGGGCGGCTCCTCGCCGATCGACTGGGCTGGGCGTACCGGGATGCGGACGAGTTCCACTCCGAGGCCGACCGCGCCAAGATGGCGGCCGGCCATGCCCTCACGGACGACGACCGGGAGCCGTGGCTCGACGCGATCGGGGAGTGGATGGACGGGGCGATCGCGGCTGGTCGGCAGGCCGTCGTCACCTGCTCCGCGCTCAAGCGTGCCTACCGGGACAGGCTGCCGGCAGGGCGCCCCGAAGTTCTTCTGGTGTACCTGCACGGCTCGCGCGAGCTGCTGGGCTCCCGGCTCGCCGAGCGGCACGGTCACTTCTTCCCGGCGGACCTGTTGGGGACCCAGCTCGAGGATCTGCAGGAGCCTGAGCCCGACGAACACCCGTTGGTGGTGGAGATCGATCAGCCTCCGGAGGCCGTCGTCGCATCGGTGCTCTCGCTGATGCGCCGGGCAGCCGACTCCGGTAGGCCGCCGGCCGGGTCTGTCACGGAGCAGGCCGTCCACACTGTTGTGCGCGATGCGTCCCCCAGCCCGACAGGCGCGTCGTGGCGGCTGGTCCACGGAGAGCAGAGTGTGACAGTGGTCCAGCTGGGCGGCGCCCTGCGCGACTACGCGGTGAACGGCCGACCGCTGCTCGACGGGTTCTCCGCTGGGTCCGCCATCACGGGCGGGCGGGGGCAGCTGCTCGCGCCCTGGCCGAACCGCGTGGGCGGCGGACGCTACCGCTTCGGCGACCAGGACCACCAACTCCCCCTGACCGAACCGGAGAGGGACAATGCGATCCACGGGCTGCTTCGCTGGTCCCTGTGGAAGCTGCTGGCCCGTACCGACGACGCGGTCCGGGTCGGCACGACACTCTGCCCTCAGCCGGGATATCCCTTCCTCCTGGAGGTCTGCGCGGAGTACCGCCTCGACCCCGACGGGCTCGAGACCGCCGTCTTCGCCACCAACGCCGGTACGGGGCCGGCACCTTACGGAGTGGGGCAGCACCCCTATCTGACCGTCGGCACCGACCTCGTCGACACCGCGCTGCTGACGGTCCCCGCCCGGTACCTGATCCGCACCGACGACCGGGGGCTGCCGATCGGCCAGGAGCCGGTCGACGGCACCGCGTACGACTTCCGCACCGCCCGCCCCATCGGCGATCTGCGACTGGACACGGCCTTCACCGGACTCGACCGCGGCCCCGACGGCCGGGCCGTCGTGCGCCTGGCACACCCTTCCGGGCTGCGGGGTGTCGATCTGTGGCTCGGCGAAGGCACCCGGTACGTACAGGTGTACACGGGGGACACTCTGGCGGAACCCGAGAGGCGGCGGCGTGGTGTCGCCGTGGAGGCCATGTCCTGTCCCCCGGACGCCTTTCGCAGCGGCACGGATCTCACCGTGCTCGAGCCGGGCTCCACGCATGTGCTCCGGTGGGGCCTCAGCCCCTGGGGGCCGCCATGACCCCGACCGCACGGCCCGCGGCCGTGCCCGATCCCGGTATGCCCGCGCACGAGTTCCGGGCGCTCTACGAGCGGCTGCGGCACGGAGCGGCGCGATCGACGGAGGGCGGTCGGCCCGGCGCACTCCGCCATGTGACGCCCGAGCGGATCGTGGCCGCCGTCGCGGAGGTCCGCCTCGGACGTACGGTGTCGCTGGCCGCTCCGATCGAGACCGTGCCGGGCCCCGACGACCCCGAGCCCGCGGTGCACAGGATGACCGGCCCTGCTTCGGACGACCTCGGCGCGGAGGGGCTGCACTTCGCCACCGACCGCTTCGCCATGAACGTGCACGGGGACGCGGACAGCCATCTCGACGCGCTCTGCCACGTGGTGTTCGACGGGGAGCTGTACGGCGGGGTGCCCGCGAGCAGCGTGACGCCCGAGGGTGCCCGTGCGCTCTCCGTGGACCTGGCCGCGGACGGCCTCGTCGGTCGGGGCGTGCTGCTGGACATCCCGCGGCTGCGTGGCGTGCCCTGGCTGGAGCCGGGCGACCAGGTGACGTCGGACGATCTGTCGGCCGCCGAGGTCGCGCAAGGGGTTCGCGTCGGACCGGGAGACCTGCTGTTCGTACGGGTGGGGCATCGCCTCCGTCGTACGGAACTCGGACCGTGGAACGCGGCGACGGCTCGGGCAGGCCTCCATCCGACCGCCCTGGGGTACCTGGCCGAGCGGAAGGTCGCTGTCCTGGGCAGCGACGGCAACAACGACACCGCACCCAGCGCGGTGCAGGGCGTCTCCTTCCCCGTGCATGTCCTGGCCGTCCATGCCATGGGCATCCATCTGATGGACTACCTGCAGTTCGAGGACCTGGCCCCGGTCTGCGCGCAGGCGGGGCGATGGAGTTTCCTGTGTGCGGTCGCCCCCCTGCGGCTGCCCGGAGCCACCGGCTCGCCGGTGAACCCCATCGCGGTGCTGTGACCGACGGGGCCGGGCGGCGACCACCGCTCCGGTCGCCGTTCAGGGGGAGGGCGGATACGTTCGAACGGGTGGGACGCTCGGCCCCGCACAGCGGGAAAACGGGCCCGACGCCAGTCCCGGGCCATGATCGCAAGGACGGTGGTCGCCGTGGGCGACGCCCCTCATTACGACGTCATCATCATCGGTACCGGCGCCAGCGGCGGCACCCTCGCCCATCGGCTCGCGCCGTCCGGCAAACGCGTACTCCTCGTCGAACGCGGCGACTACCTGCCGCGCGAGCGGGACAACTGGGACTCGACGGCCGTGTTCGTCAAGGGCAAGTACAGGGCGCCGGAGTTCTGGCTGGACAAGCACGGCAGCGAGTTCCCGCCCGAGGTCAACTACTACGTCGGCGGAAACACCAAGTTCTACGGCGCCGCCCTCTTCCGCCTGCGACCGGAGGACTTCGGCGAGCTCCGTCACCACGGCGGCCTCTCCCCCGCCTGGCCGATCCGGTACGAGGATCTGGAGCCGTACTACACGCAGGCCGAGCACCTCTACCTCGTGCACGGACGGCACGGCGAGGATCCGACCGAGGGCAAGGCGAGCGCCCAGTACGCCCATCCGCCCGTGGAGCACGAGCCGCGCATCCAGCAGCTGAGCGACGACCTCGAGAAGCGTGGTCTGCGCCCCTTCCATCTACCGATCGGCGTCAATCTGAGCCAGGAGAAAGGGGGGCGGGCCACCCACTCCAGTGTCTGCATCCGGTGCAACCGAGTGGACGGCTTTCCGTGTCTGGTACGCGGCAAGTCGGACGCCGAGGTCATCTGCGTGGAGCCGGCCCTGCGGCATCCCGACGTCGAGATGGTCACGGACACGCAGGTGGTCCGCCTGGAGACCGATGCGAGCGGACGCACTGTCAGCGCGGTCGTCGGCCGGCTGCCCGACGGCTCGGAGGTCCGGTTCACGGCGGACGTGGTCGTCGTCTCCTGCGGAGCCGTCAATTCCGCCGCGCTGCTCCTGGCCTCGGCGAACGAGCACCATCCCAACGGTCTCGCGAACAGCTCCGACGTGGTCGGCCGCTTCTACATGCGGCACAACAACCTGGCCCTGATGGCGGTGTCGAAGGAGCCCAACGACACCCAGTTCCAGAAGACGCTGGCCCTGCACGACTGGTATTTCGGGGCGGACGACTGGGACTTCCCGCTGGGCGGCATCCAGATGCTGGGCAAGTCGGACGCCGAGCAGATCCACGGCGAGGCGCCTCGGTGGGCCGGTGCGGTCACACCGGACATGCCGTTCGAGGTGCTGGCACACCACGCCGTCGACTTCTGGCTGTGCGGCGAGGACCTGCCCCTTGCCGACAACCGGGTCACCCTCGACGGTGACGCCCGCATCCACCTCGCTCTCGACGAGAAGAACAACGTCGAAGGCCTGAAGCGGCTGCGGCACAAGTTGCAGGGCATGCTCGGCCACCTGGGCATGCACGAGCACCACCTGCTGTCCCACAGCATCTATCTGCACAAGGGCATGCCGATCGGTGCGACGGCGCACCAGGCGGGCACCGTACGCTTCGGCACCGACCCCGCCGCCTCCGCGCTGGACGTCAACTGCAAAGCCCACGACCTCGACAACCTGTACGTCGTCGACACGAGCTTCTTCCCGAGCATCGGCGCGGTCAACCCGTCCTTGACGGCCATCGCCAATGCCCTCCGGGTCGGAGACCACCTCTTGGCTCGGCTGGGCTGAGACCAGGAGCCGTTGGGCCGATCGGGCGAAGATGGTCGGCCCAACGGTCCAACGACGGTTCTCCCCCCATGCCGCCCGCCGCGGTCGGTGATTGCGTGACCTCCAGGCCCGCCCGGCAGCAGCCGGGCGGGGCGCAGTCGCGCAGCGAGGAGGCAGGGCAACATGGGTTCCACCGTGGATACACCGCAGGGTGTGATCCCCGCACGTCTGCTGCAGGGTCAGAAGGCCCTGGTCACCGGGGCCAATTCGGGCATCGGCAAGGCCACGGCCATCGGCCTGGGCCGTGCCGGCGCCGACGTGGTCGTGAACTACGTGGCCGGCCGTGACGCGGCCGAGGAAGTGGTCAAGGAGATCGCCTCGTTCGGGGTGCGCGCGGCGGCCTACGAGGCCGACGTGTCCCAGGAGGACCAGGTCACGGCCATGATGGACCGGATGGTCGAGGAGTTCGGGACCATCGACATCCTGGTGGCCAACGCGGGACTGCAGCGGGACGCCCGGCTCACCGACATGACACTCGCCCAGTGGCAGAAGGTCATCGACGTCAATCTCACCGGTCAGTTCCTGTGCGCCCGGGAGGCGGCCAAGGAATTCCGGCGCCGCGGCGTCGTCTCCGAGGTGTCCCGCGCCGCCGGGAAGATCATCTGCATGAGTTCGGTGCACCAGATCATCCCGTGGTCGGGCCACGTCAACTACGCGTCCTCCAAGGGCGGTGTGCAGATGATGATGCAGACCCTGGCCCAGGAGCTCGCACCGGAGAAGATCCGGGTGAACGCGGTCGCCCCGGGGGCGATCAAGACGCCGATCAACCGCGCTGCCTGGGAGACGGCCGAGGCCCGGGAGGACCTGCTGAGGCTGATCCCGTACGACCGGATCGGCGACCCCGAGGACATCGCGAACGCCGTGGTCGCACTCGCCTCCGACCTCATGGACTACGTCGTGGGGACCACCTTGTACATCGACGGCGGAATGACCCTCTTCCCGGGCTTCGCCACCGGCGGCTGACTCTGTTCCCGGACGTCACGAGAAGCAAAGGCACGTATGCCCACCTCGTTCCACCTGCTGGCGGATGCCCCGGCCCAACTGCTGCCGGCCCGGCAGCTCATGGCCTTCACTCTGGCGTCCCACATCATCCTGGTGCCGCTGGGCGTGGCCTTCCCCTTCATCACCCTTGTCATGCACTACCGCGGGCTGCGCCGCAAGGACGCCACCGCCCTGCTCCTGGCGCGGCGCTGGTCGGCCGTCATGGCGGTGCAGTTCGCGGTCGGCATCGTCACCGGCACCGTGCTCTCCTTCGAGTTCGGCCTGCTCTGGCCCGGCATGATGGGCAGGTGGGGTGATGTCTTCGGCATCGGATTCGGCGTCGAGGCCTGGGCGTTCTTCCTGGAGGCGGTGCTCATCGCCATCTATCTGTACGGATGGCGGCGGCTGAAGCCCCGGACGCACTTCCTGCTCGGGCTGCCGCTCCCGGCCGCCGCGCTGCTCGGAGCGTTCGGCATCCTGGCCGCCAACTCCTGGATGAACACGCCGCAGGGCTTCTCCCTCGACTCCGACGGCACCCCGGTCGACGTGAACGTCTGGAAGGCGATCTTCACGCCGATGTTCGGGCCGCAGTACTGGCACTTCGTCGTGGGGATGATTCTCACGGCGGGCTTCGTGGTGGCCGGTGTCTACGCCGTGGGCTGGCTGCGCGGCCGCCGGGACCACTACCACCGGCTCGGATTCGCCGTTCCGTTCACGATCGCCGCGGTGGCCACGCCGGTGCAGTTCGTCCTGGGCGACTCCATCGCCCGGTCGGTGTTCCACAAGCAGCCGGTGAAGTTCGCCGCGATGGAGATCGTCTGGAAGACCGACACCCGTGTGCCGGAGTACCTCTTCGGGCGCCTGCAGGAGGACGGGAGCGTCAAGGGCGGCATCAAGATCCCGCTGCTCGACTCGTTCCTGGCCGGATTCAGCGCGGACACCGAGGTGGTGGGACTGACCTCCGTCCCGGCGGACCAGCGGCCGACGGCCACTCAGGCGACCATCGCCCACTGGGCCTTCGACATCATGGTCCTGATCGGGTCCGCCCTGGTGCTGCTCGCCCTCTGGTACGGCCTGGTCTGGCTGCGGCACCGTCGACTTCCCGCCTCGAAGTGGTTCTACGGCCCGGCTGCCTGCGCGGGCGTCGCCTCCGTCGTGGCCGTCGAGTCGGGTTGGATCGCCACCGAGGTGGGGCGTCAGCCCTGGATCGTCTACCAGAACATGCGGGTCGCGGAGGCGGTGACCTCGACCCGCTCCACCAGTCTATGGATCATGCTCGGCGTGGTGATGGTCGTGTACGTGTTCCTCTTCGGCTCGTTCCTCGTCATCCTGCTCAGGATGCGCACGCGCTGGCGACTCGCCGACGAGGAGCGGGCTGCCGGCGGGCCACCCCACACGCCGGAGGCGGACACCCCCTACGGGCCGCGGGCCCCCGTCCCCGCGGGTGACGGCACCGCCGCCGGCGGAGCCCGGGCAGAGGACGGCCGCCCGTGACCGCCGACCTCATCGCCGTGGTACTGCTCCTCGCCGTGGCCGCGTACGCCTGTGCGGGCGGCACGGACTACGGGGCAGGCTTCTGGGATCTGACAGCGGGGGGAACGGAGCGCGGCCGACGGCCCCGGTGGCTCATCGACCACGCCATGGCTCCCGTGTGGGAGGTCAACAACGTCTGGCTGATCTTCGTTCTCGTCATCATGTGGACCGGCTTCCCCATCCTGTTCCAGACCGTGTTCTCCGCGATGTGGCTCCCCCTGGCGCTGGCCGCCATGGGCCTGGTGCTGCGCGGCGCCGGCTTCGCGTTCCGCAAGCCGTCCCGGCGGCTCGCGGGCCGGCGGCTGTACGGTGCCGTGTTCGCCGTGGCCTCGGTCGTCACGCCGTTCTTCCTCGGTGCCGCCGTCGGCGGGGTCGCGTCGGGACGGGTGGCGCCCGGTACCACGGCCTCGGCGGACGCCTGGTCCAACCCCACCTCCATCATGTTCGGGCTGGTCGCCATCGCGACCAGCGCCTTCCTCGGCGCGGTCTTCCTCATGGGCGACGCCCGCCGCTTCGATGCGCCTGAGCTGGTCGGCTACTTCAGGCGGCGGGCGCTGAGCACGCTCGGCGCGCTCACCGTCCTGTCGGTGATCACCGGCTTCGTCACCCACGAGGACTCCCCCTACGTCTGGCACGGACTCAGCCACGGCCTGGGGCTGCTCTTCGTCGTCGTGGCCGGGGTGGCAGCGCTCGCGACAGCCTGGCTGCTCCTGCGGACGCCGGGCACGTGGGTGCGCGTCACGGCGGTCGGCGTCGTCGCGTCCGCCGTCATCGCCTGGGGCATGGCGCAGCGCCCTTACCTCGTCCCCACCTCGCTGACCGTGGCCGACGCCGCCGGCGCACCCGCCACCCTGACGTGGCTGGCGATCGTCACCCTGGTGGCCCTGGTGCTCGTCGTGCCGGCCGTCGTCTTCCTCTACTGGCTGGACACCCACAAAGAACTGGAAGAGCTCACCGACGCCGAGCTGCGCAGAGGAAGCGGCACGGACGGTGAGGGCGCGGCACCAAGCGGCTGACCATCCGGTCCCCCTCGCGCCTGGTATCCGAAGAAGGAAGCCGCTGTGACCGAAGACGAGATCCTTCTCGGACTCGCCCTGACGGTGGTGCTCGCCACCGGCTCGCAGATCCTGGCGAGCAAGCTGCGCGTCCCGGCCCTGATCATCCTGCTGCCGATCGGGTTCGCCGCCGGCGCGATCACGGACGTCGTCAATCCGGACGAGTTGCTGGGGCCGGCCTTCTCCGACCTGGTGTCGCTGTCCGTCGCGGTGATCCTCTACGACGCCGGCCTGGGGCTCGACCTGCGCAAGCTCACCGGCCGCACCCGCGGGATCGTGGGACGGCTGCTCCTGTACGGCGTGCTGCTGACGTTCCTCGTCATCGCGGCGGTGGCACCGGCGATGTTCGACATGCCGCTGCGCGTGGCCGCGATGCTCGGCGTGATCCTCGTCGTCTCGGGTCCCACCGTCGTGGGTCCGCTGCTCGACTTCGTGCGGCCGACCGACAAGGTGCGACGCATCCTGATCTGGGAGGGGACGCTGACCGACCCGATCGGCGGCATCCTCGGCGCGCTCACCTTCCACGCCATCGCCTCGACGCACCGGGTCGACATCGGCCGGGGATACCAGCTGGGTCAGTTCGCCCTCAGCATGGCCGTGGGGATGGTCGGCGGGATCGTGGGAACCGCGCTGCTGTGGTTCACTCTGCGGACCCTTCGGCTCGGCGAGACCCTCGGTACGCTGGCTCAACTCGCCACCGTGATCGCCGTATCCGCGGGCTGCGACATCGTGCGGGACGACACGGGGCTCATCGCCGCGATCGTCACGGGCCTGGCCGTCGCCAACGTCCGAGGCTTCGACATGCCGGCTCGGCGTCCCTTCTTCGAGACCCTGGTCCAGCTGATCATCGGGCTGCTCTTCGTCTCCATCTCCTCCACCGTCACGCCGGCATCCCTGGTGCCGGTGCTCCTTCCCGCGCTCGCCCTCATCGCGATCCTCGTCCTGGTGGTGCGGCCGCTCGTGGCCTTCGTCGCGACGGCGCGCTCGGGTCTGACCCGGGGGGAGCGGGCCTTCATCGGATGGATGGACCCGCGCGGCATCGTCGCGGCGGCCACGGCATCGACCTTCTCCGCCAGCTTGGTCCAACGAGGGGAGAGCGGGGCCGCGAGGATCCTTCCCGTCACGTTCCTGGTGATCGTGGGAACCGTCCTGCTCTACTCGCTGACGGCCGCACCCATGGCCAGACGGCTGGGCGTCGTCAAACCGGCGGGCACGCGCATCCTCCTGGTGGGCGGGGAGCCGTGGGTGGTCGACCTGGGACGAGCCCTGCGGTCCGCGGGATTGGACGTGCTGATGTGGGCGGGGCTCGACGAGGAGCGGGAACTGATCAAGGAAGCGGGGCTCGACCTGGCCAAGGGCGATCTGCTGGCCACGGCCATCAACCCCGGGGCGCGGCTCGAGGGAGTGACGGCCGTGTTCCTGGCCACCGATGACGACGACTTCAACGCGCTCGCCTCGGTCGTGATGCAGGACAACGTCGAGGGGCCCGTCTACCGGGTCGGGCCCCCGCACGACAGCCATGGAGTGGTCGCCCCCTACACCGGCGGCGACATCCTCTTCGGCCGTTCCCTCGTCCGTCACGTCCTGGCGGAGCGCTACGAACGGGGTGCCCGGTTCGTGGTGCAGCCGGCCTCCGACCCGCTGCCGCCGGAGCACGAGACTCTCTTCGTGGTGCGGGCCGACCAGCGGCTGGACCCGATCACCGAGAGGCAGGAGGCCGTCCCGCAGGAGGGCGACACCGTCGTTCTCCTCGGTTCCGTCCCCATGACCGGCGGGCATTGAACCTCGTGGACCGGCTCCGTGCGACTACCTCCCGCCCCTGCGCGCTCCATTGAGCTTCGCGTCCAGGGTGATCGCCGCGTCGATCAGCGCCAAGTGCGTGAAAGCCTGGGGGAAGTTGCCCAGTTGCCGACCCGTCAGGCCGATCTCCTCGGAGTACAGGCCCAAGTGGTTGGCGTACGAGAGCATCTTCTCCAGCACCAGCCTGGCCGTGTCGGTGCGTCCGGCCCGGGCCAGGGCGTCGACGTACATGAACGTGCACAGGGAGAAGGTTCCCTCGGAACCGCGCAGTCCGTCGGGAGACGCCTCCGGGTTGTAGCGGTAGACCAGGCTGTCGCTGACCAGCTCACGTTCCATCGCGTCCAGGGTGGACTTCCACATCGGGTCGTCCGGCGTGATGAACCCGACCGTGGGCATCCGCAGCAGCGACGAGTCGAGGACATCGTCGCCGTAATGCTGCACGAAGGCCTGCTTCTGCGGGTCCCATCCCCGGCTGAGCACCTGCGCGTAGATCTCATCGCGGGCGTCCACCCAGCGGCCACCGGCCGCGGGACGCCCGTCGTCGAAGGCAATCCGCAGGGCGCGGTCGAAGGCCACCCAGGACATCACGCGGCCGTACGTGAAGTCCTTCCGGCCGCCACGGGTCTCCCACAGCCCTTCTCCGGGCTGATCCCAGTGGTCGACCAGCCAGTCGAGCAGTGTGTGCAGCGCCTTCCAGCCCCCGTTGTCGAGGTGCATGCCGTGCCGGTGCGCGAAGTAGATGCTGTCGAGCGCCTCGCCGTAGATGTCCAGTTGCAGCTGGGTCGCTGCTCCGTTGCCGATGCGGACGGGGGCGGAGCCGCAGTACCCCTCCCAATGTTCCAGGGTCTCCTCGACCAGGTCGGAGGAGCCGTCGACGCGATACATGATGTTCAGCGGCCCGGTGGCATCCCCGTTGCCGGCCTTTTCCTTCACCCGGTCGTGCAGCCAGCTGATGAACGCCGTCGCTTCTTCCCTGAAACCCAGGCCCAGCAACGCGTACACCGAGAACGACGCATCACGGATCCAGGTGAACCGGTAGTCCCAGTTGCGCTCCCCGCCCAACTGCTCGGGCAGCGCCGCCGTGGGGGCGGCGACCAGGGCGCCGCTCGGCGCGTAGGTCATGAGCTTGAGCGTCACGGCCGAACGTTCCACCGCCTCCCTCCAGCGGCCCGAATAGACGGACTGCCCCAGCCAGGAGCGCCAGAAACCGACTGTCTCGTCGAAGAGCCGCTCGAACTCCGCCACTCGGACCTCGTGCGGCGGCTCGCCGGGGGACGACTCCATGATCAGGCCGCGCTGCTGACCGGCCTGCAGGGTCAGACTGAAACGCAGGTCCTTGTCACCCGAGAGGACCGTCAGCAGCCGGTCGTCCTGCGGCTCACGGACGGCGTGCACAGCAAGGTCCATGTCCTCCGAAGTGAACAGGGCTCCGTGCTCCGTGATGTGCAGCTTGTGCGGCTTGCGCCCGTAGTCGAAGCGCGGAGCGATCTCCCCCTCGAACGTCATGCTGCCCCGCACACAGCGCAGCATGCGGACCAGACGGTGCCGGTCCGTCGCCGTCGTGCCGGTCACCGGCATGAAGTCGACCACCTCGCCCGCCCCGGCCTCGGTCATGAAACGCGTCACCAGAACGGCGGTGTCCGGATGGTAGAGCTGCTTGGTGGTGTAGGCGTCCGCGGCCGGCCTGACGGTGAAGTGGCCGCCCTTCCGTCGGTCGAGCAGAGCACCGAAGATGCTGGGCGAATCGAAGCGCGGACAGCAGAACCAGTCGATCGTCGCATCGGTTGTCACGAGGGCCGCGGTCTGCAGATCACCGATCAGGCCGTGGTTCTCGATCAGGGGGTAGTCGTCCATATTGAGCCCCTTTCGGCCCCGTCAGACAACGTTCGGGCACCGTTACGCGGCGCCCGAGGCGGTCCAGGCACCGTTCGGCCAGCTTAGGCCGATGGTGTCGTCCCGTCCTGGCGAGCGAGTCGCACCGGGCGCGGTCGGGAACTCTGCCTCTGCGCCGCTCCGAAAAGGGCTCTACGGTGAGTGGCAGCGCTCCCGCTGAGGGAGCCTGCGCACTCATGTGCCTCATGAGCAACGGACTCCTCCGGGTGAAGGAGGCATGGCGTGGGTGTCCGGACGTCCTGGGCAGCCAGATTCAGGCTGCGGCAATACGTCAAGGCGAGCCTGTGGATCGTACCGTTGTTCGGTCTCTTCCTCGGTGTCCTTCTCGCTGAGCTCGCACTCACCGCCGACAGCACGGACTGGCCGCCGAGCGGCTGGCACTACTCCGCGACGACGGCGAGCGGCGTACTCTCCGCCATCGTGGGGGCGATGGTGGCGTTGCTCGGATTCGTCGTCACCATCGGCGTACTCGTCGTGCAGCAGGCGACGGGAACCCTCTCCCCTCGCTATATGCGCCTGTGGTACCGGGACCGGCTGCAGAAAGCGGTGCTGGCGACTTTCACCGGGACGTTCGCGTTCGCGTTCTCCTTGATGCGCAGCGTCGAGACCGACTCCGTCCCCGACCTCGGGGTCACCCTGGCCGGCGTGGCGGTGGCCGTCAGCCTCGTGCTCCTTCTCATCTACCTCAACAGGTTCACGCACAGTCTCCGACCGGTGGCCGTCGCCGAGCTGGTCACCCGCATGGGAGAGACCGTCTTCACGAGCGGGGCCGCGGCGATCCGGGACGCGGCACCACGCGGAGAGGGAACCGTGTCGCCCGACGGTCCGGTGATGCGCATCCGCACCGGACGCGGTGGAGCCATCCAGGCGTTCAACGCGGCCGGGCTGGTCGCGGAGGCGGCGCGCCACGACTGCGTCTTCGTCGCGACCCGCCTGATCGGCGACTTCGTACCGCCCGGCACTGTCCTCATCGAGGTCCACGGGGGCACGTCGCAACCGGACCCGGACCGGGTGACCGGTCTCGTCGCCCTCGGGGCCGAGCGCACCATCGATCAGGACCCCGCATTCGCCCTGAGGGTCCTCGTCGACATCGCCATCAGGGCCCTCTCCCCCGCGGTGAACGACCCTACGACCGCGGTGCAGGTGATCAATTACATCGAGTCCTTCCTGCACACGGTCGGCGGCACACGCCTCCCCGGTCGCTATGTGCTGGCCGATCGCCACGGGCACGCCCGGCTCGTGCTCCCGGGGCGTGACTGGGAGAACTTCCTTCAGCTCGCCGTATGCGAGATCCGCGAGTACGGGGGGTCGTCCGTGCAGGTCTGCCGACGGCTCCACGCCATGCTCGACGGCCTGCTCGACACCCTGCCGCCGTCTCAGCACGCCGCTGTGCGAGCGGAGATCAGCCTGCTGCAGGGGTCGATCGATCGAGAGTTCGCCGACCTGGCCCGCCGGGCCATCGCGCAACAGCCCGACCACCAGGGCATCGGTGGGCAGTACCTCTCGTAGCGGCGCACACGTCCGTCCGTCCGGCCTGCGCAGCAGAAGAACCTCGTTGCCGGTCCAGCTCCAACGCTTTTGTCTCCCTCACCCGTTCGGCGGACCGACCGCGCGGGAGGCAGGAGGCGCTCATAGCGTCGGGCTCGGACCGAGTTCGCAGAAACGCCTGGGAGAAGCCAATGGCGGACGAATCGCTGGAGAAGCCGGCCTCGGAGGCGTGGATCTACGGGTATCCGCTGGTCGCGGCGGCCATGACCAAGAGTTCCATGACGGCGGTCCCGGCCCGGGACGACGCGCGACGGAAAGCCCCGGTCAACCAGTTCTGCTACATGCGCGCCACTCCGGACGCCTCCTCCACCGAGGTCGTCTCACCGAACGCCGACACCCTGTACTCCAGTGCCTGGCTCGATCCGATCTGTCCGACCAGCCTCTGGTGCTGCCCCTGCCCGAGTTCGGTGACCGATTCTGGATGGTCCCGATCCTGGACGCCTGGTCCGATGTCTGCGCCGTCGTCGGCCGACGCAAGAACGGCCCGTCCGTCAACCGGCTCCAGGACGGCACGCGGCTGATTCCGCTGTCGGAGTGGACCGGCGACCCCGATGCCTACTCCCCTCCCACCGACGTCCCCGTGCCCGCCGGCGCCGACACCACGACGCCGCCCGTCGACAAGGTCCACGCCCTCAGCGGCCGCGAGTACTTCACGCTCCTCAACCGGATGATGGTGGACAACCCTCCCGACCCTGCCGATGCCCCGTTCCTGGGCCGCTTCGTCAAACTCGGCATCGCACCCGGCGCGAGCCTGGACGACCTGTCCCCCGAGGAGCTCGCCACCCTGGACGCGGGTGCGCGGCGCGGCCCGGAGGTCCTGCTCGATCTGCTCGCCCGAGCGGAGTCCGCGAACGACGGTGGGTGGACCGTGCACCAGGGCCTGGGTGATTACGGAACCGACTACACCAAGCGCGCGGTCATCACCCGGTTCGGATACGGAGCCAACCTCGACGCCGACGCCCTGTACCCGCACGCACGACAGCCCCGGACCCGACCGCGAGAGCAGCTGGCTCCCGGCACCCTCAGCCAGCTTCAACGTCTTCCTGCGCCTGTACTGGCCCAAGCGGCCCGCCCTCACCGGCGACTGGCCCCCGCCGCCCTTGCGACGCACCAGCTGAATCCAGGCCCTGGTCGCCTCCTCCTCGCGCCACGGCAACTCTGGCCCCTGTCGGGCGCGTACGAGAGGGCTCCGTGACGACCGCGACCCCACACGTCCCGCCCTCGGTCCCCTCAGGCCCGAGGGCGGACGCCGCCGCGTCTCTCCGCCGAGCGGCGCGTACGGGACCGTCGCGCCGAGGAGCCGTGCGAGCGCAAGACTTCCAGGGGAGCCGGAACGCATCCGGACCCTCCCTCCGGATCTCGCGAGGGACCCCGACCGCGGTCGGCTTGCGGGGCGGCGGCGACGGTCGCATAGTCCGAGGTATGGACGCGCGTGAGGCGGCGCTCCGACAGGCGTACGACCATGCTGTCCGGTGGCTGGCGAGCCTGCCCGACCGCCGGATTCCCGCCCGCGCTTCGGTCGACGAGATCGTGAGCGCGCTCGGTGCCGAACTGCCTGCCGGCCCCAGCACACCTGCCGACGTCGTCGACCTGCTGGCCACGGCCTGTGAGCCGGGGCTCACGGCGTTCCCCAGCGGCCGCTTCTACGGGTTCGTGGTGGGCGGCACCGAGCCGGCCGCGCTGGCTGCTGACTGGCTGGTCAGCGCCTGGGACCAGAATTGTGTGATGCGCACGGTCTCGCCCGCGTACGCGGCGGCGGAGGAGATCGCCGGCGCCTGGTCGCTCGATCTGCTCGGCCTGCCGAGGGACAGCTCCGTGGGCTTCACCACGGGTGCGACGATGGCGAACTTCACGTGCCTCGCCGCCGGGCGGGACTCGGTGCTGCGCCGCACCGGCTGGAACGTCGCCCGCGACGGTCTCACGAGTGGCCCGCACGTGCGTGTCGTCGCCGGCGAGTCCCGGCACATGGCCATCGACCTGGCCTTGCGCTACCTCGGGCTCGGTCGGCCCGAACTGGTGGCGGCGGACGATCAAGGACGCATCGAACCCGAGGCCCTGCGCAGGGCGCTGACAACGGGCGGGCAGAGCCCCACGATCGTGATCCTCCAGGCCGGCGACATCCATTCCGGCGCCTTCGATCCCTTCTCCGCGAGCATCCGTGCGGCGCGCGAGGCAGACGCCTGGGTCCATGTCGACGGCGCGTTCGGACTGTGGGCAGCCGCCTCGCCGCGCTGCGCCCACCTCACGGCGGGCTGCGCGGACGCGGACTCCTGGGCGACGGACGCCCACAAGACGTTGAACGTCCCCTACGACTGCGGACTCGCGATCGTGCGCGACGCGTCCGCGGTCCGGGCGGCGATGGGCCAGCGTGACGACTACCTCATCCAGCACGAGCACGGCGACCCCATCGACAAGGTGCCCGAACTCTCGCGGCGCGGCCGAGCGTTCACCGTGTGGGCCGCCCTCAGGTCCCTCGGCCGATCGGGAGTCTCCGACCTCGTCGAGCGGCTGTGTCGCCACGCCTCCGCGTTCGCCGCCGGCCTCGCCGAGATCGACGGCGCGACCGTTCTCAACGAGGTCGCGTTCACGCAGGTCTGCGCCGAGTTCGGCAGCGACGGACGCACCGACCGGGTACTCGCCCGGCTGCTCGACGACGGCACGGCGTGGATCAGCGGGTCCACCTGGCACGGCAGACGCGTCATGCGATCTCGGTGAGCAACTGGTCGACCACCGACGACGATGTGGCGCGCACGCTCGACGCGATCCGGCGCGCGGCCAGAGAGGCCTGACGACAGTCGAACCTGCGGACTCAGGACACCTCACGCCGGCCTGCCGTGATCGGCATCCAGTCGCGTCTCAAGTGCTGTAGCCCCAAGTCGCCTTCCTCGACACCATCCCACGCCGGTTGCACCATGGCGCAGCTCTTCCTCGCGATTCACGCTCTGCCGCGCGGCAGGGGTCCCGAGAGAACTCCAAGATCCGGACCATTCCCAGACCATCTCGCCCATCGATGGCGTCAACGCCACCATCTCCGCAGGCCGGCGCACCCTCCACTCCTGTACCACCGGCAGACGAAGAACCGGCTGGTGTCCTACTCACTGAGGAAGTCCGGCTTCTTCTGGAGCCTCACATCGGGTACCTGGAGCGGCCGTCGAGCATCAGGCACCCCTTTCACCTCAGATACCCATCGGTCCGGACATCGGGCCAGGACTCGTACGGAGCCCTGGTATCGACCACGCACCCGCCAACGCGCCGTGAAGGGCGCATGGGCGCGCATCATGAGCTGCCCGGGTGTGTAGGTTGACTGCCCGTCGCTGCCCCGCTCGACGCGTTCCCTCTCCACACCTCACCTCCAGGAGGCCCCGCCATGACCGCATTCCCCTCGTCCCCCGTCGGCGCCCGCCCCGGCGCGGCCCCTGAGACGGCAACCGCTGTGTGGCGGGTGATCACCACCATGTACGAGGCCTACTCGGCCGGGGACCGCGCGCGGATCGACGCCTGTCTGGACTCGGAGGCGACCGTGTGGGATTCCGCGACTGCCGGGCTGCTCCTCGGGAAGCCGGACCTGGACCGGGTGCGCGAGGAACGACCGGCCGGTGGCGAGGGGCCGGTGGAGACCGGGCTGGAGCCGTACGGGCAGGTCGTGGACGTCTTCGGTGACATCGCGGTGCTGCGCTTCTGGCTGCGGGTGGACTTCGCGCCCGACCCGTCGGCCGGTGAGCTGCGCCCCGAGCTGGTCCGAAACACCGCGGTCCTGCAGCAGGGTCTCGACGCGCAGTGGCGCATCGTTCACCTGCACGAGGACGTGCAGCAGGCGGGCGGTGTCCCCGCCGACGATCACTGAACCGTGCGCGGCGCACTGCGGCGGCCAGCCACCCATGCGCCGTGCACAGCCCTCCCCAGAAGCCTCGGGCTAACGTCCTCGGCGATCCCCTGAGAAAGCCGGGAGGCGGCATGACATACCGGGTGGCCATGGACATCGGTGGGACTTTCACCGATGTCGTCGCCTATGACGAACACAGCGGTACCTATTTCGCGGCCAAGGCGCCCACGACGCCGGGTGACCTGGCCGAGGGAGTCTTCGCCTCGCTGGGCCGGGCGGTGGACTCGCCCGGCGACATCTCCTTCTTCGTGCACGGCACCACGCAGGGCCTGAACGCCCTGCTGGAGCGCAAGGGCGCCCGCGTCCTGCTCCTCACATCGGCCGGGATGCGGGACGTCTACCACATCGCCCGCGGCAACCGGGACCGGATGTTCGACCTGCACTACCGCAAGCCGGAGCCGCTGGTCGAGCGCTGCGACACGATGGAGGCGGGCGGCCGCTTCGACTGGCGCGGCGCCGAGCTCGAACCCCTCGACGAGGACGCCGTACGGGCTGCCGCCCGACGTGCGAAGGACGAGGGCTTCGATGCTGTCGCCGTCTC
The DNA here is from genome assembly GCF_055602235.1 of Streptomyces sp. NPDC037410. Classification (NCBI taxonomy): domain Bacteria; kingdom Bacillati; phylum Actinomycetota; class Actinomycetes; order Kitasatosporales; family Streptomycetaceae; genus Streptomyces; species Streptomyces sp. NPDC037410. The sequence continues at coordinate 14,228 of NZ_JBVJWR010000003.1, read as the reverse complement.
GTTGCTCTTCTCCTACGTGAACCCGGAGCACGAGCTGCTGGCCGGGAAGATCCTGGAGCAGGAGCTCGGCGAGGACGTCGTCGTGGTGCTGTCGCACCAGGTGGCGGGCGAGTGGCGCGAGTATGAGCGGACGTCCTCGGCCGTCCTGGAGGCGTACACGGGCCCTGTGGTGCGCCGCTATCTGGGGCGGATCGAGGGGCGGTTCGCGGAGCACGGCCTGACGGTCCCGGTCCAGGTGATGCAGTCCTCGGGCGGCATCGTGAACGCCGCCTACGCCCGCCGCCACCCCTTGCAGACCCTGCTGTCCGGGCCGGTCGGCGGCACCATGGGCGGCGCGGCGGCCGCAGGACTGCTGGGACGGCGCAACGCGATCTGCGTGGACATGGGCGGCACGTCCTTCGATGTGTCGCTGGTCCTCGACGGCCGCCCCGACGTCTCCAACGAGGGCTCGGCGGACGGCTTCCCGGTCCTGATGCCGCTGGTCAACCTGCAGACCATCGGCGCCGGCGGCGGCTCCCTCGCCTATGCCGAGGCCGGTGGCCTGCGCGTGGGCCCGGAGTCCGCCGGAGCCGTCCCCGGCCCGGCCTGCTACGGGCGCGGCGGCACCCAGGCCACCGTGACCGACGCCAACGCGGTGCTCGGACGCGTCGACCCGGACTGGTTCGCCGGCGGCCACATGACGCTCGACGTGGCCGCGGCCCAGCAGGCCGTCGCCACGCTCGCCGGTGAGCTCGGTCTGAATCCGGTGGAACTGGCGAGCGGGATCTGCGACGTCGCCAACGCCAAGATGGCCCAGGCGATCCGTACGCTCACCGTCGAACACGGCCTGGAGCCCGGCGAGTTCGCCCTGCTGGCGTTCGGCGGTGCGGGCCCGATGCACGCCGTGGCGATCGCCCGCGAGCTCGGCATCGACGAGGTCGTCGTACCGCGCTTCCCCGGTGCGTTCTCCGCCTGGGGCATGCTCGGCACCGAGGTTCGCCGCGACCTCACCCGCCAGTTCTTCACCCCCGGCGCCGACCTCGACGGCAAGGCCATGGCCCGCGCGCTGGCAGGCCTGGAGGACGAGTCGCTGGCCGCACTCACCGAGCAGGGCGTCCCCGTGGAGCGCCAGCGGGTCGAGCACGTCGTCGACATGCGGTACGAGGGCCAGGACTACACCCTCGCCGTGCCGCTGCTCGCCGCCGCCGAACCGGCCGGCGAGGATTTCCTCGCCACTGCCGCCGACCGCTTCGCCGCCCTCCACGAACGCCGCTACGGGCACGCAACGCCCGAGGCGCCCGTCGAGTTCGTCACCCTGCGCAGCACCGCGCTCGGCGTGCTGCCCGAGGCCGCACCGGTGCCGTACGCCGCCGACGAGGCCGTCTCCGACACCGTCCGGCAGCGGCCGGTCGTCTTCGGCGGCCGCTCGCACGACACCACCGTTCTACGCCGCGAGCGGCTCGCACCCGGGCAGCGCGTCGACGGTCCCGCGGTCATCGTGGAGGCCACCTCCACCACCGTCGTCCCCCCGGACTCGTCGGTCACCGTCGACGAGAACGGCTTCCTCGTCATCAAGGTTGGAGCCACGGCATGACCGACAACGGCAGCCGGGTCGTCGACCCGGTCACCACCGAGATCATCCGCTGCGCGCTGCTGCAGGCCGCGGAGGACATGAACACCACCCTCATCCGGTCCTCCTACACGCCCACCATCTACGAGGCCAAGGACTGCGCGGTCGCCCTCCTCGACCGGGACCACAACGTGCTCGGCCAGTCCTCGGGCCTGCCGATCTTCCTGGGCAACCTGGAGGTGTGCACCCGGGCCACCGAGGAGATGTACGGCGCGAACGTCTGGAAGCCCGGCGACGTCTGGGTCCTCAACGACTCCTACATCGGCGGCACCCACCTCAACGACGTCACCGTCTACGCGCCGATCTTCACCGAGGACACCGCCGACGGTGAGCTGATCGGCTTCGCCGCGTCCCGTGCGCACTGGATCGACATGGGCTCCAAGGACCCCGGCGGTTCGATGGACTCCACCTCGATCTACCAAGAGGGCCTGCGGATGGGCCCGTTGAAGATCTACGAGGGCGACGAACCCTGCGAGCAGGCGCACTCGTTGATCGCCCGCAACGTCCGCTTCCCGCAGCCCACCCTCGGAGACATGCGGGCCCAAGTGGCCTGCGCCCGTACCGGTGCGAAGCGGTTCGCCGAGATCGTCCGCCGCTGGGGGCTGCAGACCGTCCTCGCCGCGCGGGACGCCATCTTCGCGCAGACCGAGCGGCTGGAGCGGGAGCAGATCGCCGCCATTCCCGACGGTGTCTACGAGGCGACCGGCTACCTGGACAACGACGGCATCGACCTGCGTACCCCGCTCCACGTCACCGTGCGCGTCGAGATCGACGGCGACCGGATGACCATGGACGTCACCGACTGCGCCGACCAGGCCACCGGGCCCGTCAACTGCGGTGCGGCGCAGACCGTCGCCGCCTGCCGGGTCGGCTACAAGCTGCTGGTCAGCGGCGATGTCCCGCTCAACGGCGGTTCCTTCCGGCCGCTGAAGGTGCTCACCCGGCCGGGCACCATGCTCGCCGCCGTCGAGCCGGCGGCGTGCCAGTACTACTACTCCCACCTCGGCCTTGTCATCGACCTGGTGGTCAAGGCTCTGGCGCCCGCGGTGCCCGCGCGAGCGGCCGCCGCCAGCTACGGCGACTCGATGATCGTGCAGTTCACCGGGACCGACCCGCGCAACGGCAGGCTCTTCGTCTCCCAGGAGGCGACGGTCGGCGGCTGGGGCGCCTGGCAGACCGACGACGGCGAGTCCTGCCTGATCAACAACGTCAACGGCTCGCTGCGGGACATGCCCGCCGAGGTGCTGGAGACCCTGTTCCCCGTACGAGTCACCGAGTACGCGATCCGCGCCGACTCCGGCGGGGCGGGCCGCACCCGCGGCGGCAACGGCGTGGTGCGCCAGTACACGTTCGAGGCCGACCAGAGCCTGTCGCTGTGGTGGGAGCGCTCCGTGACCCCCGCGTGGGGTGTCTTCGGCGGCGGCAGCGGCGCGGCGCCCCGCGTCGTCCTCAACCCCGGCCGGGACGGCGAGCGCGAACTGCTCAAGGTGAACGCGCTGGCGGTGCGCCGTGGCGACGTGCTGCGCTGCGAGAGCGGCGGGGGTGGCGGTTTCGGTCCCGTCGCGGAGCGCCCCGCCGAGGCGGTACGGGAAGACCTCCGGCAGGGCCTGCTGAGCCCTGAGCAGGCAGCGTCCGCCTACGGCGTGGAGGCCTGACCGCCCACCGCTCCGCCTCCACCCTGAACCGGGCCCGGTTGCCGAATCCCCCATCGGCGGCCGGGCCCCCCACGTGGTGGCACGTTCATCACCGCTTCCCGCTCAGGACTCGGCCAGCAGGACGCGGCAGGCCAGGTGCAGAGGAAGGCGCTGGGCAGGGTCCTCGGGGTCGAAGCCGAGTGCACGGATACGCTCCAGGCGCGCCGCGACCGTGTTCCGGTGGACACCGAGGATGTCCGCCGCCGCCGAGGGGGCGGCTCCCTGGTCCAGGACGACCGCCAGCGTACGCAGCAGCGTTCCGTCCCGGTCCGCGGCGAGCAGCGGGGCCAGCACGACCTCGGCGGGCCGCCGCAGCGCCTCCGCGGGCAACGCGGACAACAGTTGGGCGGGCCCCATACGGTCGGCGCGGACCACCGACCCGGGTACGGCGGCGACCGCCGCAGCGGCCCTGGCGTCGGCGAGCGCCACGCCCAGCGTGCCGGTGTCACTGGCCGGACCGGCCACTCCCCCGGCGAGCGGCAACTGGTCACCGATCGCCCGGACGGCTGTACGCAGCTGTGCCTCGCCCTGCCGCAGCCACACCTCCGGGTCCGGGGCCGGACTGCCGGCTGCCGCGGAACGCCACGACACCCAGCAGTCCTCGTACGCGATCAGCGGTCCGCCGATGCCGTACCTGGCCCAGAGAGCACGCAGCGCGGGTCCCGGCGCGGGCCCGGCGTCGGCGTCCGCGGCAACGGCCGGTCGCAGGGCGAACGCGATCAGAGGCCCGGCCAGCGGCCACCCGAGCGCCGCGGCCTCGGCCCGGACGTGGGCACGGGCCTGTTCGTCCTCCTCCTCGGAGCGATGCGTCAGCTGGTGCAGCAGCAACTCACTGCGGCGGTCCGACTGTTCCTCCGCAAGGCGGCGGGTGGCGGCCCATGCGGTCAGCGGGGGTACCGCCAGCCGCAGCACCGATGCGACCGTCGACGCCCAGCCCGCCTCCTTGGAGCGGGAGTCAGCCAGGAGAACCGCGAGCGGGTGTCCGTCTGGCCCCGGCACGTCCAGCCGCACCGGGTGCGGGGAGTCGAGTGCGGCCCGTCGCCCGGCCAGCATTCCGCCCACCGGATCGGTGAGGGCCAGGGACGTCGAGGGCAGCGCCGCGTGCAGCGCGGCCAGTACGCGCTCGACGTGCGGGCCGGCGGCGGCAAGGCGCTGGGCGGCGTCGGCCAGCAGCGCGGTTCGGCCGGCGTCCGGCCGGGACACGGCGGAGGCGATCCGTACGGCGCCCTCCAGCGCGTCGCCGCCGATCAGCAGCAGCGGAACGCCGAGGCGGTCCGCGAGTGCGCCCGGCGGATGCACCGCCGCCGTCTCGGGTACGACCACGCAGGCGGCCGCCTGCTCCCAGGCCTTGCGCAGCGCCATCTCCACGATCCATCCCGACCGGGCGAGCGCCTCGGTGAGGACGACGGCAGTGTGTGGACGCAGGTCGTCGAGGGCTTCACGCCGGTCCACGATGCGCACGTCCAGGACCTGGGCGTCGCGTCCCGTCGTGCCGAGTATGCGTACGCCGGGCAGCGGGCCGTACTGCACCAGCTCCGCGACGGTCATCGGTGCGGGCAGGTCGGGACGTCTCACCACCGGTTCTCCTCGGGTCGTTCCGCGTCCGGGTGTTGTGGCTGCCGGGGATCCGGGGCCGGGTCCGTGCTCAGCAGGAGGAGCCCACCGGCGGCCGCGAGTCGGCGGCCTTGCGGGGTGTGCCAGGCGGGTGCGGCGGGGATCTCGACGATCTCCACTTCGATGCCGGGCATGGCACGTTCGACGTCCAACACCCGCTGGTCGGCTGCCGACAGCATCAGGATCTGGTCCGGCGCGGCCGCGGCCGGCGCGCCGTCGGCGAGGACCAGCAGCACCTCGTTGTGTGCCTCCAGGCGGAACCGTCGGTGCAGGCCCTCGGTCTCGGTGACGACCACACTGGTCGGCCGGGACGGCAGCGCCGTACCCCCGGCGGTGTCCGGTCCCGGCGTCGCGGGGTGCTCCACGGCGGTGATCCGCCCGATGCCCAGTCGCCGGGGCCGCGGCTGCCACAGCGCGAAGGAGTCACCAAGCGTCGGGTGCCCCGCCGCCAGGGCCCGGCTCACGGTGCCGGGAACCACGGCGGCCGCCAGACGTTCGCCGTCCATGGCGTAGCAGGCGGCGACCGCCCAGCCTCCGGCCGCGAGGACCAGCGGCCGTACGAGCTCCTCCACACGGCTGCCGGCCGCCTCCACGACGACCACATCCCCGGCGGGCGTGGCCAGGGCGACCGGGGCGAGATCGATCCCGGCGATGGTGAACGTAGTCTGCTCCAGCAGGGGGAGCACTCGTCCGCAGCCGTCCCCGTCCACCAGCGGCAGCCCGCAGGACGCCGCTGTGACGACGGCGAGCAGGGCGTTCTCGGCCGCAGTGTTGAGCGGCACGACGGCATCCGCCGCCTTGCCCAGGCGGCGCTCCAGCGCCCGGACCGCCCGGCGCGGCTCCTCTCCCGTGGGCAGCTGCTCGGCAAGCGCGGCCGAGGAGCCGAGCAGGCTGACCGTGACACACATCTGCTCGGAGCCCAGGTCGCCGGGGTGGATCAGCGGCACCGGCCCGTGCTCCGCGACGGCCGCCCGCGCCCAGTCGAGGCTCGCCCGGTACGAGGAATACTCGGCGCCCGCGGCGAGCACCAGCGCTCCCTTGGCGAGGTCTTCCAGCCGTGCGGCGCCCAGCGCGGTCTCTTCCCCGGGCGTCATGTGCGCCGGCCGCGGGCCATGACGGGATTCCCCGAAGGGGATCCGAGGGCGCGGACGCGGAGGCGGTGAACGCCCTCGGGCAAGTAGGACACGGGGGTGTGGGCGGCGTACGCGACGCGGGCGGTGGCCGGGGCGGCACCGGCGGCGACGACCCGGGCCAGGGCCTGGTCACGGGCGAGCCCGAGGAGCCGGTCGAGTTCGGCACGGCCCCCGGCGACGGCGACCTGATCGACTTCGGCGACGATTTCCGAGCGGGCGGCTCCGTAGGCCGCTGCGGCGATGGCGGCCGCCGGATCCTGCGCGCGGACGGGTACCAGCCCACAGTCGCCGCCCGCCGCGAGAAGCACACCGCCGGGGGTCCGCCGCCGGACGCCGGCCACCAGGTCGGCGACCTGCTCGGCGCCGGTCCGGACGAGGTCGGCGCGGGGCAACACGTCGGCGCGGATCCGGGCCAGGTCCAGGTCGACACCGCCGAGCCCGGGGCCGGCGTCGGAGCGTTCCACTTCGCCGTCGGTGACGCTCGCGCACCGGTATTCCGCAGCCCCCGCGTCGACGACCACGGCGCGGTCCGCCCCGGCTGCGAGCGCGGCACCCCGCACGGCGCTCGCCGTGGTGGAGGCGATGGCGAGGACCGGATAGTGGCGGAAGTACGCGGCGGAAACCAGTCCGCCGGTGTTGCGGGCCAGGTGCAGCGGCGCCCGGAGACCGCTGGCGCGCAGCGCGCGTTCAGCCGTGTCGCTCACGCGTGCCGCCCACGGCCGCAGGGCGGCGTTGAGGACGGCGGTGTTCTCGCGTTCCCGCAGCCCCGACCGCCCGAGCTCATGCGACAAGGTGATCTCCGCGCCGGGTACGGCTTCGGCGATGACCTCGGCGGCGGCGAGCTCCGGGTCGGGGCGGGTCAGCGCGCCGGCCGCCGCGACCGAGAAGGCGGTGACACCGTCGTCGGCGGCCCGCCGCGCGAAGTCCGCGACTGCTGCCTGGTCGAGCGGAGCCAGTTGCCGCCCGGTGAGCGCGGATCCCCCCGAGACGACCGCGTGGAGCGGCCCTACCTCGCGGGCGGCCTGCGGAGGCCAGCCCGCGAGCGGCCCGAGGGACGGATGACTGAGCGGGGCGATCCGCAATGCGGCTACCGGTCGCAGCCGCGACGGACGGCGCTCCAGGTCTGTGGTGAGGCCGACGGCGTCTGCGTCACCGGTCTGAGCCCGGGGCAGCGCGGCAAGCACCGCGCGCAGACTCTCGCCGAGACCGGGAACACTGTCCACCACCGCGCGAGCCACTGTCTGACCGCCCGGCCCGACCAGCACGGCGACGGTGGTGACGCGTCCCACGTCCACTCCCAGCCTCACCCGCATGATCCTGTCACCATCTGCCCCTATATATCACTCCAGATCACGGCCCTCGGTCTCCGGCAGCGGCACGGCCACAACCAGCGCCACCACCAGGAACGCGGTGATGAACAGCACGGTGGAGGAGAACCCGGTGGCACGCGCCAGCAGGTACCCGACGGCCGACGGTGCGACCGAGGTGGAGATCAGCTGAGCCGCGGTGGCCCAGGAGTATCCGGTGGCGCGCAGCGCGGTCGGGTAGAACTCGCCGTTCCAGGTGTTCCAGACACCCCACGCGCCGAGGCTGAAGAACGACAGGGCGAAGTTGGCGGCGTACAGCTGAGTGAGGCTGCCGGAGTAGGCGAAGAGCACGCCGCTGACCGCGGCGGCCGCCACGTAGGGCAGGAAGACCTTCTTGCGGCCGAAGCGCCCGGTCAGGTACGAGGCCGAGACGTAGCCGGGGATCATGAAGAGGGCGCTCAGCGCCACGAAGCCGAGGCTGCTGGACATGCTCAGCCCCTTCTCCATGAGCAGCGTGGGCAGCCAGGTCTGCAGGCCCCAGTAGCCCCAGTTGAAGGCGAAGTTCACGATCAGCATGAGCAGGGTGATGCGCAGAAGCCGGCCGCGCAGCAGGGCGAGCGGGTTGCCGGCCCGCTCGGGCTCGACCACGCTGAAGCCGGTGCCTTCGGGGACCTCGGCGCCGAGCTTCAGGAGAACCGCCCGGGCTTCGGCGTGCCGGCCACGGGCGGCCAGCCAGTACGGGGACTCGGGCACCCAGGCCCGGATCGCGAACACCCACAGGGCCGCCAGCGCGCTGGCCACGGCCACGACGTGCCAGCCCATCCCGGACAGCGCCTGGGTCACCCCCACGGCAGCGAGCACGCCGATGGGCCAGCCGATCGACAGGTAGACGGCGGCCCTGCCGCGCAGCCTGACCGGAAGCAGCTCCAGGAAGTAGGGGAAGGTGACGGTGTAGATGCCGCCCAGGGCCATCCCCGAGAGCACCCGTGTGATCATCAGCGTGGTGAAGTTCGGCGAGAAGGCGCCGGCCAGCGCCACAGCACCGTACGAACCGAGGCTCCACAGGCACACGGCGCGGCGTCCGATGCGGTCGGCGACCGGCCCCCAGACGAGCGAGCCGGGGATCATGCCGAGGGCCACGGCCGACAGAGCCCAGCCGACCCGTCCGGCGTCGAGGGCGAAGGCGTCGCCGAGGTCGGCGGAGACGTAGACGAGAGCGAGCTGCTCCCACGATTCGATGACGAAAGCCATGAACAGCGCGAGGGCGATCAACACGTGGGCCCTCCCGAACGGCATGCGTTCGAAGTAGACACCCACTGGCTGCGGACCGCCGGCCCCGTCCGGGACTCCGGCGGTTCCGGACTGTACTGAGACTGCGCTCATCGGCTGCCCTCCTGGCACTGATACCGAGACGCACACCATCGGGTTCGGTGTGAATGCGAGGCACCATAAACAGGCCACCACGGCCGGAACCATGCTGCGAGCACAGCCAGCCTCGTGGTGAGTGTGCTCGGCGCACAGACGTCCACCCGCCGCCGCTCTGCCGCCCACCCGCCCGCTGCGTCCGCAGCCGCAGAGACAGCAGTGCCCTGCCTGGACCCGCCACCGGCGAACCGATCCGTCCCTACGAACGCGCTCGTCCCGGCGCTGGTGCCGGGCTTCTCGCCTCTCCGGCTCCAGAGCACTTCCCGCGGAGCCGGATGGTGCGAGGCAGCCCCGTCTGAGGACTGACCAAGATCCAGACCATTCACGGACCGGCACCCCCACCGCCTGCGGGAATCACATTCATCCTTGATCCATTCACGGTCCAGATCGGCGGCACCTGATCGCCGGTTGCACCGGACGCCCCAGGGCGCCGGTGCACGTTCTCGACTCCGTCGCCGACCTTCCAGCCCTGCTCACCGCCGGGGAGGTGGGACGCCTGAGCGTTGACCGGTCCTGACCAGCGCTCCGGGCACCCGTTCTCTCGGCCCCCATCACGCGAGCCGCCCGCCAACCATGGTCAGCGCGGACACACACCCCGTGCGCAGGTTCAGGAGGGGTTCTAGAATCGAGGGCAGGGCATGCCGGAGGTCTGCAGGCATCCCCCTTTCATCTCACTCCCCCTAGTCGGGCCTTTCAGGAGGACATTCGAGATGTCCACTGCATCTGACACCCCTGTTCTGGACACCATCCTCGCCATGACGGACGACTCGCTCGAGCGGTGCGGACTGGCGCCGGACATCCTTCTGCTCACCCGTATCGCAGCGCTCGCCGCCTCCGACGCTCCTCCGGTCTCCTACCTCGCTCACATCGATCCCGCCCTCAAGGCCGGCCTCACCACCGAGCAGTTGCAGGACGTTCTGGTCGCCATCGCCCCCATCGTGGGAACCGCCCGCGTCATGACGGCAGCCGGCAACATCACCGCTGCGCTCGGCGTCGCCATCGCCGTCGCCGAGATCGACGCGGAAGGCTGACGCAGGGCCGACCCGGGAGACCATCGCAAGCCCGTGGAAGTCGGGAACCCCCGAGGCATCGTGCGGACTCCCGGGAAGCGGCACCACACCCACTCCACCGACTTTCGGACCGAACCCTGCCTCGTCCGGAATTGTTCGTCCGTTGCACGGGGACGACGAGTTCCATCGAGCGGCGCCGCGGTGACCCTACCGGCGCCGTTTTCCACCGCTTCCCAGGCCCGGCCTCGGAGGGCGATCTTGCCTGGGCGAGCAGACAATGAGCATGGCTGACCTTCTCGTGGCGATGGCGAGATGTGCGGTTCTGCGGTCAGGAGGTCGTGGAACATGGGATCAGTGCCCCCATGACGGTCGACGAGCAACCCCCTCAAGCCGATGCGAACCTTCCCGTCGAGGGCTCGACCGGCTACCCCGGGCCAGTCGAGCGCGCCGACCCGGCAGATCCACCGAACTTCCCGTCACACGGCTCACAGGACGAACTCGCGTCCCTCCGGGACACGGTGGCCCGATTGGGGGCTGCCTACCCCTGGCTGGACTCGGTCGACGTAGAGGCGACAGTCAGGACAGCGTACGAGTCGTTCCGCCAGGCCAGGGTCAGGGCCTACGTCCCGATCCTGGTCGAGCGCAGGTCCCGGAGGGCGCTCCAAGCCGCCTGCCGCGCGGCTCTCTGTCAGGTCGTCGACGGCCGGGCGACCCCCGAGACGCTCGGTGCTCACCCCGGACCGGAAACGGACTGAGACCGCGCGGCCGGACGGAAAGCGAGACAGGGCCGGCCTGCCGGAGCGGCGTGCGACCTGTCCGCCGCTCCGCGGCCATGGATCGGAGGCAGAGCGATGACGGCGCGGTCGGGCTCCGCGGGTGAACAGCCTCGGAATTCGGAAGGCCTGTGGTACGCGCGTGCCCCCGAGGAGGTCACAGCCGCGTTCGGCGTCGATCCGGCGGTCGGGCTCTGCACGGCATGGTCCGCGGAGAGCCCGACCGCGCACGACCCGAACGCGCCGCCCAGGCAACAGCGAGCTCCGGCCTGGCGCCGGTTCCTCGATCAGTCTTGCGTTCAACTGTCGATGCCGCCGGGCGACAGGTCGTCCGGCGGCTCGTCAATGGCGCGGTCATGGCGGCTGGCGACCTTCGTTCCGACAATCCTCGGGGCCACCGTTCGCAGCATCACGGCGGGCGAGCCGTTCACCCCGCCGCAGGCGCTGTGGATCCGCCTCGTGGCCATCGCCTCCTTCGGCTTCACGCTGGGCGTCGACCAGGAGACGCCCCGTCTCATGCCGCGCAGGCCGCAGCCGCGCGGGGAGTCGGTGCTCACTCGGCCCGTACCGGCCACGGCAGGAATCGGCGGGCTGAGTGCCACAGCGAGACGGACACGGCTGAACCTGGTCCTGCAACGCCTTCTGCCGAAGGTCCCCGCCGTGCTCGTGATGGTGGTGCTGGCGATCGCCGCGGCCACGGTCTTCGATCTGGGCGGGCACGGCGTCGGCCTGGTCGGAGGACTGCCCGAGGGCTTTCCTCCGTTCACGATCCCCGATGTACGGCTCGCCGACCTGTCGCTGCTGCTCGGCGGTGCGCTGGGCATCGCCCTGGTGTCGCTGGCGGACACGATCTCCAACGCGTCGGCCTTCGCGGCGCGAACCGGACAGGAGGTCCGCGGCAACCAGGAGACGGCGGCCATCGGTGTGGCCAATCTGGCGGCCGGTCTCTTCCAGGGCTTCCCGGTCAGCACGAGCGGCCGCGGCCGCCGCCTTCCGCCTGCGCACCGGAGCGCAGTGGGCGCCCCCGGCCACCGCAAGCCCGCCCCCGCCCGACGAGCCCGGCCCCGGTACCGCCGAGCGGCCGCCCACCGACGAGCAGTGACCGCGCCAGTCCCTCGGCGGGGCGCCGTGCGGCGCTCGGGGCCGGTGGCGGGGCACTGGCACGCGAAGAGCGCAGGCCCAGCGTGATCCCGGCCATGTTGCTGAACATGATGGACCGGACTCGAGGGCCGGTTCTCGGGCAGCCGACCCGCAGCAGGCCGGTGTCACCGGTCGCGGTGGGGAGAAGGTCCCGACGACGGGAACGGCCGATGAGCAGAACAGCGGGCCCGACATCGTAGCCTTGTAACAGCCGCAGACGACCGGCCCACCTCGACCGTTACCGGGCAGGAGAGAAGCATGGACAGCTCCTTCTGGCTCATCGCGGCCGTTTCTCTCGTACTCGTCGTGGCGGGATTCGCGGCCGTGCTGCTCGTCCGCGTCTTCCAGGCTCGGAGGCTACTGCTCGACGCCGGTCTCCCGCTGCGGTCCAAGGCCCTGTTCTGGGCGGCGGTGGTCTACACCATCTCACCGATCGACCTGATCCCGGACCCGGTCTACCTCGACGACATGGGTGTGCTCCTGGTCGCCTTGCGGGCGTTGCACGCGGTCGCCGCCGGAAGCGAGGCGGACCCCAGAGTGCTCCCAGAGGTTCGAAGGCCTGGAACAGCGGTCCGGCTAAGGAGTCGCCGCCTCAAGTGAGGGAGGCCGCTGGAGGTTCGCCCGTTCCGTTTCACCGACGCAAGGGGCACGGTGCCGGTAGGCACCTCAGAAGAGCATCTCCTCCTTCGCCGGATCATGTTCCTCGCAGGTCAGGAGCACCATCCACCCAGCTCGACCATCTGTTCGGACCCTTGGCATAGGAACGAGGTCCTGGCGCGCTCGCTGGGCCGCGGGGGCTTGTGGTCGGCGATCCGCCGACTGTCCGGGTTCACTGCGACGGGGCGCCGGCAGACGGGGCAAGTCTTGCGCGGCCATGCGGGCATGACGAACTTCCCTTTCGCACAGGGCTTGGTGTGGGTGTACGCGTCCCCAGAATCGAGGGTTCACCAGAGGCGTGGGAGGACCGACTCCTGCTGATGCCACATCAGGCAACGCCCGCCCTGTCGGAAGCCCTGTCTGTCGGAAGCCCTGTCTGTCGACAGCTTCGGCCGCTGGCGATGATCGGCCGATGAGCGCCATCGAACGCCTTTGCCGCCCCTGAACGCCGACGAGCGCACCGTGCTCCGAAAGATGGCTTGACTTTCACCGCGCCACCCTCGCCATGAAGTGCGACGGCCTGGACGACGGGTAGGCCGCCGTCGCGTCCGCGCCACCGTCCGGCTTCGCCTTGACCGCCCTCGTCCAGCACATGGCAGGGGTGGAGCGGAACTGATTCCGGCGAGTGTTCGCCGGAGAACAGGGCCCCGCCCATCCACGACCCGCACGCCGACCCGTCTGCCCCCAACGGCGGCTTCGAACTGGCCGAGCACGCGCCGTGCCGGGCGCCCCGGTACGGTCAGGAGTACCAGTCGGCCTCCGACGACCGCGCCCGTCGGGGCACCTCCCGGGCGGGTATGGGCCTGCGTTCGCCACCCGCGACCAGGGTGCTTGCCGGATCACCGCCGAGAACACCAGGGAGCGCCACCTCGACCTCGATGCCGCGAGGGGGGTCGGTGGGCAGGATCGTGGTCATCACCGTCGTCTGCGCGTGGTGGCCATGGGCGCGGGCGGCGGCGACCTGCTTCCCGTCCACGAGGAGCTCCAGCTCCCGCCTCCCGCCCATCCTCAGGCCAACGGTGACCGAGCAGCCGGCGTGCTCGCAATGAAAGTGATACTCCCGGCTCATGATCGCCTCCCTGAAGCACCTGGCAACCTCTCTCTCCATCGTGGCACCAGGTGACGCGCAGCGGCTCGCCGAACAGGGCTACATCACGATCGCCGCGGACGCCTCCTTCCAGGGACACAGCGAAGGCGAGCCCCGCAACGTGGACAAGCCCTACCACCGCACCGACGACGTCCACGGCATGGCCGACTTCCCCGGAGTCGACACCGAACGGGTGGGCGCGCTCGGCATCTGCGGCGGCGGATACACCCTGAACGCGGTCAAGTCCGACAAGCGGTCTACTGGAAGACCCACGCCTGCCCCGGCTCGACCTTCAAGTACACGATGAGCAGCCTGCTGGACCTGATGGCCTTCGACGCCACCGACCACCTCGACCTGATCGACGTGCCGCTGCTGATGATCGCCGGAAGCGAGGCCGACACCCGGTACATGAGCGAAGACGCACCCCCGAAGGCCACCGGCACCATCGGTGTCTACCGAGGTCGAGGCGATCATGACCATGCCTGACCGGTCGCATGCCGAGTTCGGGGTGTCTGCGGGAGCGTGGACGCGATTTCAGCCGTACCGATGAGTTGTGTGCGGATCCGCAGTCGATACTGCCGGATCCACCGACAGCGGTGGGCCTGTGCCGGGAACGTTCCGGCGCGGGAGGAAGCACATGGAGGCAGTGATGGGCGTCGACGACTCCGAGCAGGGGACCCGGGGGAGCGGTCCGAGGGTGTTGGTGGCGGGGGCGAGCATCGCGGGACCCGCGCTGGCCCACTGGCTGCGCCGGCGGGGGGCCGAGGTGACCGTGGTGG